>NZ_JASCAM010000011.1:0-211224 GCF_029967835.1 Enterobacter sp. V87_3 | reverse complement strand
CAGTAGTTATCCCCCTCCATCAGGCAGTTTCCCAGACATTACTCACCCGTCCGCCGCTCGTCACCCGAGAGCAAGCTCTCTGTGTTACCGCTCGACTTGCATGTGTTAGGCCTGCCGCCAGCGTTCAATCTGAGCCATGATCAAACTCTTCAATTTAAGTTTGATGCTCGTGAATTAAACTTCGTAATGAATTACGTATGTTCACTCAGAGACTTGGTATTCATTTATTGTCCGGAGACATTAAGAATCCATGTCACTTTGAGTGCCCACACAGATTGTCTGATAAATTGTTAAAGAGCAGTGCAACGCGGCTTTCGCTCACCGTTGCGAGGTGGCGTATATTACGCCTTCCTCTTTCAGAGTCAACCCTGAATCTCAGGATTTTTTCTCTTCAACCGACCGGTTGTTGTGTGAAGTGATTCACATCTGCCGTGTCGATGGAGGCGCATTATAGGGAGCCGCCGTGGAATGACAAGCGGAAAAATGCATTTTTATTTCAACCGCTCACCTTTTCGCCAAAAAGCCTATTTCTGATGCTTTTTTATCTCTTTTGGCAGCTCGGCCAGACTATTAATTACCCAGTCGGCTGCGTTTTCTGCTTCGGGGGTAACAGGTTTGCCGGTGCGCACTAATATTTTGGTCCCCACACCCGCCGCCGTTGCCGCCTGCATATCTTCCAGCTTGTCGCCCACCATATAAGAGGCGGCCATATCGATATTCAGAAATTCCTGCGCAGAGATACACATCCCCGGGTGCGGCTTACGGCAATCACACGTCTGACGATACTCTTCTACAGTTCCCTGGGGATGATGCGGACAATAGTAGATACCATCAAGGTCAACGCCCCGGTCCGCCAGCGACCAGTCCATCCATTCTGTTAACGTCTCGAACTGTGCTTCGGTAAATTTTCCACGCGCAATGCCAGACTGGTTGGTGACAACCACCAGCGCATAGCCCATCTCTTTCAGCTGGCGCATGGCCTCTATTACGCCCTCGATAAACTCGAACTCATCAATCTCATGAACGTAACCGTGATCCACATTAATGGTGCCATCACGATCGAGAAAAATTGCGGGTACTGATTTTGCCACCGGTTTGCTCCTGAAAAAGGCATGTTCGGCTAGTATCTCATGAATCGCAGCGCAATAAAGTGCTCATCGCACAGAGTTGGATTGATTTAGACGTCTGGATGCCTTAACATCCGTTTTGTTTACGGTCATCACCCGTATCTGGCAGAACAAAATGCCACGGCTAACTTACATACGATAAAAATAATCTAATGATTAAACTTTCCAATATCACCAAAGTGTTCCAGCAGGGGAACCGGACCATTCAGGCGCTGAACAACGTCAGCCTGCATGTTCCTGCTGGTCAAATTTATGGCGTCATTGGCGCATCGGGTGCAGGTAAAAGTACGCTGATCCGTTGTGTTAACCTGCTTGAACGCCCAACCCAGGGCAATGTAGAAGTTGGCGGTCAGGAACTTACCGCGCTCTCAGAGAAAGAACTCACTAAAGCACGCCGCCAGATCGGCATGATCTTCCAGCACTTTAATCTGTTGGCCTCCCGCACCGTTTTTGGCAACGTCGCATTGCCGCTGGAGCTGGACAATACGCCTAAAGAAGAAGTGAAGCGTCGCGTGACCGAGCTGCTCGACCTCGTAGGTCTAGGCGATAAACATGATAGCTATCCGGCTAACCTGTCCGGCGGTCAAAAGCAGCGCGTCGCCATTGCCCGTGCCCTGGCAAGCAACCCAAAAGTGCTGCTGTGCGATGAAGCCACCAGCGCATTAGACCCGGCCACGACCCGTTCGATTCTCGAACTCCTGAAAGACATCAACCGTCGTCTGGGGCTGACCATCCTTCTTATTACGCACGAGATGGATGTGGTGAAACGCATCTGTGATTGTGTGGCAGTGATCAGCAATGGTGAATTGATTGAGCAGGATACGGTGAGCGAAGTGTTCTCTCACCCGAAAACGCCGCTGGCGCAGCAGTTTATCCAGTCAACGCTGCATCTGGATATTCCCGAAGATTATCTGGAACGTTTGAAAACAGACGCAACGCCTGACAGCGTCCCGATGCTGCGCATGGAGTTTACCGGCCAGTCGGTCGATGCGCCGCTGCTGTCAGAAACCGCGCGCCGCTTCAACGTGAATAACAACATTATCAGCGCGCAGATGGATTACGCCGGTGGCGTGAAGTTCGGCATCATGCTGACGGAAATGCACGGCACACAGGAAGAAACCCAGGCGGCAATTGCCTGGCTGCAAGAACATCATGTAAAAGTAGAGGTACTGGGTTATGTCTGAGCCGATGATTTGGCTGCTGGTTCGCGGCGTTTGGGAAACGCTGGCAATGACCTTCGTATCGGGTTTCTTTGGCTTTGTGATTGGCCTGCCGGTCGGCGTGCTGCTGTACGTGACGCGCCCGGGGCAAATCATTGAGAACGCGAAGCTCTACCGTACGCTCTCCGCATTAGTGAACATCTTCCGTTCTATCCCGTTCATCATTCTGCTGGTCTGGATGATTCCGTTTACCCGCGTGATCGTCGGCACCTCTATCGGTCTGCAGGCGGCTATCGTGCCATTGACCGTCGGTGCGGCACCGTTTATCGCCCGAATGGTGGAAAACGCCCTGCTTGAAATCCCAACGGGCCTGATTGAAGCGTCCCGCGCAATGGGTGCCACGCCAATGCAGATCGTACGTAAAGTCCTGCTGCCTGAAGCATTGCCGGGCCTGGTAAACGCAGCCACCATTACGCTGATTACCCTGGTGGGCTATTCTGCGATGGGTGGTGCAGTCGGTGCCGGCGGTTTAGGCCAGATTGGCTACCAGTACGGTTATATTGGTTATAACGCTACCGTAATGAATACCGTTCTGGTATTGCTGGTTGTTCTGGTTTATTTAATTCAGTTCTCTGGCGATCGCATCGTCCGGGCTGTTACGCATAAATAACGTTACACACAACACAAACTCGATGAGTTAAGGATAAAACATGGCGTTTAAATTAAAGACCTTTGCAGCGGTTGGCGCGCTAATTGGCTCTCTGGCACTGGTGGGTTGCGGTCAGGACGAAAAAGATCCAAACCACATTAAAGTGGGCGTTATTGTCGGTGCTGAGCAGCAGGTTGCAGAAGCCGCCCAGAAAGTGGCGAAAGAGAAATATGGCCTGGACGTTGAGCTGGTGACCTTCAACGATTACGTTCTGCCAAACGAAGCGCTGAGCAAAGGCGATATCGACGCCAACGCCTTCCAGCACAAACCGTACCTGGATCAGCAGATCAAAGACCGTGGCTACAAGCTGGTTGCAGCGGGCAATACTTTTGTTTACCCGATTGCCGGTTACTCCAAGAAGATTAAATCGCTGGACGAACTGCAGCCAGGCTCTCAGGTGGCCATTCCAAACGATCCAACCAACCTTGGCCGTTCCCTGCTGCTGCTTCAAAAAGTGGGTCTGATCAAACTGAAAGAGGGTGTAGGTCTGCTGCCGACCGTACTGGACGTGACCGAGAATCCGAAAAATCTGAAACTGGTTGAGCTGGAAGCCCCTCAGCTGCCGCGTTCACTGGACGATGCGCAGATTGCGCTGGCCGTGATCAACACCACCTACGCCAGCCAGATTGGCCTGACGCCAGCGAAAGACGGTATCTTTGTTGAAGACAAAGACTCCCCGTACGTTAACCTGATCGTTACCCGTGAAGATAACAAAGACGCGGAAAACGTGAAGAAATTCGTGCAGGCATACCAGTCAGAAGAAGTTTACCAGGAAGCGAATAAAGTGTTTAACGGCGGCGCTGTTAAAGGCTGGTAATCTGACTTCAGTGTAATATCATCAAGACGGGCTTATGCCCGTCTTGTCATTTGTGCGGGCAACTGATTCAATATCTGACGTTTTGATTATCCACTGAGGAACTATTATGCGTGCTTTACCGATCTGTCTTTTAGCACTCATGCTGAGCGGCTGTTCTATGCTAAGCAGATCTCCTGTTGAACCTGTTCAAAGCACTGCAACCCCGCCAAAAGCGGAGCCAGCGAAACCAAAAGCCCCTCGACCTGCCCCGGTTCGCATTATTACCAAAGCAGACGATCTCGTCGGAAAACCATTCCGTGAGCTGGGTGAAGTCAGCGGCGAATCCTGCCAGGCAACGAACCAGGACTCTCCACCGAATATCCCGACAGCTCGTAAACGTATGCAGATTAACGCGTCAAAAATGAAAGCCAACGCGGTGCTGCTGCACAGCTGTGAAGTGACCAGCGGTACGCCAGGCTGCTACCGTCAGGCGGTTTGCATCGGTTCTGCGCTGAACATTACGGCGAAATGAGTTCGTTTCAGTTCGAGCAGATAGGCGTTATCCGCTCCCCCTATAAAGAGAAGTTCGCCGTCCCGCGCCAGCCTGGTCTGGTGACCAGCGGCAGCGGCGAGCTTCACTTAATCGCGCCTTATAATCAGGCCGATGCGGTACGCGGACTTGAGGCGTTCAGCCACCTGTGGGTTGTCTTTGTCTTTCACCAGACAATGGATGGCGGCTGGCGTCCTACCGTTCGCCCTCCTCGTCTGGGCGGAAATGCGAGAATGGGCGTGTTCGCGACCCGCTCAACCTTCCGTCCAAACCCGGTTGGCATGTCGCTGGTCGAACTGAAAGGCATACGCTGTGAAAAGGATCGGGTGATACTGGCGTTAGGCAGTCTCGACCTGGTGGATGGCACACCGGTTATCGACATCAAGCCGTATCTGCCTTTTGCTGAGGCCCTGCCGGAGGCCCGTGCGAGCTATGCACAGGACGCGCCTCATGCGGACATGCCCGTCTCTTTCACACCGGCGTTGACGGACACGCTCAATCAGCTTGAAAAACGCTATCCTCGTCTGCGGGACTTTATCACGGAAGTGCTGGCTCAGGACCCCCGTCCCGCCTACCGCAAAGAAGAGGAGTCAGGGAAAACGTACGCCGTCTGGCTGCTGGATTTTAACGTTCGCTGGCGCGTCACCGAGGCCGGTTTTGAAGTGTTTGCCCTGGAACCCAGGTAATTTTAATCTCCTCTCTTTTGGCATCTTTGCCACACTGGTAAACTAAACCACTTTTTTTGTGTCAGGCTGGCGTTTCAGCCTGTTCCAATAGTCGAAATGGAACCGTAACAACATGCGTACTAGCCAATATCTGCTCTCCACTCTGAAGGAGACACCTGCCGACGCCGAGGTGATCAGCCACCAGCTGATGCTGCGCGCCGGGATGATCCGCAAGCTGGCCTCCGGGTTGTACACCTGGTTGCCGACCGGCGTGCGCGTCCTGAAAAAAGTCGAAAACATCGTGCGTGAAGAGATGAACAACGCCGGTGCAATCGAGGTGTTAATGCCCGTGGTTCAGCCCTCTGAACTGTGGCAGGAGAGTGGTCGCTGGGAGCAGTACGGTCCCGAACTGCTGCGTATTGCCGATCGCGGCGATCGTCCGTTTGTTCTCGGTCCAACGCATGAAGAGGTCATTACCGATCTGATCCGCAACGAGCTGAGCTCTTACAAGCAGCTGCCGTTGAACTTCTTCCAGATCCAGACCAAGTTCCGTGACGAAGTGCGTCCACGTTTTGGCGTTATGCGCTCCCGCGAATTCCTGATGAAAGATGCTTACTCTTTCCACACCTCTCAGGGATCTCTGCAGGAGACCTACGACAAAATGTATGAGGCTTACAGCAAAATCTTCTCCCGTATGGGTCTGGATTTCCGTGCTGTACAGGCTGATACCGGTTCAATCGGCGGTAGCGCATCCCACGAGTTCCAGGTTCTGGCGCAGAGCGGCGAAGACGATGTGATCTTCTCTGACTCCTCTGATTACGCCGCTAACATCGAGTTTGCAGAAGCTCTGGCACCAAAAGCGCCACGCGCCGCCGCAACCGAAGAGATGACGCTGGTTGATACGCCGAACGCCAAAACCATCGCCGAGCTGGTTGAGCAGTTCAATCTGCCGATTGAGAAAACGGTTAAAACGCTGCTGGTTAAATCGGCCGAAGGCAGCGCATACCCGCTGGTTGCCCTTCTGGTGCGCGGCGATCACGAGCTGAACGAAGTGAAAGCAGAAAAACTGCCACAGGTTGCCAGCCCGCTGACGTTTGCTACGGAAGCGGAAATCCGTGCCGTCGTGAACGCCGGTCCTGGCTCGCTGGGTCCAGTAAATATGCCCGTTCCCGTGGTTGTTGACCGTACGGTTGCTGCAATGAGCGACTTCTCTGCAGGTGCCAACATCGACGGCAAGCACTACTTTGGCATTAACTGGGATCGCGACGTCGCAACACCAGAAGTTGCGGACATCCGTAACGTGGTGGCGGGCGATCCAAGCCCGGACGGCCAGGGTACGCTGATGATTAAACGCGGTATCGAAGTGGGCCATATCTTCCAGCTGGGCGATAAGTACTCCCGCGCCATGAATGCGGCTGTTCAGGGCGAAGACGGTCGTAACCAGGTGCTGACCATGGGTTGCTACGGTATCGGGGTCACGCGCGTGGTTGCCGCCGCTATCGAGCAGAACTTCGACGAGCGCGGTATCGTCTGGCCGGACAACATTGCGCCGTTCCAGGTAGCCATCCTGCCAATGAACATGCACAAGTCTTACCGCGTTCAGGAGCTGGCCGAGAAGCTGTACGCTGAGCTGCGCGCGCAGGGCGTTGACGTGCTGATGGACGACCGTAAAGAGCGTCCGGGCGTGATGTTCGCCGATATGGAACTGATCGGCATTCCGCACACCATCGTTATTGGCGATCGTAACCTCGACAGCGACGAAATCGAATACAAATACCGTCGTAGCGGCGAAAAACAGATGATCAAGACCGGCGACATCCTTGATTACCTGATGAAAGCCATCAAAGGCTAAAAAACAAAAACCCCGCTCAGGCGGGGTTTTTTATTGGCTCACGAAGACGCTATTTACTGCTACAGTCTTTACCCGCAGCAAAGCTCGCGTCTTTATCAACCACCAGCGTTTTCACCATCTCACCGCTATCCGGGTTAGGCTCCACCGTAAAGTGACCGTCAACCGTCAGTAAAACCGGCTTACTGTCATTCCCGCGCGCGACGGCATAATCCCGCTCCAGCTGAGCATTGTTTGCCACGCTGACTTTCTTAACGGTGGCGCAGTCGGTGAAGATCGCCGCATCCGCCATATAGAAGTACATTCCCCGCATCGCCATTGGCGTAGCAGGCAGCGCCGCTTTCACCGGCGCGAGCGTGTAATTAAATTGCGACTCAATCGGGTTGCCCTCGCGATCGAGCATCTCCATCCCCTCACCTTTAGCGCGGAAATAGGTTTTATCACCCGTGGTATCGGTCAGCACCAGCTTCTCGGCGGTACGTGCCCATTTTCCGTAGCTCGCAAAAGAAGATGGCTCCTTTGCGCCCTGATAGCGCTGGTTCATGACCCAGGTGCCATCTTTTTCCAGGAAGAGCGTGGTTTCGATTCCTTCGCAATCCGCACACGGCAGTACGCCGCGCCAGCTCTGCTGCATCGGTTTTAACGCTTCAGTAGGCGCGGCCTGCAAGGCCTGCGTTTCCGAACGGTTGTTACACCCGAAGAGTGCGAACAGCGTGCTGACGGCTAATGCTGAAAATAGTGCTTTTTTCACGATGGATCCCTTATGAAAAGTGTGTTCCTTTTCGTCACTCCACAGGGCGACGAACTTTTCCGCGTAGTGCTTTTACCGAGGATTTTTGCGACTTCGTTGATAACCGGCGCTCTTTCGACGCGCGGGTTGGTCGCGTAGCCCGACGGCTTTTTTGCTCTGCGGTTAACTCTTTTATGACGGCCACCAGCCGGGAAAGCGCCGCTTCGCGGTTCAGTTCCTGACTGCGATATTCCTGCGCTTTGATAATTATCACGCCATCGCTGGTAATCAGATGATGGCTGGCGGCAAGCAAACGTTCTTTGTAATACTCTGGCAGGCTGGAGGCCCGAATGTCAAAGCGCAAATGGATAGCGGTTGAAGCCTTGTTAACATGCTGTCCGCCCGCGCCCTGCGCGCGGATCGCCGTGATCTCCAGCTCGTTATCAGGAATGCTGACGTTTCGGGACAAATCAATCATGACGCTGGTTGCCACGCGGTTAAATGGATTTCCAGATTATTCTGAGAATCAGAGAGCCAGATCGCACCATCCTGAATAGTTGCCTGCAACACCATGGTCCTGCTGGCGAACGCGCTCAGCTGCGCCAGCTGCTCGTCATCCAGATACCAGACGGTGAGATTGGCAAACTGCGCACATTTTTTCTTGTTCTGCTGCCACCAAATCTCCGCAGCACGTTGATTATACGCAAATAACGCCACTTCCGCTGACTGCGTACACGCTTTTTTTATCCGACGTTCATCCGGCAGACCGAGTTCGATCCACAAATCAATGCCCAGATGATCGTTGCGCAGCCAGGCTTCTGGTTCATCTTCCGCGCTTAGGCCACGGGTAAATTGCAAACGGTCATCAGCATACTTCACCCACGCCAGCAGGCGAAGCATCATGCGCTCCTGGGTTTCAGACGGATGACGCGCCAGCGTCAGTGACGCATCCAGAAACTGGTTGCGGTCGAGATCCGCCACGTTAACCACAGCTTTATAAATTGTCGCTTTCAGCGCCATGAGAGAACTCCTTTCGTATAAGGCGCACAGTGTAGCGAAAATAGCGGCAAAAGGCTGTTACGAGGTGATGAACAGGCCGCTATCAAGGCTCTGATATTGCTTAAATGAGTATGGTATAGTCACCTTGCTAAACCGAGTTTATCTTCGTAGGCTTAATGTTATCTCACAGTAAGCCAGTGCGCTGGCAGGAGGGGATGTGAACAATTATTGTGAGCTAATTCGCAAACGGTATGCGGAAATTGCCAGCGGCGATCTGGGCTATATCCCGGATGCGTTGGGTTGTGTACTCAAAGTGCTAAATGAAGTGGCCTCTGATGAGAGTCTTTCAGAATCGGTCAGGGAAAAAGCAGCGTATGCTGCAGCGAATCTACTGGTGAGCGATTATGTCGATGAATGAAACTTATCAACCCATCAATTGTGATGACTATGACAACCTCGAACTCGCCTGCCAGCATCATTTAATACTGACGCTGGAACTCAAAGATGGCGAAGTGCTGAAGGCGAAAGCCAGCGACCTGGTTTCACGTAAGAACGTGGAATACCTGGTAGTGGAAGATGCCGGCGCGACGCGCGAGCTTCGCCTGGATAAAATCGCCAGCTTCAGTCACCCGGAAATAGGCACCGTTGTGGTGAGCGAATCCTGATGAACATTAACGGGCAGCCCCGCTGCCCGTTACACCGTCCACTGAAAACCACCCCCCTCTTCTGCCCACCCGTCTTTCGTCACGAATACGCCCGCCGCCGCAATCAACGTCTCGCCGTAAAACAGTAGCGGTGTGGTATCGCGCAGCCAGGGCGGCACGTTGTTCTCCTGCCAGATTTTCTTCAGCTTACGCCCGCCGTTGCGCCCGACAATGTGCAGCACACCGCTGGCCTTAAAGCGCACGGTAACAGGTTCATCGGCATTGGGTAGCCGCACGTGGCCCGACGCGGTCAACGAAACGGTTCCCCTCTGATAAGGCAGTTCCAGCGCGTCATGGGGTGACGGCCAGGCCAGCACCACATCGGTAAGCGAAGGGGTGGATTTTACCCACCACAGCCGGCCTTTGTAGCGCCTGACCTCAAAGCCATTGAGATACACACACGGGGCGGCATCTTCCCGCGCCTGAGCAACCTCCTCCCAAATACGGTGTAGCATGGCGCGCGACGGCATAGCCGCATTGTGCATGGCCAGCCAGCGGCGCAGAAGCGCCGCGCGCCGCACTGGGGTCATCGACTCAAGCGGCGTAATCGCCAGCGCCCCGTCACCGGATGTCAGGTCGGATAGCGCGTCGCTCAGCAACTCATCCAGCAGCGTTTCCTGCTCAGCGCAGAGTGCTGCGCTGCGGGCGGTTGCTTCAGCAAAGTGCCCCCATCGCTGCGTCAACAGCGGCAAGACGTGCAGACGCAGGAAATTGCGATCGTAGCTGTCGTCCTGATTGCTCTCATCTTCAATCCAGCTCAGCTGATGCTGCTGCGCCCAGGTTTCAAGAGACGCGCGCGTTTCGCCCAGCAGAGGGCGAAGTAATTCTGTGCCGTCAAACGCGGTACGCTCAGGCATGGCGGATAGCCCTGCCGGGCCACTCCCCCGCTTGAGCGCCAGCAGGAATGTCTCACACTGATCATCAAGGTGTTGCGCCGTCACCAGCGCCTCGCCGGGCTTTAACGCGCGGGCAAACGCGGCATAGCGGGCTTTACGCGCCTGCGCCTCAATGCCCAGCCCTTCATTTTCGAGTACGACACGCTCCACGTGCAGCGGGATCCCCCACGCCGCGCACAGGGCGTCGCAGTGCGCAACCCACTCATCTGCATAAGGACTCAACCCATGATGAACATGAATAGCCCGAATCTGAACGTCGGGCTCTCGATCGCGCCAGTGCATCAGGCGATGAAGTAACACCGTGGAATCCAGCCCACCGCTAAACCCCACCAGCAGCTGGCGGTACGGCGAAACGGCTTGCGCAATATCAGATGAGATCATAAGCAATTACACGTAAAAAAATGCCCGAACTGGTCGGGCATTATCACACATACCGGCGTTTACTGCTGGTAAAGCTCCAGCGGCAGACCGTCCGGGTCGTTGAAAAAGGTGAAACGTTTACCGGTAAACGGATCGACACGTATGGCTTCGCATGCCACACCGTGCGCCTCCAGATGCATCACCGCGCTATCAATGTCCTCTACGCTGAAAGCAAGATGGCGCAGGCCACAGGCTTCCGGACGAGAAGGACGCGCAGGCGGGAAAGGAAAGGAGAACAGCTCAATGACATACTGGCCGTTTAACGCCAAATCGCCTTTCCAGGAATCACGCTCTTCACGGTACGCCTCGCTTAACAGCTCAAAGCCGAGAATGTCACAATAGAAAGCCTTACTTTGCGCGTAATCGGTGGCAATGATCGCAATATGGTGAACCTGTTTTAAACCCAGCATAGCTTCTCCTTTTCATGATGCCTGAACGTTACAACCGGGAACCTGCGCCTGGCAAGCGGCCAGCTTCATTTTAGGACCCGTACCCAGTACACGCCGTTTTCATCCCGTTTGGCACCGTGAATGTCGGTCTCAAAACCAGGGTAGTGTCGCCCAACCGAACACAGCATCAGCAGGAAATCGAGAACCGCCCGGCTCTCTTCGACAATCATCTCACCCGGCATCAGCAGCGGCACGCCCGGCGGATACGGCAGGATCATATTGGCCGACACGCGCCCGACCAGGTTTTCCAGCTCGACGGTCTCTACCTCGCCTTTCACCTGATGCTGCCAGGCCTTGTGCGGCGTCAGCTTCATTTCAGGCAGAACGTCGAACGCCTGCAGCATCAGACGCGGCAGATCGTGCTGGCGGATCAATTTGTGGATCCCCTGCGCCAAATCCTGAATGCGCATGTTGCGATAGAAATCAGGATCTTCCGCATAAAGATCCGGCAGCATATTCTTCACCCGCAGGTTCAGATCGTAGGCGCGTTTAAACTCCATCAGACCACGCAGCAGCCCCATTGCGCGGGTTTTATCGATCCCGATGCTGAACAGGAACAGCAGGTTGTACGGCCCGGTTTTCTCCACCACGACGCCACGCTCATCGAGGAACTTCGCCACCAGCGCGGCGGGGATCCCTTCATCGCTCATCACCCCCTTCTCGTCCATACCCGGTGTCAGGATCGTCACTTTCACCGGATCGAGGAACATATGGTCCGGGTCGGCATCCCGAAAGCCGTGCCAGCTTTCGCCGGGCGCGACCTGCCAGCATTCTGCCTCATCAATCTGTTCAGGCTGCCAGATGTCGAAGAACCAGCCGTCCGCTTCATCTTTTAGCCGCTGAACTTCTTTGCGGAAATGCAGCGCCCGTTCCACTGAACGATTGATGAGACGCTTGCCGGGATTACCCCGCAGCATCGCCGCCGCCGTTTCAATCGAGGCCACCAGCGGATAACTTGGCGAGGTGGTGGTGTGCATCATAAAGGCTTCGTTGAAGGTGTCCTCGTCGTATTCGCCTTTAATGTGGATCAGCGAGGCCTGAGAAAACGCCGCCAGCATCTTGTGCGTCGACTGCGTTTCGAAAAACACTTTGCCCGGCACCCGCTCGCCGCTCATCCCGCTTTTCCCTTCGTAAATCGGGTGGAAATTGGTGTACGGCACCCACGCGGAGTCAAAGTGGATCGACGGCACGTCCAGGGTCTGCTTGATCCAGTTGGTGTTGTAGAGCAGACCGTCATAGGTGGAGTTGGTGATCACCGCGTGGATCGGCCAGCTTGCCTGCGGGACGGACGCCACTTTGGTTTCAATCGCCGCATGCGTAAACTCACGGCGCGGAATACCACCCAGAATGCCGAGCGCGTTGCGCGTCGGCGACAGCCAGATCGGCACCACATCGCTCATCATCAGCAAATGCGCCAGAGATTTATGGCAGTTACGGTCGATGAGCAGCGTGCTTCCGGCTGGGGCCGCGTACATCCCGACGATTTTATTTGATGTCGAGGTACCGTTGGTCACCATATAGCTCTGCTCGGCACCAAACGTGCGGGCGATATACTCTTCGGCTTCCAGATGCGGGCCGGTGTGGTCGAGCAAAGAGCCCAGCTCGGTGACCGAAATCGATACATCCGCTTTAAGCGTGTTGCCGCCGAAGAAATCATAGAACAGGCAGCCGACCGGGCTTTTCTGATACGCCGTGCCCGCCATATGCCCCGGCGTACAGAAGGTATATTTGCCTTCTTTCACGTAGGTAAAAAGCGCGCGGGTAAACGGCGGGGTGATGTTATCGAGATACTCTCCCGTGTACTGCTGAATGCGGGTGGCAATGTCTTCCGCCACGCCAAGCGAGTATTCAAAGAACCACAGCGCCATGCGCATATCGTGGGCGCTGACGTCCATTGTCGAATGCGTATTGATAAAGGCGTACAGCGGAAGATACTCGTTCAACCTGTTGATGTCGCTGCACAGCTCCAGGTCGTATTCGTCCCAGTCAAAAATGACGCCGCAGATGCGCGGGTTATGTTCAATGAACTTCAGCAAATCCGCACTGTTATGCGGCCAGATAAGCTGGTATCCGCGGGACTGCAGGGCTTGCTCCAGCTCCTTGATGGGCTCGTCTTTATAAAAGACGCCGTGCGGCCCCATAATGGCAATGATATTCACGGGCTACCTCCTTGAAAAACATTAGGTAAGCATAGCCCGGCTAAACCGCAGGTATAAAAAAAGCCGCAACACTGTGCGGCTTTTCAGATAAATGTCGCGCTTACGCGTAACCGTAGGTCATCAGACGCTGGTAACGACGGTCGAGCAACTCTTCTTTGCTCAGCACGTCCAGATCGGCCAGATCGGCCAGCAGCTGTGCTTTCAGGGACGCGGCCATCGCTTCAGGCTTACGGTGCGCACCGCCCAGCGGCTCTGGGATCACGGAGTCGATAAGCTTCAGCTCTTTCAGACGCGGGGCAATGATGCCCATCGCTTCTGCTGCCAGCGGCGCTTTATCAGCGCTTTTCCACAGAATGGACGCACAGCCTTCCGGGGAGATAACGGAATAGGTGCTGTACTGCAGCATATTCACTTTATCGCCCACGCCAATCGCCAGCGCACCACCAGAACCCCCTTCACCGATAACGGTGCAGATGACCGGTACACGCAGGCGAGACATCTCACGCAGGTTGCGTGCGATGGCTTCAGACTGACCGCGCTCTTCCGCGCCAACACCCGGGTATGCCCCCGGGGTGTCGATGAAGGTGATGATAGGCATATTAAAACGCTCAGCCATCTCCATCAGACGCAGGGCCTTACGGTAGCCTTCTGGAGCAGGCATACCAAAGTTACGACGGATTTTCTCTTTGGTTTCGCGACCTTTTTGATGACCAATGATCATCACCGGACGCCCGTCGAGACGCGCAATCCCGCCGACGATAGCTTTATCGTCTGCGTAAGCGCGATCGCCTGCCAGTTCGTCAAATTCATCAAACGCCAGGCGGACATAATCCAGGGTGTACGGGCGCTGAGGATGACGCGCCAGCTGGGCAATCTGCCATGCGCCAAGATCGGCGAAGATTTTGCGCGTCAGCTCTACGCTTTTTTCGCGCAGACGATGCACTTCCTCGTCGATGTTTATATCCAGTTTTTCATCCTGACGGCTTACGGCTGTCAGAGAATCGATTTTCGCTTCCAGCTCTGCAATCGGCTGTTCGAAATCAAGGAAATTCAGACTCATAGTATTCCTGTATTAGTCAAACTCCAGTTCCACCTGCTCCGAACCAATGAGGCCACGGAGATCGTTCAGTAAACGATCGCTCGGAGAGACACGCCACGCTGCACCAAAGCGCAACCGCGCGCGTGCATCCGCCCTCTGATAGTAGAGATGTACTGGAATTGTCCCCGAGCGGTGGGGTTCCAGAGACTGACGGAGTCGGTTTAAAAGCTGGTCATCAATTTGCCTGTCCGTCAGCGAGATAGCAAGCCCGCGAGCATATTTTTCACGGGCTTCGTCAATATCCATCACTTCGCGGGCGGTCATTTTAAGCCCCCCACTGAAGTCATCAAAGCTGACCTGTCCGCTGACGATAAGTATGCGGTCTTTTTCCAGCAATTGCTGGTATTTATCCAGCGCGTCGGTGAACAACATCACCTCCAGACGCCCGGAACGGTCATCCAATGTACAGATGCCAATACGATTGCCGCGCTTGGTGACCATTACCCTTGCAGCAATCACGAGCCCCGCAGCCGTGGTGATTTTACCACGATCTGTCGGATGCATGTCTTTTAGCCTGTTGCCTCCGACATAGCGCTCAATTTCTTTAATGTACTGGTTGATCGGGTGCCCCGTCAGGTACAAGCCTAACGTTTCACGCTCGCCATCCAGCACCACCTGTTCTGGCCAGGGCTGGCAGTTGGAATACGACTGCTCAATCTGCTCTGGCTCTTCTGCCAGAACGCCAAACATATCTGCCTGGCCTATCGCTTCTGCCTTCGCGTGCTGATCGGCCGCTTTCAACGCATCGCCCAGCGAGTTCATCAACGCGGCGCGGTGCGGCCCCAGCCTGTCGAATGCCCCGGACATTATCAATTTTTCGAGCACGCGGCGGTTAAGCTTTTTAGTGTCAGTCCGGGCGCAGAGGTCGAACAGCTCGCGGAAATAACCGCCATTGTTACGCGCCTCGATGATCGCCTCGATTGGACCTTCACCGACACCTTTGATCGCGCCGATCCCGTAGACAATCTCCCCGTGCTCGTTCACGTGGAAATGGTAAAGCCCGGAGTTGATATCCGGCGGCAGGATCTTAAGCCCCATGCGCCAGCACTCGTCGACCAGGCCAACCACCTTCTCGGTGTTGTCCATATCGGCCGTCATCACCGCCGCCATAAACTCAGCCGGATAGTGGGCCTTCAGCCACAGCGTCTGATAGGAGACCAGTGCATAGGCAGCGGAGTGGGATTTGTTGAACCCGTACCCGGCGAATTTCTCCACCAGGTCGAAGATTTTCATCGCCAGTTCGCCGTCAACGCCGTTCTTTTTCGCCCCGTCCTCAAAGATAGAACGCTGCTTAGCCATCTCTTCAGGCTTTTTCTTACCCATTGCACGACGCAGCATGTCCGCGCCGCCAAGGGTGTAACCCGACAGGACCTGGGCAATCTGCATGACCTGTTCCTGGTACAGGATGATGCCGTAGGTAGGCTCCAGTACCGGTTTCAGGCTTTCATGCTGCCACTGCACGTCAGGGTAGGAAATCTCTTCGCGCCCGTGCTTACGGTCGATAAAGTTATCCACCATCCCTGACTGCAGCGGCCCCGGACGGAACAACGCCACCAGCGCGATCATATCTTCGAAGCAGTCGGGCTGCAGGCGCTTAATCAGGTCTTTCATGCCGCGGGATTCAAGCTGGAAGACGGCGGTGGTCTCCGAGCGCTGCAGCATGTCGAAACTTTTTTTATCATCCAGCGGGATGGCGGCGATGTCTATCGGCTCCAGCCCCTGCTTCTCGCGGCGCGGGTTAATCATCTTCAGCGCCCAGTCGATGATCGTCAGGGTGCGCAGGCCAAGGAAGTCGAACTTCACCAGCCCGGCGTATTCCACGTCGTTTTTATCGAACTGTGTGACCGGGTGATGGCCCGCCTCATCGCAATAGAGCGGCGCAAAATCGGTAATTTTCGTCGGGGCAATCACCACCCCGCCCGCATGTTTACCGGCGTTACGCGTGACGCCTTCGAGCTTACGCGCCATGTCGATCAGCGCTTTAACTTCTTCATCTGCTTCGTAGATTTCCGGCAGCTGCGGCTCGGCTTCAAAGGCTTTTGCCAGCGTCATACCGGGATCGGGCGGCACCAGCTTGGAGATGCGATCGACGAAGCCGTACGGATGCCCCAGCACGCGGCCAACGTCGCGGATAACCGCTTTCGCCGCCATCGTACCGAAGGTAATAATCTGCGATACCGCATCGCGGCCATACATGTCTGCAACGTGCTCAATCACCTGGTCACGTTTCTCCATGCAGAAGTCGACGTCGAAGTCGGGCATGGAGACACGTTCAGGGTTAAGGAAACGTTCGAACAGCAGGTCAAACTCCAGCGGATCGAGGTCAGTGATTTTGAGCGCGTACGCCACCAGCGAACCAGCACCGGAACCACGGCCCGGGCCTACCGGCACGCCGTTATCCTTCGACCACTGGATAAACTCCATCACGATCAGGAAGTAGCCGGGGAACCCCATCTGGTTGATAACCTGCAGCTCAATATCCAGACGTTCGTCGTAGGGTGGGCGCTTCTCTTTACGTTCCGCTTCATCCGGGAAGAGAAATTCCAGGCGTTCTTCCAGCCCTTCTTTCGATTTCACAACCAGGAAATCTTCCGTGGTCATGTCGCCCGTCGGGAACTGCGGCAGGAAGTACTCGCCGAGACGCACGGTCACGTTACAGCGTTTGGCAATCTCTACGCTGTTTTCCAGCGCTTCCGGGATATCAGAGAAGAGTTCACACATCTCCTCTTCCGTGCGCATGTACTGCTGCGGGGAATAATTACGCGGACGTTTCGGATCGTCGAGCGTGAAGCCGTCATGAATAGCGACGCGGATCTCGTGCGCGTCAAAATCGCCTGATTCCAGGAAACGCACATCGTTGGTTGCCACAACGGGCAGCCCGCGCTGTTCCGCCAGGGCCACGGCGGCATGCAGATAGCTCTCTTCGTCCGCGCGACCGGTGCGGATCAGCTCAAGGTAATAGCGATCCGGGAAATGTTCTTCGTAGAACGACACGCACTGGTCCACCAGTGCGCTGTTGCCGCGCAGCAGGCATTTGCCGACGTCACCCACGCGGCCGCCGGAGATCAGCAGCAGGCCTTCATTCAGCTCGGCCAGCCAGTCTCTGTCGATCCACGGCCCCTGCGCGCCATAGCCGCGCTGATAGGCTTTTGAGATAAGCAGGGTAAGGTTCTGATAACCCGTGTTGTTCATCGCCAGCACGGAGATTTGCGTCATCTCATCGCCAAGCAGTTCGCTTTGCACATGAAAATCCGCGCCGACAATAGGTTTCATTCCCACGCCATGCGCCGTTCCGTAGAACTTCACCAGGCCACACAGGTTGGTAAAATCGGTGATCGCCAGCGCAGGCATGCCAAGCGCGGCCGCCTTTTTTACCAGCGGCCCGGTCTTTGCCAGCCCATCGATCATGGAGTAGTCGCTATGCACCCGCAGGTGTACGAAACGTGGTTCAGCCATCTTCAGATTCCGCGTTACTTAATTGCTTGCGTCTTGATTCAGGACACCCGTGCCAGCGCACGTTTTACCGGACCAAAACTACGACGGTGGTGTTCGGTGGCGCCATGTTCAGCCAGCTTTTCCAGATGGAAAGGCGTAGGATATCCCTTGTGCTGAGCGAAACCATACAGGGGATAAGTGAGATCCAGCGCAGCCATTTCGGCATCGCGCGTCACTTTAGCAATGATTGACGCCGCGCTAATTTCCGGGACCCGGCTATCCCCTTTCACTACCGCCATTGAAGGCACAGGCAGTGCCGGACAACGGTTGCCGTCAATCAGGACGTATTCAGGGGTTATTTTCAGCCCCGCCACCGCCCGCTGCATCGCCAGCATGGTGGCATGAAGAATGTTCAGCTCGTCAATTTCATGCGGTTCAGCGCGCCCCAGACTCCAGGCCAGCGCCTTTTCCTGAATCTCATCAAAGAGCGCCAGTCGGCGCTTTTCAGATAATTTTTTTGAATCATTCAGCCCAACAATCGGGCGAGCAGGGTCGAGTATTACCGCTGCAGTAACCACAGCACCGACGAGCGGGCCCCGCCCCACTTCATCCACGCCCGCCACGAGGTGCGTGTGTGGATAAACAAATTCCATCATTTTGCTAACTCCAGCACCGCTTCAGCCGCTTGCTCATCGGCATTACAGCGGATCTGCTGATGCAGTTCACGGAACGTCTCGTGCATAAGATGGCTGGTCTTGCCATTTGCCAGCAGCGGAAGTAGCGCATCGGCTAACGCCTGCGGCTGACACTCATCCTGCAGCAGCTCTTTTACCAGCTCGCGCCCGGCGAGTAAATTAGGCAAGGAGACATAGTCGGTTTTCACCAGACGTTTCGCCAGCCAGAAGGTGAAGGGCTTCATGCGGTAACCCACTACCATCGGGCATTTCGCCAGCATACACTCCAGCGCGGCCGTACCGGAGGCCAGCAGAGCGGCATCGCTCGCGACCATCGCCTCACGGCCCTTTCCATCCAGAAGATGAATGTGCAGATCCGGCGCAACTTCCGCTTTGATGCGTTCAAACTGCTCGCGGCGTTTCGCATTAACCAGCGGCACCACCACTTCAAGATCGGGATAGGTCTGGCGTAGGATCTGCGCCGTTTTCAGGAAATCGGCGCTCAGCATCTCAACTTCTGCGCCACGGCTGCCCGGCAGCAGAGCCAGACAGTGGGCATCATGGGGGATACCCAGCACGTCACGCGCCGCGTTTTTATCCGGGTCCAGCGGCATGGCATCTGCCATGGTGTGACCTATAAAACGGCATGGCACGTTGAATCTGTCGTAAAACGCCTTTTCGAAAGGCAGGAAAGCCAGTACCAGGTTGGTAGACCGTCCGATTTTGAAAACGCGTTTCTGTCGCCACGCCCAGACGGACGGACTGACGTAGTGAATGGTTTTGATGCCCTGTTTTTTCAGGTTCCCTTCGAGGGTAATATTGAAATCGGGCGCATCGATACCGACAAACACATCGGGTTTGAGATCGGTAAAACGGCGTGTGAGATCGGCACGAATATGTAACAGGCGACGCAGGCGGCCCAGCACCTCAACGATGCCCATCACGGCCAGCTCTTCCATCTCATACCAGGCTTCGCAGCCTTCGGCCTGCATCAGCGGGCCTGCCACACCCACAAAGCGCGCATTGGGTACACGAGCCTTGAGGGCGCGGATGAGACCAGCACCAAGAATATCGCCGGAGGTTTCTCCGGCGACCAGGGCTATCGTAAGCGGACGACTGTCGACCATTAACGAATCAGACCCCTTGTTGAACGGTCAAAGAATTCCATGAACGCGTTCACTTCCGGGTGCTTATTCGCCAGCTCGGCAATTTCCGGCTTCGCCTCTTCCAGCGTTTTACCGTTACGGTACAACTGTTTGTACGCGTTGCGGATCGCTGTAATCGCTTCGCGGCTAAAGCCACGACGCTTGAGGCCTTCGATGTTCACGCCAAACGGCGTGGCATGGTTACCCTGCGCAATCACGTAAGGTGGGACGTCCTGCGCCACACCGGAGCATCCGCCGACCATCACGTGCGCACCAATGATGCAGAACTGATGGACAGCCGTCATGCCGCCAATGATTGCGAAATCATCAACCGATACGTGTCCCGCCAGCGTTGCGTTGTTGGCGAGAATACAGCGATTACCCACGGTACAGTCATGCGCAATATGTGCATTCACCATAAAGAGGTTGTCGCTGCCCACCTTCGTCAATCCACCGCCCTGAGTTGTTCCACGATGAATGGTGACGCTTTCGCGAATACGGTTACGATCGCCGATTTCCACACGGGTCGGCTCACCAGCATATTTAAGATCCTGGTTTACTTCGCCGATGGAGGCGAACTGATAGATCTCGTTGTTGCAGCCAATAGTCGTATGACCATTCACCACGACATGAGATTTCAGTACTGTACCCTCACCAATTTCGACATGGGGTCCAACAACACAAAACGGGCCAATGTGAACGTTAGCACCAACAATGGCGCCGGTTTCCACAATCGCGGTAGGATGAATAAAGGCGGATTTATCAATCACGTATCAGGCCTCCCGGCTACGCGCGCACATCATAGTCGCTTCACAAACAACTTTGCCGTCAACCGTTGCAACGCCTTTAAAGCGAGTCAGGCCACGACGCGTTTTTTCAAAAGTGACTTCCATGATCATCTGATCGCCAGGCACAACCGGACGCTTGAATCGCGCTTCGTCGATGCCGGCGAAGTAATAGAGTTCACCCGGCTCCAGTTTACCTACGCTTTTAAACGCAAGGATACCGGTAGCCTGCGCCATGGCTTCCAGGATCAACACACCCGGGAAGATAGGCTTACCAGGGAAGTGCCCCTGGAAGAACGGCTCGTTAACGGAGACATTTTTCACTGCGCGCAGAAAACGACCTTCTTCAAAATCCAGCACACGGTCTACCAGCAAAAACGGGTAGCGGTGCGGCAGAAGTTCTAAAATCTCTTCAATATGCAGAGTATGAGTGTCAGTAGTCAAAATACTCTTCCTGTCAAATGTACTAAGTAGCAATAATAACACGGCCTGCCGGTTTATAAAAAAGCCGACAGGCCGAGAAAATGAGCGTTAAACGGGTGAACGCTTAGTCTTGTTGATCGATCTTGCGCTCAATAGCCTTGAGTCGCTTGCTCATATCATCAATATTCATCACCAGTGCTGCTGTTTTACGCCATACCTTGTTCGGTTGCAGCGGAATGCCAGAGGAATAGACGCCGGGTTCAGTAATAGGACGCATCACCATGCCCATTCCCGTTACCGTTACCTTGTCGCATATTTCCATATGGCCATTGATCACGCTGGCACCGCCAATCATGCAGTAGCGACCAATTTTCAGGCTGCCAGCCATGATCACGCCGCCCGCAACGGCAGTATTGTCGCCAATCACAACGTTATGTGCAATCTGACACTGGTTATCAATGATAACACCGTTGCCAATGATGGTGTCGTCCAGCGCGCCGCGGTCGATGGTCGTACATGCACCGATCTCAACACGATCGCCAATAATAACGCGACCAAGCTGCGGGATCTTAACCCAATTGCCACGATCGTTGGCATAGCCGAAACCGTCAGAGCCAATCACCGTGCTGGATTGAACGAGGCAATTCTCGCCCATCTCAACGTCATGATAAATGGACACATTGGCCCAAAGACGGGAGCCTGCGCCAATTTTGGTATTTTTTCCAACGAAGCAGCCCGGACCAATGGCCACGTTATCGCCCAGCACAACGCCAGATTCGATAACGGCATTTGCGCCAACTGCCACGTTGTTACCCAGCTGAGCCGTCGGGTCGATCGCTGCGCTGGCAGCAATGTTTTGCGCCGGCTGCGGCGTGGTATCAAGAATTTGGGCCATGCGTGCGTAAGTCAGGTAGGGATTTTTAACTACCAGTGCAGCGCCTGTGGCAAACGGAAGATCGTCCTGCGTCATCACAACGGCGGACGCCTGGCACTGGGGCAGATGTTCACGGTACTTAGGGCTTACTATAAAGGTAATGTTGCCCGCTTTAGCAGATTGCATGGACGCAACAGCGGTGATGACGATATCGCCATCACCGTGTAATTCTGCATCCAACTGCTGAGCTAAATCAGCCAGTCGAATTGAAGGCATTACTTATTTAACCTGTTTCAGAACATCAGCGGTGATGTCTTTAACATCGCTGCTGTTGAAAGCGACGGCATTCGCATCCACAACCAGATCGATGCTCTGATCGGCTGCTACTGCTTTGACAGCAGACTGAATACGAGTAACCAGTTTACCGCGCTCTTCGTTAGAACGACGCTGACGATCCTGCTCGAAAGCCTGCGCTTTCTGGGAGAAAGTCTGGCGCTGTGCCATTACGTCTTTTTCCAGCTTGCTACGGTCGCTCGCTTTCATGGTAGAACCATCACGCTGCAGACGCTGCATTTTAGTCTGGAGGTCGCCTTCCATACGTTGCAGTTCGCCAGCACGGCCTTTAAATTCGTTTTCCAGAGTCGCAGAAACACCCGTTTTCTGTGCAACCTGCTGGAACAAATTACCCATGTTGACGATTGCAATTTTGTCTGCTGCCTGAGCAGAGGTTGCCATCGCTAAACCGAGACCTGCAGCTAATAACCACTTTTTCACAATTAACTCCTTACCATCCCATTGGCACCCGAAGGTACCGTTCTTTGCGTGGCAAGGCGATCGTTTTACCGATCGCCGGTTGTCAGCGCTACACTGCCAACGCATTCCATTGCAGCGGATTATTACCAGGTTTTACCAATGTTAAACTGGAACTGTTCCGCTTTATCTCCATCATATTTCTTAAACGGCTGGGCGTAGGAGAAGACCAACGGCCCCAGCGGTGACATCCATTGTAATGCGATACCTGCAGACATGCGAATATTGCTCGGATCGCTGTAGTCCGGAACACCTGCTGCACGCATCTGGGCAGTGTTCTCCCAGTTGGTATCCCACACCGTACCGGCATCCCAGAAGATGGAGGTACGAACAGAGTTCGCATACTTGTCACTGATGAACGGCGTCGGCGTGATGAACTCGAGGCTGGCGACGCCCATGGCGTTACCGCCCACTGCATCATCAGAGCTACATACTTCGGAAGATGACGATTTGTAGCAGTTATCCTTATCGTTCCCACCGTAGTAAACCGCTTTCGGACCAATGTTATTGGACTGGAAGCCACGAACGGTGCTTGAACCACCGGCGTAGAAGTTTTCATAGAACGGCAGTTCTTTGCCGCCCAGACCATCACCGTAGCCCCAGCGGGTACGACCCAGAACCACCCATTTGTGATCGTCATCAATTGGGAAGTAGGATGCGGTATCCAGCGTCACCTTGTAGAACTCGTTATCGGAACCCGGAACGGTCACTTTACCGTTCAGGTTAACGCGGGAGCCCTGCGTCGGGAAGAAGCCACGGTCCAGACGGTTGTACGTCCAGCCATAGTTGAACGTGAAGTCATCGGCGGCAAAGCCGTTGTTATCGCTGCTCTTACTCGCTGACTGACCGATGGAGTCCAGATAACGCCACATCGCCACCTGCGGTTGCATATTGGACAGGTCGTTATGCACATAACCTAAGCCCGCACGCAGGGTGTTGTATTCGTTGACCGGGAAGCCGAGCGTACCGTCTACACCATAACTTTTGTTGGTATAGGAGGACAGATCCGCGTCGTCTGCTTTAAAGTCGTTATAGAAGATACGACCGCCCAGACTCACACCGTCAACGGTGAAGTATGGGTTGGTAACAGAGAACTCAGAGTAGGTCTGGTAGTCGTTTTTGGTACCGTTGATGCCGACAGAGTAACCAGTACCCAGCCAGTTATCCTGCTGGACACCGACCTGGAAGCTGACGCCACTTTCGGTACCGTAGCCGACACCGAAGTTGAAGCTACCGGTGTTACGCTCTTTAACCTTGTAAACGACATCCACCTGGTCCGGGCTTCCTGGTACACGCTGCGTATCGGTATCAACCGTTTCGAAGTAACCCAGACGGTTCAGACGCTCTTTACCCTGGTCGACCAGGTCGCTGCCCAGCCAAGCCCCTTCCATCTGGCGCATTTCGCGACGCAGAACGGAATCTTTAGAGGTGTCGTTCCCTTCAAAGCGGATCTTACGCACGTAGAAACGGTTGCCCGCATCAACGTTGACGTGAAGCTTAACGGTTTTCTCAGCATCGTTAATTTCTGGCTGAGTCTGCACGCGTGGATAAGCATAACCATAACGGCCGAGCAGCTTCTTAATGCTGTCTTCCATTTTGGTCACTTTAGACCCGCTGTACAGATCGCCTGGCTGAATCTTCGTCAGTGATTCGATTTCAGCAGAATGTCCCGCCAGGTTGCCACTGACTTCAACACCTGAAAGCTTGTACTGCTCGCCTTCAGTGATGTTAACCGTAATGTAGATCCCTTTCTTGTCCGGCGTCAGACTGACCTGGGTCGAATCAATGTTGAAACGCGCGTAGCCGCGATCCAGGTAGTAGCTGCGCAGGGTTTCGAGATCGCCCGCCAGCTTCTGCTTCTGGTATTTACGATCGCCAACGACGTTCCACCACGGCACTTCGTCACGCAACTGGAACGTTGAGATCAGTTCATCAGTGCTAAATGCGTGGTTGCCCACGATGTTGATCTGCTGGATCTTCGCAGAAACACCTTCCTGGAAGACCAGCTTCAGGTCAACACGGTTACGCGGCAGCGGTGTCACAACCGCTTTCACGCTGGCGCTGTATTTACCGACGCTGTAATAGAAATCTTCCAGACCTTTTTCAATGTCTGAAAGGGTTGTGCGGTCCAGAGATTCCCCCACACGAACGCCGGATGCTTCAAGGTTTTGCTTGAGCATGTCATCTTTCACCGACTTGTTGCCGGAGAAAGTGATACTGGCGATCGTTGGACGTTCTTTTACCTGAACCAGCAGCGTATCACCATCGCGCAGGACGCGGACGTCCTCAAAGTTGCCAGTGGCAAACAGAGCGCGGATGGTGTTACTGATGTCTTCATCATTAACCGTATCGCCGGGGCGCACAGGCATACTGAGGAGGGCCGCACCAACGGCGACACGCTGAAGGCCTTCGAAATGAATATCTTTCACTACGAACCCGTCAGCACCGTATACGGTGGCGCTGCTAAACAGCAGCGACGCTATGAGCAACTTTTTCATCGCCATCGTTATTATGCGTTCTTCCTAACTAACTCTCTTACAACCGAGAGAAATCATTGAAAAGTGCAAGCCCCATTAACAGCACCAGCAAAATCGAGCCAATGCGGTAACTAAAGTCTTGAACTCGCTCGGATACCGGTCCGCCTTTTAGCTTTTCAATCGCTAAAAACAGCAGATGGCCCCCGTCTAAAACGGGAAGCGGGAACAGGTTGATTATCCCGAGGTTCACGCTAATGAGCGCGAGAAACATGAGATAGTAAATCACCCCGAACTCCGCTGACATTCCAGCCCCCTGAGCAATCGAAATAGGCCCACTGAGGTTGTTCAGTTTGACATCACCGGTTATCAATTTCCCCAACATGTTGACCGTTAGCTTCATCAGTTGCCATGTTTTATCCGTGGCTTCAAGGATGGCGCTAAACGGCCCATACTGGCGTATTGTCTTGTACTCGTCTGGCAGTGGGATCACTTTCGGCACGACGCCAGCAAACCCTTCCGCCTTTCCGCTACCTGATTTGGTATCCGGAATCAGCGTCAGTGAGAGCGGACTCCCCTGCCTTTCCACGTCCAGCGCGAGCGATGTACCTGGATTATCGCGCACCAGAGTAACAAAGGTCATCCACTCTGTTAATGGCTGACCATTGACTTTAACGATCCTGTCACCCGCTTGCAAACCCGCTTTACTTGCCGCCGAATGCGCTTGTACTTCGGCTAATACCGGCTCGATCTGCGCGCCACGCGGGCGAATCCCCAGTGCAGCGACCGGATCTTCTTTGTCAGGCTCGAAACTCCAGTGGCGTAAATCCAGCACTTTTTTCTGCCGCTGGTCAGATCCAAAATCCGAGACGCTGAGCGTTGTCTGCTCATCGCCAATTTTGGAAACCAGTTGCAGTCGCACAGCATCCCAATCAGGGGTTTCGATACCATCAATGGCTTTAAGTTCCATCCCCGACGTAATTTGCGCATTTGCCGCGATGGAGTGAGGGGCAATTTCCCCCACAACCGGACGCACGCCAGGCACACCGATGATAAACACCAGCCAATACGCGAAGATAGCAAAGATGAAGTTAGCTACCGGACCGGCAGCAATGATGGCAGCACGTTGCCCAACCGTTTTGTTGTTGAACGCGCTGTGGCGAAGTTCCGGGGCAACAGGCTCAACGCGTTCGTCGAGCATTTTGACATAGCCGCCCAGCGGAATAAGCGCAATGACAAACTCGGTGCCATGCCGGTCGGTGCGCTTCCAGAGCGACTTACCGAAACCGATCGAGAATCGCTCTACCCGCACTCCGCAGCGACGAGCAACCCAGAAATGGCCAAATTCATGCACGGTAATCAGTACACCCAGTGCAACTATGAACGCCGCCAGATTCCAGAGAATGCTCAGCATAAAACCTTCCGTTAAATCGTCCCGAATACCAGTAAAAGCAGGCAAGCAAACACTGGAACAGCTGCCGTCAGGCTGTCAATACGGTCCAGTATACCGCCGTGTCCTGGAATAAGGTGACCACTGTCTTTTATCCCTGCTTCACGCTTGAACATACTTTCGGTGAGATCGCCCAGTACCGAGGCCAGCGCAGCAAAAATGGAGCACACCAGCAGCGTTGACGGCGCAACCTCAAGATTCGCCCAGACGCCGTAGCCCCAGGAGATGATTGCTGCGGTAAACAGACCGCCAATAAAGCCCTGCCAGGTTTTGCCCGGCGACACTTTCGGTGCCAGCTTATGTTTGCCGAACAGTTTACCAAACATATAGGCCCCAGAGTCAGCCCCCCACACGAGAATCATCACATAAAGCAGCCATAGCGCACCGCTGTAGTGGTTTTCGTCGTAGTGCCAGGCGCGAAGGGCAATCATACCCCAGAAAAAAGGCACGATGGTGAGCAGACCAAAAATCAGGCGCAGCACTTTAGAATGACGCCATATGGCCGCCGAACCGGGATAGAATAGCACCAGTAACAGCGCAGCCACCCACCAGGCCAGCGATATCCACAGGGATCCGGCCACCAGCGGCTGATGAATATCATGGTGATACTCAGGCAACGTAAACAGCATCAGAGCCAGCACAAAGCCACAGAGCACCGCCAGCCAGACTCGCTGAGTGCGCGAGGTAAAGCCGCTAAGCTGTCCCCATTCCCACGCGGCCAGCATGCACACGACAAGCGTCACAATAGCAAATCCCACCGGTGGCAGTAAAAACAGTGCCGCAATGACAATGGGTATTAATACAAAAGCGGAAATCAGGCGATACTTCAGCAAAAGCTACCCCCATCAGGCTTTGTCGCCACCAGGCTCGGTGCCGCCGAAGCGACGCTCACGATTGGCAAAGGCATGCAGCGCACCTTCAAAGTCTTGTTCATCAAAATCGGGCCAAAGAACATCAGTAAAGTAAAGTTCGGCGTAGGCTATTTGCCAAAGCAAAAAGTTACTTATGCGATGTTCTCCCCCTGTCCTAATTACTAAATCTACAGGTGCCAGTTCATTCATGCAGATTTGCTTATTCAGCGCCTCTTCATCAATTTGGTCCGGTCTCAGTAACCCTTCCTGAACCTGTTCGGCCAAATGCCGAACACCCTGGATAATATCCCAGCGTCCGCCGTAATTCGCCGCGATGTTGAGCGTCAGGCCGGTGTTATTTTCCGTCAGCGCTTCTGCTTTGCGAATCCGTTCTTGCAAACGTGAGTTAAAACGACTGGTCTCACCGATAATCCGCAGACGGACGTTGTGGCGGTGCAGGCTTTTTACTTCGCTGTCGAGCGCCCACACGAACAGTTCCATCAACGCAGTCACTTCCTGCGCGGGTCGATTCCAGTTTTCACTGCTAAAAGCATAGAGCGTTAACGCATCAATGCCGTTGTTGGCGGCAAAAGAAACGGCGCGGCGAACAGATTTCGCCCCGGCTTTATGCCCAAAGGCTCGTATCTTCCCTTGTCTTTTCGCCCAGCGGCCATTGCCATCCATAATGATTGCAACATGGCGACAGCCATGCGCTGGCAAGTTCTCGCTTATTGGTTGGTTCGCAGACAACATAACGCGTTTTTAGTCCCTGAAAAGGATGTAACGGTACTCAGGAATACTGAAGCCTGTACATAAAAAAGCCGTGTCAAACCACGGCTTACCTGACCACATAAAGTCAAATGCCTGCGATCAGGTGGCGCTGACTATATCACTGAAGCCCAACGCTAACAAATGGCACAGCCACTACCGCTTGCTTTATCACCAGCTTGCGAGACGTGTCACCTGTTTACGCGCAATAATACGCGCTTGTGCATCGACCGCCAGCACCTCCTCCACGCTTTGTGGCTCGCGCAAATCCATCATCTCCAGCACCGTCAAATTAAGCGAGGCGATGTCGGTAAAACGAATCTGCTGATTGAGGAAGGCATCAACGGTAATTTCATTGGCCGCATTGAGCGCCGTTGTCGCAGCTTGCCCTTGATCGAAGGCCGTCATCGCCAGCCTGAGGCAGGGATAACGCTCATAGTCAGGCTCGCTAAAGGTCAGTGCGCTCAGCTTACAAAAATCGAGCGGTTTAACCCCGGATTTGACGCGCTCTGGCCACGCCATGGCGTGTGCAATCGGTGTGCGCATATCCGGTTCGCCCAACTGTGCCAGCACACTGCCATCCTGATAGCGCACCATGGAGTGAATCACCGACTGCGGGTGGATCAGCACTTCCATCTGTTTCGCTGACGCATTGAACAGCCAGCGAGCTTCAATGTATTCCAGACCTTTGTTCATCATGGTGGCGGAGTCGACAGAGATCTTACGTCCCATCGACCAGTTCGGATGACGGCATGCCTGATCCGGCGTCATGGCGCTCAGTTCAGACAGCGGCGTCTCGCGGAACGGGCCACCAGACCCGGTAAGCAGAATCGACACAACGCCATTCTGCTCCAGGTCAGCGTACCCCAGGTTCTGTTGAAAAGGTTGCGGCAAACTCTGAAAAATCGCGTTGTGCTCGCTGTCGACCGGCAAAAGGCGTGCGCCACGCGCTTTTACCGCCTCCATGAACAGGCGTCCACAGGTGACAAGCGACTCTTTATTGGCCAGCAGAACATCTTTACCGGCATCAATCGCGGAAAGCGTCGGCAACAGTCCTGCCGCCCCGACGATAGCCGCCATAACCTGATCGACCTCATCCAGCGCCGCCATATCACAGGCCGCCTGTTGTCCGCTCAGCACCTCGGTGCGGCTGCCCTTTTCCAGCAGCTGGGCTTTTACCTGGCGAGCGCTCTCCTCGTCATCCATCACCGCAAAGCGGGGCGTAAACTCCAGGCACTGCTCGACCATACGCTGCACGTTCTTGCCCGCCACGAGCGCGGTCACGGTGTAGTGTTCAGGGTTATGGCGAACGACGTCGAGAGTGCTGCAACCGATAGAGCCGGTCGAGCCAAGGAGTGTTAAATGCTTCATGAAATGCCCGAAAAAAAGTTAGACCCGATAAAAGCAAAACGCCGCCAGCAAGACACAAGGCCTCTCTGAACGGCGTTTTATCAGTGTACGACAGAAATCAGAACTGCATCAGTTCCGCTTCTTTATCTGCCAGCGCCGCATCAATTTTCTTGATCGCTGCGTCAGTCATTTTCTGCACGTCGTCCTGAGAACGACGGTCATCATCTTCACTGATCTCTTTTTCTTTCAGCAGTGCTTTCACTTTGTCGTTCGCATCACGGCGTACGTTACGCACAGAAACACGACCCTGCTCAGCTTCGCCACGCACCACTTTGATCAGGTCTTTACGACGTTCTTCGGTCAGCGCTGGCAGTGGAACGCGAATGTCGGCGCCCGCAGAGCTTGGGTTCAGACCCAGGTCAGAGGCCATGATCGCTTTCTCGATCGCCGGGCTCATTGAACGGTCGAATACGTTGATTTTCAGCGTACGGGTGTCTTCTACCGTGACGCTCGCCAGCTGACGCAGTGGGGTTGGCGTACCGTAATATTCTACGATGATGCCATCCAGCAGGCTTGGAGAAGCACGGCCAGTACGGATTTTGCTGATTTGGTTTTTGAACGCTTCTACGCATTTGTCCATGCGTACTTCAGCATCTTTTCTGATGTCGTTAATCACGTTACGAATCCTTGAAAACTTGTCTCAGGCAGACTATCCGCCAGCACAGCGCTACAGGTGTGCTAAGTATAGTCGCGTTTAATTCATGACAACGCCAAAGGCGCGCCCGGGTAAGATACCACTACAAAATAAAGCGGAATCTTACCTGTATTTATCGCCGACGGAAATTATTCCGTGATCAAAGTGCCTTCTTTTTCGCCCATGACGACGCGACGGAGCGCACCAGGCTTATTCATGTTGAAGACACGGATCGGCAGTTTGTGGTCACGAGCCAGCGTGAAGGCGGCAAGATCCATCACTTTCAGTTCTTTATCCAGCACTTCGCTGTAGGACAGCTGATCGTACATGGTCGCAGACGGATCTTTTGCCGGATCGGCGGTAAACACGCCATCCACTTTGGTCGCTTTCAGCACCACATCGGCTTCGATCTCGATACCGCGCAGGCAGGCAGCGGAATCGGTGGTAAAGAACGGGTTACCCGTACCGGCGGAGAGGATCACCACGCGGTTGTTGCGCAGCAGGCTGATAGCTTCTGCCCAGCTGTAGTTATCGCATACGCCATTCAGCGGAATAGCGGACATCAGGCGAGCATTCACATAGGCGCGATGAAGCGCATCACGCATTGCCAGGCCATTCATGACGGTTGCCAGCATCCCCATGTGGTCGCCCACAACGCGGTTCATCCCCGCTTTCGCCAGACCAGCACCACGGAAAAGGTTGCCACCGCCAATGACCACGCCAACCTGAATGCCCAGTTCGACAAGTTCTTTGATTTCCTGTGCCATGCGGTCAAGGATGCTTGCGTCAATACCGAAGCCTTCCGTTCCCTGCAGCGCTTCGCCACTCAGCTTAAGCAGAATGCGTTTGTACACGGGTTTTGCATTGGTAGCCATGTTTCTTTCCTGAGACTGTCAACGATTAAGATAGGGGTTAATTCTGGCGACATGTTATGTCGCAAACCAGCACAGCGGTAGTAGAGCCTGTCTGATTTTGTATGACGGGTGACAAAAAGAAGCCGCCCTCAGGCGGCTCCTTTTCAATCATTAAGACTGCTTGGACATTGCAGCAACTTCTGCTGCGAAGTCAGTCTCAACTTTCTCGATGCCTTCGCCCACTTCGAAGCGGATGAAGCCAGTTACGTCAGCGTTGTGCTCTTTCAGCAGCTGAGCAACAGACTTGCTTGGATCCATTACGAAAGGCTGGCCAGTCAGAGAAACTTCGCCGGTGAATTTCTTCATGCGGCCTTCAACCATTTTCTCTGCGATTTCTTTTGGCTTACCAGACTGCATCGCGATGTCCAGCTGAACCTGGTACTCTTTCTCTACCACTTCAGCAGACACGTCTTCTGGCTTAACGAATTCTGGTTTGCTTGCAGCGATGTGCATTGCCAGCTGTTTAACCAGCTCTTCGTCAGCGCCTTTAGCCGCAACCAGAACACCGATACGTGCACCGTGCTGGTAAGAACCCAGCACGTCGCCTTCCAGGGAAGATACGCGACGGATGTTGATGTTCTCACCGATTTTAGCAACCAGCGCAACACGCTCTTCTTCGAACTGTGCTTTCAGCACTTCAACGTCGGTGATTTTACCTGCAATAGCTGCGTCCAGTACTTTGTTCGCAAATGCCTGGAAACCGCCATCTTTAGCAACGAAGTCAGTCTGGCAGTTAACTTCCAGAATGATGCCGTAGGTGCCGTCGATTTTGGTGATGATCACGCCGTCAGCAGCCACGTTGCCTGCTTTTTTAGCTGCTTTGATCGCACCGGATTTACGCATGTTTTCGATTGCCAGCTCGATGTCGCCGTTCGCTTCGGTCAGCGCTTTTTTGCAATCCATCATGCCTGCGCCAGTACGCTCACGCAGCTCTTTTACCAGGGATGCGGTAATTTCAGCCATTCTTAAATCCTCGGGAGATGTGAACTGCCCGGCCAGAAGCCAAACAGTATAAATTGAAAAAAGGGGCCGAGAATTGGCCCCTATTCATACACGGTACTAATAAGGGGTAAAACCTTATTATTCAGCTTCTACGAAGCTTTCTTCCGCCTGAGTAGCCAGATCCTGAGAACGGCCTTCACGAACGGTAGCAGCTACAGCGCCCAGGTACAGGCTGATAGCACGGATTGCATCGTCGTTACCCGGGATAACGAAGTCAACACCGTCCGGATCGGAGTTGGTATCAACGATAGCAAATACCGGGATACCCAGGTTGTTAGCTTCTTTGATTGCGATGTGCTCGTGGTCTGCATCGATAACGAACAGCGCGTCTGGCAGGCCGCCCATATCTTTGATACCGCCCAGGCTGTTTTCCAGCTTGTCCAGTTCACGAGTACGCATCAGCGCTTCTTTCTTGGTCAGCTTGTCGAAAGTACCGTCCTGAGACTGAGTTTCCAGATCTTTCAGGCGTTTGATTGACTGACGAACGGTTTTCCAGTTGGTCAGCATGCCGCCCAACCAGCGATGGTTCACGAAGAACTGATCGCAGCTGTTAGCAGCTTCTTTCACAGCTTCGCTTGCAGCGCGTTTAGTACCAACCATCAGAATCTTACCTTTACGGGAAGAGATCTTGCTCAGCTCAGCCAGGGCTTCGTTGAACATTGGTACAGTTTTCTCAAGGTTGATGATGTGAACTTTGTTACGTGCGCCGAAGATGAAAGGCTTCATTTTCGGGTTCCAGTAACGGGTCTGGTGACCAAAGTGAACACCAGCCTTGAGCATGTCGCGCATGGAAACAGTTGCCATGTTTAAAACCTCTATAGTAAAAGTTGGGGTTATGCCTCCACGTATCCCATATTACCGACCCCGAAGGGCACCCCGGAATATGTGCCGATACGTGTGTGTTGTTACACATAGTGAGATTATCGCTTCCGTCCAGACTGTGTATCTGAAATGGATCGGAAGTCCGGCGCGCTTTATACCACAAAACACGACCAGAAACCAACAGTTGTTGGCTGAGTGTGCTGTTAATGATTCTCAATTTGGCACGGGACGCGCCGGGCTGATACCATTGACCCTACTCAGACTAGTATTGTCGAAAAAATCGACACCGATGGACAGATTACATGGCTATCTCTATTAAGACCCCAGAAGAAATTGAAAAGATGCGCGTCGCCGGTCGTCTGGCCGCGGAAGTGCTTGAAATGATCGAGCCGTTCGTCAAACCGGGCGTGAGCACGGGCGAACTGGACCGCATCTGTAATGATTACATCGTGAATGAGCAGCACGCGGTCTCCGCTTGCCTCGGCTACCACGGTTTCCCGAAATCCGTCTGCATCTCTATTAATGAAGTGGTGTGCCACGGTATCCCGGATGACGAAAAACTGCTGAAAGATGGCGACATCGTCAACATCGACGTGACCGTCATTAAAGACGAATACCACGGCGACACCTCGAAGATGTTTATTGTCGGCAAGCCAACGATTCTTGGCGAGCGTCTGTGCAAAGTGACGCAAGAGAGCCTCTACCTGGCGCTGAAGATGGTCAAGCCGGGCATACGCCTGCGCACGCTTGGCGCGGCCATTCAGAAATTCGTTGAAGCGGAAGGTTTCTCCGTGGTTCGCGAATACTGTGGTCACGGCATTGGTCGCGTCTTCCACGAAGAGCCACAGGTGCTGCACTACGATGCAGATGACGGCGGCGTGGTGCTGCAAAAAGGCATGACCTTCACCATTGAGCCAATGGTCAACTCAGGCGATTACCGCATCCGCACCATGAAAGACGGCTGGACGGTGAAAACCAAAGACAGAAGCTTGTCTGCACAGTACGAGCATACTATTGTGGTAACAGACAACGGCTGCGAAATTATGACGTTGCGCAAGGATGACACCATCCCGGCGATACTGACGAATATTGAGTGATAAAAAGCCGGCGATTGCCGGCTTTTTTAATGGCGATAGTTTTTTCTTATGGGTGGCACACGATGAGTAATCTTTTACCCGAACAGTATGCTAACACAGCCCTTCCCACCCTCCCCGACCAGCCTGATAACCCGGGCGTCTGGCCGCCGCACGAACTGACCTGCGCCCACATCAAAGCCCACATGGAGGTGTTCCATCGCTGGCTGGGCAGCGCGTTCGACGCGGGTATTTCTGCCGAGCAGCTGATCGAAGCGCGCACCGAATTTATTGACCAGCTTCTGCAGCGCCTGTGGATCGACTATGGCTTCGGGCAGATTGGCGACCTGGCACTGGTTGCCGTGGGGGGCTATGGCCGCGGTGAACTGCATCCGCTGTCGGATATCGACTTACTGATCTTAAGCCGCAAAAGGCTGCCGGACGACCAGGCTCAAAAAGTGGGTGAACTGCTGACCCTGCTGTGGGACGTGAAGCTCGAAGTGGGCCACAGCGTGCGCACGCTGGAAGAGTGTCTGCTCGAAGGGCTATCGGACCTCACCGTCGCGACCAACCTGATTGAAACCCGCCTGCTGATTGGCGACGTTGCGCTGTTCCTCGAACTGCAAAAACACGTCTTCAGCGACGGCTTCTGGCCCTCGGAAAAATTCTTTGCGGCCAAGGTCGAGGAGCAGAATCAGCGCCACCAGCGTTACCACGGCACCAGCTACAATCTTGAGCCGGATGTTAAAAGCAGCCCTGGCGGCCTGCGTGATATCCATACGCTGCAGTGGGTCGCCCGCCGGCATTTTGGCGCCACCTCGATGGACGAGATGGTCGGTTTTGGCTTTTTGACCGAAGCCGAGCGCAACGAACTGAACGAGTGTCTGCACCTGCTCTGGCGCATCCGTTTTGCGCTCCATCTGGAACTCACCCGCTACGATAACCGCCTGCTGTTCGATCGTCAGCTCAGCGTCGCCCAGCGCCTGAACTATCGCGGTGAAGGCAACGAGCCGGTTGAGCAGATGATGAAAGATTTCTTCCGCGTCACCCGCCGCGTCAGCGAGCTGAACCAGATGCTGCTCCAGCTTTTCGACGAAGCGATCCTGGCGCTGACGGCTGACGAAAAGCCGCGCCCGATCGATGATGAATTCCAGCTGCGCGGCACGCTTATCGATCTGCGTGACGAAACGCTGTTTATGCGCGAACCGGAAGCGATCCTGCGCATGTTCTATACCATGGTTCGCAACAGCACCATTACCGGCATCTACTCCACGACCTTGCGCCACCTGCGCCATGCGCGTCGTCACCTGCGCCAGCCGCTGTGTTACATCCCGGAAGCACGCGCCCTGTTCCTGAGCATGCTGCGCCACCCGGGAGCCGTCAGCCGCGGCCTGCTGCCCATGCACCGTCACAGCGTGCTGTGGGCCTATATGCCGCAGTGGTCGCATATCGTCGGCCAGATGCAGTTCGATCTGTTCCACGCCTACACGGTGGATGAACACACCATCCGCGTGATGCTTAAGCTTGAGAGCTTTGCCCAGGAAGAGACACGCTCCCGCCATCCGCTGTGCGTCGAGCTGTGGCCGCGTCTGGCGCATCCGGAACTGATCCTCATCGCCGCGCTGTTCCACGACATCGCCAAAGGGCGCGGAGGCGATCACTCGGTGCTGGGCGCACAGGACATTCTCAAATTTGCCGAGCTGCACGGGCTGAACTCCCGCGAGACGCAGCTCGTCGCCTGGCTGGTGCGTCATCATCTGCTGATGTCCGTTACCGCTCAGCGTCGTGACATTCAGGATCCTGAAGTCATTAAGCAGTTCGCCGAAGCGGTCCAGACGGAGAACAGGCTGCGCTATCTGGTGTGCCTGACCGTGGCTGATATCTGCGCCACCAACGAAACGCTGTGGAACAGCTGGAAGCAGAGCCTGCTGCGCGAGCTCTATTTCGCCACGGAAAAACAGCTGCGCCGCGGGATGCAAAACACGCCGGACATGCGCGAGCGCGTGCGCCATCATCAGGTTCAGGCGCTGGCGTTGCTGCGTATGGAAAATATTAACGAAGAGGCGCTGCATCAGATTTGGGCGCGCTGTCGCGCCAACTACTTTGTGCGCCACAGCCCAAACCAGCTCGCCTGGCATGCGCGGCACCTGCTTAAACATAATTTGTCAGAGCCGATGATCCTGCTCAGCCCGCAGGCAACGCGCGGCGGGACGGAGATCTTCATCTGGAGCCCTGACCGGCCATATCTGTTTGCCGCCGTTTGCGCCGAACTGGACAGGCGAAACCTGAGCGTTCACGACGCACAGATTTTCACCACCCGCGACGGCATGGCGATGGATACCTTTATCGTACTGGAGCCGGACGGCAGCCCGCTGTCGTCGGACAGGCATGAAGCGATACGCTTTGGGCTTGAACAGGCGATCACCCAGCGCAGCTGGCAGCCACCGCAGCCGCGCAGGCAACCGGCCAAACTGCGACCTTTTAACGTCGATACCGAGGTCAATTTCCTGCCGACACATACCGACCGCAAATCGTTCCTCGAACTCATTGCGCTCGATCAGCCAGGGCTGCTCGCCCGGGTCGGCCAGGTTTTTGCCGATCTGGGAATTTCGCTTCATGGCGCCCGAATTACAACCATTGGCGAGCGAGTAGAAGATTTATTTATAATCGCTACCGCCGACCGGCGTGCCCTTAATAATGAGCTGCAACTTGAAGTACAACAACGGTTGACAGCGGCCCTCAATCCAAACGATAAAGGGTGACGTGTTTTTTAGTGAAATGGAAAGAGTAAACAATGCAGCAGTTACAGAACGTTATTGAGTCCGCCTTTGAGCGTCGCGCCGAGATCACTCCGGCAAATGTGGATACCGTTACCCGTGAAGCCGTAAACCAGGTGATTTCTCTGCTGGATTCCGGCGCACTGCGTGTCGCAGAGAAAATTGAAGGTCAGTGGGTGACTCATCAATGGCTGAAGAAGGCCGTGCTGCTCTCTTTCCGTATCAACGATAACCAGGTTATCGACGGAGCAGAAAGCCGCTACTTCGACAAAGTGCCCATGAAATTCGCGGACTACGACGAAGCGCGTTTTCAGAAAGAAGGTTTCCGCGTGGTGCCACCTGCGGCCGTGCGTCAGGGCGCGTTCATCGCACGCAATACCGTGCTGATGCCCTCCTACGTGAACATCGGTGCTTACGTTGACGAAGGCACCATGGTGGACACCTGGGCGACCGTGGGTTCTTGCGCGCAGATCGGTAAAAACGTTCACCTTTCCGGCGGCGTCGGCATCGGTGGCGTTCTGGAGCCGCTGCAGGCTAACCCAACCATCATCGAAGACAACTGCTTCATCGGCGCACGCTCTGAAGTGGTTGAAGGCGTGATCGTTGAAGAAGGCTCCGTGATCTCCATGGGCGTGTACATCGGTCAGAGCACCCGTATTTACGATCGTGAAACCGGCGAAGTGCATTATGGCCGCGTACCGGCTGGCTCCGTGGTGGTTTCCGGCAACCTGCCGTCAAAAGATGGCAAATACAGCCTGTACTGTGCGGTTATCGTGAAGAAAGTGGACGCGAAAACGCGCGGTAAAGTGGGCATCAACGAACTGCTGCGCACCATCGATTAATCCGTTCGACAATACGCCAAACGTAAAAAACCCGCCTTCTGGCGGGTTTTGTTTTACCGGGCTTTCGCGATAACGACCGGCACACTTTTATAGGCTGGCGTCAGGCTTTCCTTATCGACCGCCTCCAGCGACAGCAGGACATTCGCCTCCGGCAGATACGCCCCTATCGATCCGGCTGCCATGTTGTAGATCACCACCGTCAGCCCCCGCATTTCGCGCCCTTCTGCTGGCATACCCTCTTCATTTAGCGCCTGAACATTGACGACATCGCCCTCCACCAGCCCGCGCGCCGTAGCTTCGACCTTGCTCAGGAAGACGACATCACGGCGACCGGTGATCCCGCGATACCTATCGTTCAGCCCGTAGATCGTGGTGTTGTACTGATCGTGGCTGCGCAGCGTCGCCAGGATCAGCGTATCGTCAGGCCGATGCGGATGCTCAGCACAGACATGACGCCCGACAACAAAGTTTGCTTTGCCATTCGGCGTGTGCCACTCCCGACGTGACGCTGGGGTGTCCATACGAAAACCGCCGGGCCGGGCAATACGCGCGTTGTAATCGGTAAACGCCGGGATAACGGCCTCAATGGCCTCGCGGATCAGCGCATAGTTCCCGCACATCTCCTCCCAGTTCACCGGGGAGTTCGGCAGCGTGGCGCGTGCCATTCCGGCGACGATAGCAGGCTCTGACTTTAACGCGCACGAGGCTGGCTTTAATCCGCCGCATGAAGCATGGACCATCGACATAGAATCTTCGACGGTCACGGACTGGATGCCCGTCGCCTGCATATCACGCTCGGTTCTGCCCAGCGCAGGTAACAGGTAGTTATGCTTCGCCAGCAGCAGGTGCGAGCGGTTAAGCTTTGTGGCTATGTGGACCTGCATATCCAGCTTTTTCATTGCCGCAAAGGTGCGCTGTGGTTCCGGCATGGCCACCGCCAGGTTGCCGCCCATGCAGATAAGCGATTTGGCATCGCCACGCTCGATCGCCCGGATACTCTCCACGCTGGAACGCCCGTGCTTGCGCGAAACCTGAATGGAAAAATGCTCTTCCAGGCGCTGCAGGAACGCTTCCGGCGCGGCTTCGTTGATCCCGACCGACCGGTCGCCCTGCACGTTAGAGTGACCGCGCAGCGGGCAGATCCCCGCGCCGGGTTTACCTATGTTTCCCTTGAGCAACAAAAGGTTAACGAGCTGCTGGACGTTTTCCGTGCCGTTTTTATGCTGGGTGATCCCAAGCCCATAACAGACGATCGTCGCGCGCGACTTGTTGTAGCTTTCCGCCAGGTCTTCCATCTGGCTGCGCGTCAGCCCGCTTGCCTGCTCCAGTTCAGCCCATTTGCACTGGCGCAAATCCTGATACAGCGCCGGATAGCCGTCGGTATGTTCTGCGATAAACGCATGGTCAAGGCAGGGCGACTGGTTAAGCAAGGCCCGGGCTTCATCCCTCTCAATGAGGGCTTTCATTATCCCTTTAAGCAGCGCCGCATCGCCGCCCATTTTGACCTGGTAATAACGATGGCTCAGCGTCGTTGCCTGCCCGGTAAGCATCTCTTTCGGGCTTTGCGGGAAACTGAAACGCTCAAGTCCCCGCTCAGTCAGCGGATTAATCGAGATAATTTTGGCGCCGCGTTTAGCCACCTCCCGCAGGGTAGTCAGCATTCTCGGATGGTTAGTCCCGGGGTTGTGCCCGATGCAGATCACCAGATCGCAGTGCTCAAAGTCGTCCAGTTCCACCGTCCCTTTTCCCAGGCCAATCGAGCGCGTCAGGCCTGCGCTGGTGGGGCCGTGGCACATGTTGGAACAATCCGGGAAGTTAGTGCTGCCGTATTCGCGCGCAAAAAGCTGGTACAGGAACGCCGCCTCGTTAGAGGTACGCCCGGAGGTATAAAACTCTACCTGTTCCGGGGAAGCGTAGCTGCGAAGGCGCTCGCCGATTTCCCGGAACGCCACGTCCCATTCCACCGCCTGCCAGCAGTCCGTCGCGGCGTCATACTTCATGGGATGGGTCAGACGCCCCACGTTTTCCAGCGCATAGTCGCTGTAATGCCAGAGGGCAGAAACCGGATGGCGGCTAAAAAAAGCAGGCGAGGCTTTCTTGCTGGTGGTCTCCCAGGAAACGGCCTTCACGCCGTTTTCACACAGCTCCATGGATGCCCGATGGCCTGGGTCAGGCCATGCGCACCCCGGACAATCAAAGCCCGAGACCTGGTTCATCTTAAACATGGCGATAATATCGCGGGCCACGGCACGCTGTGAAAACACCGACGCCGCGACGGCTTTTACCGCCCCCCAACCCCCTGCCGGGCCCTGATAGCCACCGATCCCCTGAACATCTTTTTTCATTGCGACTGCTTATTTACCGACAATTTCTGATGGTGGCTACGGTAGCAATTTCACTCTCATATTGATTTCCTCTTGACGAGGTAGCCAAAAACTACAATAAACGAGTTAGATTACTGTTCCCTCCCTGAGCGCAGGCAGGAGAATACTGAGTATGGATTTTCAAAGATGCGCCCGTTTCTGGCCTGCTCTTTTACGTGCAGTCGGGAAGCAATCAGGATCGACTCCGCGAATTTTGAATCGGAGAGTGGCAAAAAGGGATTTTTTCGTTAATTATTCAAAGGTTATGTTGAGATAAAGGGTACCGCTATGTACGACAATCTGAAAAGTCTGGGCATTACCAATCCTGATGAAATTGATCGTTACAGCCTTCGCCAGGAAGCCAACAACGATATTTTGAAAATCTATTTTCACAAGGACAAAGGAGAGTTTTTCGCCAAAAGCGTGAAGTTTAAATACCCGCGCCAGCGTAAGACCGTTGTAGCCGACGGGATCGGCCAGGGGTACAAAGAAGTTCAGGAGATCAGCCCTAACCTGCGCTACGTGATCGATGAACTTGATCAGATCTGCCAGCGCGATCGTACTGAAGTCGATCTTAAACGTAAGATCCTGGATGACCTCCGTCATCTGGAAAGCGTTGTCACCCATAAGATCAGCGAGATTGAAGCGGATCTTGAGAAGCTTACGCGCAATAAGTAACGGTGCGGCCCGATGCCCTCACCCCGGCCCTCTCCCACAGGGAGAGGGTGAAAACCGCGCACAGCATCATCTCTGTTCATCCAGCTGAAGCGCCACATACAGCAGCAGCCGGTCGTCGAAATTCCCCAGATCCAACCCCGTCAGCTCCGAAATTCGATTAAGCCGATACTCCAGCGTATTACGATGAATAAACAGCGCTTTTGACGTCGCCAGGGGCTGCACGTTATGGCGGAACCACGCCTGCAACGTCCGGCGCAGCAGGCCGTTATTATCCATCGCTTTCAGACGCACCAGCGGGCGCGCCAGCTCGTTGGCCTGCCAGCCGCCGCGCAGGCTGTCGAGAAGCACCGGCAGCATCAGATCCTGATAGAAATAGCTCCGGCTCTCCGGCATACGCTGCTTCCCCACCATCATGGTGGTACGCGCGGTGCGCCACGATCGGGCAATGCTTCCTGGTCCGGTGAAGTAATTTCCCAACGCCACGCGAAAACGCAGCTGACCGTTCTCTTTCATGCGCGCAATCAGCTGATCCACGCGACGGCGGTGGTCTTCCGCATCCCAGCGGCCAAACGCATTCAGCGCGGGCTTCAGCACCACCATTTCGGTCAGGGAGACGATCGCCACCAGGTTATTGCGCTCCGGCGTCGCCAGGGCATTTTGCAGCTGTTGCAGCTCCGCCATCGCGCTGTCCACGCCAAGCTGGCCGCTGTCCACTTCAATAACGGCTACCACGCGCGGCTGATTAAGATCGATACCCAGCCGCTGTGCCCACTCGCTCAGCGCCGGGGTGTGCTCCTCCGCCTGAATCAGGTTCATGACCAGCTCTTCACGCAGGCGGCTGTCCTGCGCCAGCAGGTGCATCAGGCGCGACTGCTCCAGCATCATCTCGGCGGTCATGCACACCAGTTCGCCGTATTTACGCAGGGATTCAGGTTCGCCGGTCAGGCCGATCACGCCAACGATTTCACCTTCAAGACGCAGCGGCAGGTTGATCCCCTGGCGCACGCCGTGCAGGTGTTTCGCCACCGCATCGTCGATATCCACCACGCGGCCCTGAGAGAGCACCAGCAGCGCCCCTTCGTGCAATTCACCAATCCGCTCACGGTCGCCGCTGCCAATAATGCGCCCGCGGGCATCCATTACGTTGATATTGGTATCAATGATGCGCATGGTGCGCGCCACGATATCCTGCGCCATTTTGGTATCAAGATGCCAGCCAGCCATGTAACCCTCCTGTGAGCAGAGCTCAAGCATAGGGGAGTACCGACAGCGCTGCATTGTGCAGATGCACAAACTCAGGGAGAGAAGTATGGACTTGTGGAAAGGGTCACAGAAAAGCGAAAAGCCCCTGCACGCAATGTGCAGGGGCTTGAGGGAATTACTGCATCAGCAGGTAGATAGAGGTATCACCACGCTGAATATTCAGCGCCAGCACGGAAGGTTTGCTGTCGAGAATTTTGCGCAGTTCAGCAATGTTTTTCACCGGCTGCTGGTTAGCGCCCATGATGACATCGCCTTTTTTCAGGCCGATACGAGCAGCCGGTGAATTCGCCTTCACGTTATTCACCACCACGCCTTTATCCTGGCCTTTGTTGCTCATCTCAGCCCCTTCGATACCGCTGAAGATAGTGCTGGAATCCACCTGATTCTGACTGCTCTGCTGCAGCTCCAGGCTCACGTTAACCGGCTTGCCGTCACGCAGCAGGCCAAGGGTCACTTTGCTGCCGATAGGCATGGAACCCACTTCGGCGCGCAGGGCGGCAAAGCTGCTGATCGGCTTACCGTTCAGGGAAGTGATCACATCACCCGCTTTGATGCCCGCTTTCGCTGCAGACGAGTTCGCCATGACCTGGCTTACGAATGCGCCGCGCTGAGCGTCAACTTTCATGGCTTTCGCCAGTTCGGAGTTCAGCTCGGTGCCCATAATCCCCAGCTCACCGCGTTTCACCTGGCCATACTGCACCATCTGCGCGGTCAGGTTTTTCACCATATTGCTTGGGATAGCAAAGCCGATCCCGATGTTGCCGCCGTCCGGGGCGAGGATCGCGGTGTTGATACCAATCAGCTCGCCGTTCAGGTTCACCAGCGCACCGCCGGAGTTACCACGGTTGATGGCCGCATCCGTCTGAATGAAGTTTTCGTAGTTTTCCGCGTTAAGGCCGCTACGGCCCAGCGCAGAAACGATACCGGAGGTCACGGTTTCACCCAGACCAAACGGGTTACCGATAGCGACCGTGTAGTCACCGACGCGCAGGGCATCAGAGTCAGCAAGCTTAATCGCCGTCAGGTTTTTCGGATCCTGAATCTGGATCAGCGCGATATCCGAGCGCGGATCTTTGCCGACGACTTTGGCGTCGAACTTACGGCCATCGCTCAGCTGCACTTTGATGGTGCTGGCGTTATCAACAACGTGGTTGTTGGTCACGACATAGCCTTTCGCGGCGTCAATGATAACGCCCGAACCGAGCGCCATGAATTTCTGCTGCTGGCCGCCACCGCCCTGACCGTCATCCCCTGGGCCACCGCCCTGACAGAATGGGGAGCTCTGGAATGGCGAACCGTCCTGGCAGAACGGTGAGTTATCACCAAAGAACTGCTGGAAGTTACGCGGCATACGCGGCGTATTGACGGTGGTGCTGCCCTCAACGTTGATACTCACCACCGATGGCATCACCTTCTCGAGCATCGGTGCCAGGCTTGGCATCTGCTGCGCGGTTGCTGCCGAAGACGCGGTCTCGGCTGCAGTAGCAGACAGAGGAGACAGCGCTAAACCTAAACTCAGAGCCAGTGCACTCATTGCTAACGTGGTTTTTTTCATGTTTCTCAATCTCAATTTACAGATAACGCAAAATTGCTGTGTAACTCAGATTCGTTTTATACCGCTTAGTTCCGGGATTAAGTTTATGGAAAAAGTAAAAATTTATTGGTCGTCTTTACAAAACTACGGGCTTATTCAACCGCCATCAGCTTGCGGTATTCATCCCAGGCATACAAATCTGTCATGCCGCTGATATAGTCCTGAATAAGGCGGCAGCGATAATAATATTCCATCACCGGCCATTGAGCAGCGTTCCGGTCCAGTTTACTGATGGCTTCGACATAGGCCAGACGATGGCGGGTCGACAGTTTTTGATACAGCCGGGATTCAATCGGAATTCGCCGCACGCGCTCGTTTTCCACCAGCTCGCTAAATTCATCGACGGATAATTGCAGCAGGGGTTGATAAATGTCGAGCAAACCGCTGATCACCCGGTATCCCTGCAGCTCCAGTTGCTCCACGTCCGGGTGGCTGAAAACGTGGCGCACCGCGACATTTTTATAGAGCTCAAGCAGTTGGCTATAGCTGCTGTCATCTTCCAGCAACGCGTGATTAAATTCGCCGCTGTAGACCATCGGCAGGTTATCAATAAAACGCGAGGCGGCATACGGCACCAGTTTATTTAATGTATTGACCCGCAAATACATAAAGAACTGATCTTCCGTGCTGCGGCTCAGCGTATTCGCACGCGATTTCTCCCAGGCATTTTCTACGACCTGCGCAAACAAAGACCCTTTTTCATGTTTACCCCAGGCGTCATAAAGATGCTGATAAAGTTCTTCGACGCTAAATATTCTTTTCTCTACGGCGTCTTCGAGGTCGGCCACGCAATAGGAGATATCGTCGGCAGCTTCCATAATCCACGTCAATGGAAAGCGCCCGTTCGGGGTCAATGACAGCGCATTACGCAACCGCGCTATATACTCTTCTTCGGATAAATAATACCCCGGTTTCTTCATCAGATAGCTGTGGCTCGCGGGCGTTTCCCCCATCCACCAGGCTGGCCGTGTATATTTGAGGATGCAGCCCACCTGTGCCCACGTCAGGTTCATGCGCATCAGGGTGTGCACCAGGCGGATGCCCTGAGCATTCCCTTCGAAATGACACAGATCCTGACGCACCTTGCGCCGCAGATCGTTTAGCCCCTCTTCCCCTTCGCGCAGGCGTAAATCCCGCACCACGCAGCGGTCGTCGCTGAGCGGCTGGCTGCTCGCGTCCGTGGGGAAGAGTCGCTGTTTAAACCAGTCATTGATGGCCGCCTCGCCGAAATGACCAAAAGGCGGATTGCCGATATCGTGCATCAGGCAGGCCATCTCGACGATGCTTTCGAAAGGCCCGGTCAGCTCGTCAAGGTGATAGGTCTCCAGCAGCCGCTGCTCTTTGAGGCGGCTCAGAATTTCTTTGGCGATGTAACGCCCCACCTGCTGAACTTCCATAGAGTGCGTCAGGCGCGTGCGCACCGCCGCGTTACGTTCCAGCGGGAACACCTGCGTTTTTTGCTGCAGACGGCGGATCGCCGGAGAGTTAATGATGCGCCCACGGTCGCTTTCGAAGATGCGCAAAATCTCATGTTCGCTCTTTTCGCCCTGCGGCGAACGGAAACGACGGTGCCAGTTAATTTTGGTTCGAAAATCGATTGGTGACATGTGCTCCCCCGCGTGAGAATGCGTTTCCTCTTAACCGCATGATAGACTATGCCCCTTAACAAGGCACATCGCGAGTAAATCTATGAAAATCGGCATTATTGGTGCAATGGAAGAAGAAGTTACGCTGCTGCGTGACAAAATCGAGAACCGTCAGACCCTTTCGCTGGGTGGTTGTGAGATCTATACCGGCCAGCTGAACGGCGTTGACGTTGCTCTGCTGAAATCAGGCATCGGTAAAGTGGCTGCGGCGCTGGGCGCAACGCTGCTGCTCGAACGCTGCAAACCGGACCTCATCATTAATACCGGTTCTGCGGGCGGTCTGGCGCCGACGCTGAAAGTGGGTGATATCGTCGTGTCTGACGAAGCGCGTTATCACGATGCGGACGTGACGGCCTTTGGCTACGAGTACGGCCAGCTTCCGGGCTGCCCGGCAGGCTTTAAAGCCGACGACAAACTGGTTGCCGCCGCGGAAAACTGCATCGCTGAGCTGAACCTCAACGCGGTTCGCGGGCTGATCGTCAGCGGTGATGCCTTTATCAACGGTTCTGTAGGCCTGGCGAAAATTCGCCATAACTTCCCGCAGGCCGTGGCCGTTGAGATGGAAGCCACCGCTATCGCCCACGTTTGCCATAACTTCAGCGTGCCGTTCGTGGTGGTTCGCGCCATCTCTGACGTGGCCGACCAGCAATCGCACCTGAGCTTCGACGAGTTCCTGGCCGTTGCGGCAAAACAGTCCACCGTGATGGTGGAAACCCTGGTGCAGAAACTGGCTCGTGGGTAAAGGGATCGTAAGGGCGCTGAGCGCCCTGCTTCTGCTCGCCCCGGCCTGGCTGTTCGCTGCGCCGCGCGTCATTACCCTCTCGCCGGCAAATACCGAGCTGGCCTTCGCGGCCGGGATCGTCCCCGTCGGCGTCAGCAGCTTTTCAGACTACCCGGCGCAGGCCGCGGGCATCGAACAGGTCGCCACCTGGCAGGGAATGAATCTGGAGCGCATTGTGGCGCTAAAGCCGGATCTGGTGCTGGCCTGGCGCGGCGGCAATGCCGAACGTCAGGTTAACCAGCTTGCGTCGCTTGGGATCAAGGTGATGTGGGTAGATGCGGTGAGCGTCGAGCAAGTTGCCCAGGCGCTGCGCGCCCTCGCCCCTTTTAGCCCTACGCCGATAAAAGCCGAACAGGCTGCACAGCAGATGCTCAGCGACTATGCGGCGCTGAAAGCCAGATACGACACTCCCGCTAAAAAACGGGTCTTCCTGCAGTTTGGCAGCCAGCCGCTGTTCACCACCGGCAAAGGCTCCATCCAGAACCAGGTGCTTGAACTCTGCGGTGGCGAAAATATCTTTGCCGCAAGCCGCGTGCCGTGGCCGCAGGTCAGTCGGGAACAGGTACTCGCCCGGCAGCCGCAGGCAATTGTGGTGGTCGGAAATGCGAGTGAGATTCCTAAAATAGAACAATTCTGGCAACGCCAGCTCAAAATTCCGGTAATCGCCCTAAACAGCGACTGGTTTGAACGCGCCAGCCCGCGTATTATCCTCGCCGCAAAACAACTCTGTGCCGCGCTGGCAGAGAGTCAATAACATCGTTACAGGCCCCCTTTCGAGGATTTCAGGATGCTCGTGTATTGGCTGGATATACTTGGCACAGCCGTTTTTGCTATCTCCGGCGTGTTACTCGCCGGGAAACTGCGCATGGATCCGTTTGGCGTGTTAGTCCTGGGCGTGGTCACGGCGGTTGGCGGTGGGACGATCCGCGACATGGCGCTGGCCAACGGTCCGGTATTTTGGGTCAAAGACCCAACCGATATGGTGGTGGCGATGGTCACCTGTCTGTTAACCATCGTTCTGGTGCGACAGCCCCGCAGGCTACCCAAATGGGTGCTTCCGGTGCTGGATGCCGTCGGCCTGGCCGTGTTTGTGGGCATCGGCGTAAACAAAGCATTTCTTGCCGGAACCGGCCCGATGGTGGCGATCTGTATGGGGGTGTTAACCGGCGTAGGCGGCGGCATCATTCGCGATATTCTGGCGCGTGAAGTCCCGATGATCCTGCGAACGGAAATCTACGCGACGGCCTGTATTATCGGCGGGATCGTTCATGCGACGGCGTATTACACCTTTGCCGTTCCGCTGGAGAATGCGGCGATGCTGGGGATGGTGGTGACGCTGGTGATACGTTTAGCGGCGATACGCTGGCACCTGAAACTGCCGACGTTTGCGCTGGATGAAAATGCCAGATAACTGTCGTTGATAAGCCCGGTGGCGCTACGCTAACCGGGCCTGTATGTGCATTCAGCTTTAAATGCTGAACGAAGAACCACACCCGCAGGTGCTTGTCGCATTTGGGTTGGTCACCACAAAACGCGAACCTTCCAGACCTTCGGTGTAGTCAACCGCACCGCCCACCAGATATTGCAGGCTCATCGGGTCAACCACCAGCGCGACGCCCTGCTTCTCGATAGTCATATCACCATCGTTCACCTGGTCGTCAAAGGTAAAACCGTACTGGAAGCCGCTACAGCCGCCGCCCGTAATATAGACACGCAGTTTCAGATCCGGATTGTCTTCGTCGGCAATCAGGGTTTTCACTTTGTTGGCTGCTGCTTCGGTAAATTGCAGCGGCAGCGCTACGTCATCACTCATCTTATGCTCCCATGAATACTGCTTACTGCGATTGGGTAAAAATCACCCAATTCTTTTGTTCATTATCTAATACCCTGGTAATTCATTCAAGTATTCTGCGTCGAGGCCTGTTCAGCCTCCTGTTTCGCCAGGGTACGGGCAAGAATGGTGGAGTATAGCGGTTTTCCACCGAGGAATTGGGCTAATAGTGTCGCGCCGAGGCAGGTAATGATCATTGGCAAAATGAGCTGATAATTGTCGGTCATCTCAAGAACCAGCACGATCCCGGTCAACGGGGCACGAAGCGAGGCCGCCAGCAGCGCCCCCATTCCCGCCACCGCAAAGGTCCCTGCCTCAAGATGATACGCCGGAAAACCCGAAGCCGCAGCCATGCCAAACGCGGTACCCAACAGCGTGCCAAGCGCCAGCATGGGAGCGAAAATGCCGCCAGGCGCGCCGGAGGAAAAGCACAGCACCGTGGTAATAACGCGCGAGATAAACATAAACAACAGCAGCCCAACGCTGAAATTGCCCGCCACCGCGATGGGGATCAGCCCGAACCCGCCGCCAACCGCATTCGGCTCGATAAACCCAAGGATGCCGCAGGCCCCACCCAGTAGTCCGCCCACCAGCACCCATTTGGTCGTATTGCCGCCGTGAATGCGCTGGAACATATCCTGCGCGCGCAAAATAAGCGTGTTGAAAAGCGGGCCGACGACGCCAAAAATCATCCCGAGCACCAGGTAAAGCCACAGGGTATTAACCGGCGCATTGGTCAGCTTACCGACTTCAATGACGGCTCCTTCGCCATTGAAAATCCGAAAGACAATGCTCGACATGATTACGCCGGTGAACACCGCTTTAATCGAAATCAGGTTATAGCGAAACTGGGCGCGCATCTCCTCGATAATAAACAGGATGCCCGCCAGCGGCGCATTAAACGCCGCGGAAAGCCCCGCCGCCGCACCGGTTGCCAGAAGCGTATGACGCGCCTCGGCGCTGCGCATGCGGAACAGATCGCCGATCATGCGCCCGACGTTACCCCCGAGCTGCACCGTCGGCCCTTCCCTGCCGAGAACCATGCCCGCCCCGAGCGTGCCCATGCCGCCGATGAATTTCACCGGGATTACGCGCCACCAGCGCACCGGACGCATCTCTTCGAGCGCCCCCTCAATTTCCGGGATACCGGATCCCCCCGCCTCCGGCGCGAATTTGCGCACCAGAAAATACCCCACCATCGCCAGCAGTGCCGACAGGCCAAACGCCCATACCCAGACCAGCCACTCGCGATCCGCATACCCGGCGATGGTGCCGATACGCCAGTTGAGGACGCTATTGACCGCCCTTTCGAACGCCACGCCCAGCAGCCCCGCAACGGTGCCTACCACGGCGGCGGCCAGCAAAATAGCCAGCGGAGTCTTATCGCGGTTAAGCAATCGACGAATGCTGATGCGTCGCTGCGCACGCGTAAACTGTTGTTCTTCAAAAGAAGGAGAGTCTGATTTCATGTCCGGTTCTTTTATCGTCATACAAATTGCCGCAAGGATTTTACCAGAGACTGCGCCATCGTCCTCTGAATAATCCTTAACAATTGTTTAGGCGTTATTAGGGCAAACATTTCATAACCCTCCGCGGATCACTTAGAATAGTGTGCTTAATCATTTTATACGAACCAGGAACCACGCCATGAGCAAGTCAGAAAACCTCTACAGTGCAGCCCGCGAGCTTATTCCAGGCGGCGTGAACTCGCCGGTTCGCGCCTTTACCGGCGTAGGTGGAACGCCGCTGTTTATTGAACGCGCTGACGGCGCGTACCTGTTTGATGTCGATGGCAAAGCCTATATCGATTATGTCGGTTCCTGGGGTCCGATGGTGCTGGGGCATAACCACCCGGCTATCCGTAACGCGGTGATTGAAGCGGCCCAGCGCGGTCTGAGCTTCGGCGCGCCAACCGAGATGGAAGTCAAAATGGCGGCGCTGGTGACCGAACTGGTGCCGACGATGGACATGGTGCGCATGGTGAACTCGGGCACGGAAGCGACCATGAGCGCGATCCGTCTGGCGCGCGGGTTTACCGGCCGCGACAAGATCATCAAATTTGAAGGCTGCTACCACGGCCACGCGGACTGCCTGCTGGTGAAAGCCGGCTCCGGCGCGCTGACCCTCGGCCAGCCAAACTCTCCGGGCGTACCTGCGGACTTCGCTAAGCACACCCTGACCTGCACCTATAACGATCTCAACACCGTTCGCGAAGCGTTCGAGCAGTATCCACAGGAGATCGCCTGCATTATCGTTGAACCGGTCGCGGGCAACATGAACTGTATTCCGCCTCAGCCCGAGTTCCTGCCGGGCCTGCGCGCCCTGTGCGACGAATTTGGCGCGCTGCTGATTATCGATGAAGTGATGACCGGCTTCCGCGTGGCGCTGGCGGGCGCGCAGTCTTACTACGACGTCGTCCCGGATCTGACCTGCCTTGGCAAAATCATCGGCGGCGGTATGCCGGTAGGTGCGTTTGGCGGGCGCAAAGAGGTGATGGAAGCGCTCGCGCCAACCGGCCCGGTGTACCAGGCGGGAACGCTCTCCGGTAACCCGATTGCCATGGCGGCGGGCTTTGCCTGTCTGACCGAGGTCGCGCAGCCGGGTATTCATAACACCCTCACCGACCTGACCACCCAGCTTGCCGACGGCCTGCTGGAGGCGGCTGAAGAAGCGGGTATTCCGCTGGTGGTGAACCACGTTGGCGGCATGTTCGGGATCTTCTTCACCGAGGCGAAAACCGTGACCTGCTATCAGGACGTGGTGAAGTGCGACGTGGAACGCTTCAAGCGCTTCTTCCACCTGATGCTGGAAGAAGGCGTGTATCTGGCACCGTCAGCGTTTGAGGCGGGCTTTATGTCCGTGGCGCACAGCAAAGACGATATCAATAAGACCATCGACGCAGCGCGTAAGGTGTTTGCGAAGCTGTAATGATGTGCGGCCTGATGCCCTCACCCCGGCCCTCTCCCACAGGGAGAGGGAGAAGGTAGGTAAACACCCTCTCCCGCAGGGAGAGGGTGAAATACATCCTACCGACTCTGCTTTCTCAGCAGATAAATAAAGTACGGCGCACCGATAAAGGTCGACAGCAGCCCGGCTGGGATCTGATACGGGAACAGCACCATTCTTCCGCACCAGTCAGCAAAGACCAGCATCACGCCGCCCGTCAGGGCAGACATGACGATGTGTGGCATCGTCCGGCGGAACCCCATCATTCTGGCGATATGCGGCGCCATTAACCCCACAAAGCTCAGCGGGCCGATGGTCATGGTCGCCGTGGCCGTCAGACATGCCGCCAGCAGCAGCAGTCCCACCCGCGTTGGCGTCAGCGCCATCCCCACCGCACGCGCGGTTTCACCGCCAAGCGGCAGGATAGTCATCCAGCGTCGACACAGCGGCACAATGGCCAACAGCACGATCATCACGATCCCGGTGTGAATCACCTGGCTGCCGGTGGCTCCATAGGTAGAGCCGGCGATCCAGGTCAGGATCTGCGCCATACGTGGATCACCGCTGGCCTGTAACATCATCAGCAGCATCGTAAACGCCGTACTGAGCGCCATCCCGGCCAGCAGCATACGGTGCGGGGAGAAGCCGCCGCGACCGGAGGCAATCAAAATGATCAGCAGCGTCACCGCCGCGCCGATACTCCCGGCAGGCATCAGCCAGCCAAAGGCATCTCCCGGCACGAGGAACAGCATTAGCACCACACCGAACGCAGCGCCGGAGCTGATCCCCAGCACTTCCGGGCTGGCCATCGGGTTACCGGTCAGACGCTGAATAATACAGCCCGCAACCGCCAGCATCACACCCGCAATCAGCGCGGAGAAGATCCGCGGCCAGCGCCATTGCAACAGTTCGTGGAGCAGGTCGCCCGTCGCCCAGTGCCAGCCTGTCGCATCACGTCCCAGAGAAAGCGCCGCGAAGGCGGCGATAATCAGCACCGCCAGCCCGGCCAGGCTAAACCACAGCACCGACTGCCGCTCTGCATGTATTTTATCCCCGGCATCCATGGCCGGTGCGCTGATGCTGCGCAGGCGTGGCAGCAGCCACAGCAGCAGCGGCGCGCCGATCAGCGCCGTCACCGAACCGGTCGAGACTTCCATCCACACGCGCGCCAGCCAGAGGATAAGCTGATCGGAAAGCCAGAGGATCAGCGCTCCGATGAGCGGGGCCAGCATCAGGCGCGCCAGCAGACGGCGCGCACCGAGCATTTTCGCCAGCAGCGGTGCAAATAGCCCGATAAAGCCGATGATGCCCACCGCGTTTACCAGCAGCGCACTGAGCACAATCGCCAGGGTCAGCGCGGCCAGACGCGCCAGCGACAGCGCCAGCCCGAGATTACGCGCGACGCCATCCTCTAGCCCCATCAGCGTCAGCGGGCGTAACAGCAGCAGCGTCAACACCACGCCGCCGATCAGCTGCGGCCACAGACGCTGCACCACGCTCCAGTCGGTTTGCGTGAGCGTGCCGGTACTCCACAGGAACATGCTTTGCAGCTGATCGTGATGGAACAGCACCAGCAGCTGGTTAATCGCCCCGCAGTAGAGGCTCACTACCAGACCGGCCAGAATCAAGGTGACCGGCGAGAGACGTTTACCCCAGGCGACGCCGAACACCAGCGCGCCGACCACACATGCTCCGGCAAGCGCGGCAAACTGCGTGGTTAACGCCCCAGGCAGCGCCCAAAGCGTCGTGATGGTGATCCCAAGCTGCGCGCCCGTCGCGACGCCGAGCGTCGTCGGTTCTGCCAGCGGGTTACGCAGCACCTGCTGGAACAAGACGCCGACAAGCCCCAGCCCGGCCCCCACCAGCAGCGAAATCGCCAGGCGCGGCAGCAGGCTGTAGTGAAACAGCATCTGTTGAATGTTATCGATATCCGGCGCGGCGAGGGCTGCGCCCCACTGGCTGCGGGGCAAAGCCGTCGACAGATTGAACCCGGTCAACGCCAGCGCTGCGATAAAAATCAGCGTCAGCAGCAGGGCCGGAAAACGTGCAATACGTGTACTCATGCTCTGCCTCCCAGCGCCGTGTCCAGCACGCGGGCAAAATGCATGGCCGACAGCGTTGCACCGTAGAACCACACCGCTGGCGCACGCAGGAAACGCTGGGCGCGCACAAACGGCATCGCCTGCCACAGCGGGGTAGTCATCAGGGTTTGCATCTCGCGCTCGTTGCCGTGGTCGAAGCACAGAACGTCAACATCACGAAACGCCGCCAGACGGTCGATACCCACGGTGGTGCTGCCCCAGAAGGTCATCTCCCCTTCCCAGGCATTGCGGATCCCAAAGCTGTCGAGCACTTCCTGGAACAGGCAGTTTTTACCAAAGACCAGCATATGACGGGCGTCCAGCAGCGTGACCATCAGCAAAGGCCGATCGCCACGGTGGGCAAAGCGCGGTTTGAGGGAGTCAATCAGGGCATCGAATTCGTCAAGATGGCGTTTCGCCGCCGCTTCGCGGTTCAGGAACTGCGCCATCTCGTTAATGGAATTTTTCGCCATTGTCAGCGGTTTTTTCCCGTCGCTAAAGGAAAAACCCCGGCCCGGCGCGATACGCGCCAGCGTCTCTTCCGACGGCCCATATCCCGCTGACCAGAACAGATATGATGGTTTCATCTGCGTGAGCAGTTCAAGATTCGGTTCGGTGCGCAGACCGATGTCGATCACCGAATCGGGTAATTTTGGCTCGTTCACCCACAGGGTATAGTTCGGAATATCGGCCACACCGTAGGGCGTGATGCCCAGCGCCAGCATCAACTCGACAGGCAGCCACTCCAGGGCAACGATGCGGTGCGGATCGATCGCAGCCGCCTGAGCCCTGTTCATGTTGAACAGCAGGGGTGAGAGCGCCATCGCCGTTAACAGACGGCGGCGGCTAAGTGAGATGGGATCCTGCATCAGTAGACGAAGCTCACCGGTGCGGCCCCGGCAGGGTGAGGTAAAATACCCATTGGAATACCGTAAATGTGCTCCAGAGTGTCGCTGCGCATCAGTTCAGAAGGTGTGCCCTGGGCAATCATCTCTCCGCCACGCAGCGCCACCAGATAGTCGCAGTAGCGCGCGGCCATATTAATATCATGCAGCACCGCGATCACCGTCAGGCCACGCTGCTGGCTTAAGCGATGCACCAGCGCAAGCACGTCAACCTGGTGGGCGATATCCAGCGCCGAGGTCGGTTCATCAAGCAGCAGGCAGCGGCTGTCCTGCGCCACCAGCATCGCAATCCACGCCCGCTGACGTTCGCCGCCGGACAGGCTATCCACCAGACGGTGCGCCAGCGGCTTTAAGCCTACCAGCGCAATCGCCTCGTCCACTTTCTCTCTGTCGGCGACACCAAAACGTCCGAGCGCACCGTGCCACGGATAACGCCCAATCGCCACCAGCTCGCGCACCGTCATCCCTTCTGCCTGCGGTAACTGCTGCGGCAGATACGCCACCTTGCGGGCAAAAGCTTTACTGCTCCAGCTCTCCAGCGGTTGACCGTCCAGCAGGATCTCGCCTTCCGACGGCGGTTGATGACGCCCCAGCATTTTGAGCAACGTTGATTTGCCTGAGCCGTTATGACCAATCAGGCCCGTCACTTTTCCGGCAGGGAACGTCAAAGAGAGCGGATGCAGTAGCGTGCGCCCGGGTACGCGAAAGGAGAGGTTGTTGAGAGCAAAGGTGGTGTCGGAGCGCGTTTTATTGTCCTGCATGTCAGCCAACTTTAATAAAAAGGGCACGGAAAACCGTGCCCGAAGAGAGATTAGAAGCGGAAGGTCGCAGTCGCGACAACCTGACGTTCAGCACCCCAGAAGCAACCGTAGGTGTTAAAGCAGCTGGCAACGTATTCACGATCGAACAGGTTGTTCACGTGCAGCGCCACGTTGGAACCCGCCAGGCCAACACGGGCCAGATCGTAACGGACCAGCGCATCCACCACGGTGTAGCTGCCCACGGTGAAGCTGTTCGCCGGGTCACCTTTGCTGGAGCCTGTGTAACGTACGCCGGTTCCCAGGGTCAGGCCGGACAGCGCGCCGTCAAACAGGGTGTAATCGCCCCATACGGACGCCATGTGTTTTGGCACCTGAGCCGGCGTGTTGCCTTTGTAATTGGTGTCGGTGGTGTATTCAGCGTCGGTGTAGGTGTAAGAACCGACAACGTTCACGCTGGCAGACAACGCCGCTTTCGCTTCAAGCTCGACGCCGCGAGCACGGATCTCGCCGCCTTCTACGGAGAAAATGCCCCCCGCCGGATCGGCCATCAGGTTGTTAGATTTGGTAAGCTGGTACAGCGCACCGGTCACGACGACAGGACGATCGCTTGGCACATATTTCACGCCCGCTTCGTACTGTTTGCCTTTAGACGGTGCAAAGATCTTACCGCCCTCACCTGCCTGAGAAGAAGGTTCAAAGGATTCGCTATAGCTGAAGTAAGGCGTTACCCCGTTATCGAACAGGTAGTTAACACCGCCACGCCAGGTAAACTCTTTGTCATTACGGGAATCCGTCGTGCCGGCAACGCGATTCAGGGAATCCTGTTTCGCCCAGTCATAACGTCCGCCCAGCGTCACCAGAACTTTATCCCACTCGATCTGATCCTGTGCGTATACCCCGGTCTGCTTCTGCTTGTTCAGCACCTGATAAGCCCCGGATGGGCCAGGGTGCGAACCGAAATCGAAGTCGCCGCGATCCAGATTGTAGATATCCGAAGGCGCAACGGAGCCGGCGTAACCGAACCAGGAGTCGATATCATTACGCATACGCATGAAATCAACGCCGGTCAGCAGGGTATGATCGACGGCACCCGTCGCGAACTTGCTCTGCAGTTGGGTATCGACAGTGAAGTTTTCCAGCTTCTCATTATCAATGACGTACTGACGCGTCAGCGTATGACCCCACTGGGACTGTGGAACGCTCGCACACGGGCTGGTTGCCGGATTGCTTGAATAGAGAGGATCGGAGCACATACCGTAGCCATACACGCTGTTCTGCGAGGTTTTATTCTGCGCATAACGCAGGTTCTGACGCACGGTAAAGGTGTCGTTGAAGGCGTGATCGAAGCTATATCCCACCATTTTCTGGTTACGGGAATAGGTGTTGTTCTTCGCACCTTCGTTGAAATTGGTCGGCAGACGGCTGCCGTTTGGCAGCGGATCAACCGTGCCCTCTTTTGGCAACCAGCCGTAGTAGCCCGTTTCCGGCTCGTTCTGGAAGTATGAGAGGAAAGTGAAGGTGGTTTTATCGTCCGGACGCCAGGAGAACGCTGGCGCGATGGCGTAACGCTGCTCACCTTTATCATCCTGCTGCGCATTGTTGGAACGCGCCACGCCGGTCAGACGGTAAGAGTAAACGCCGTCGTCATCGATCGCATCGCTGAAGTCGAAGCCGGTCTGGAACAGGTTGTCGGTGCCCATTTTGAACTGGATTTCGCGCAGCTGCTCCGTGGTTGGGCGCTTGCTTACCATGTTCAGCAGGCCGCCAGGGCTGCTTTTTCCGTACAGAACGGAAACCGGACCGCGCATGATTTCTGCGCGCTCCAGCATATAAGGGTCGATCACCGCGTCGTTATAGAAGTTGCCCTGCATCTTCAGGCCATCCAGATAGTTGTTCTGGCTTTGGCCGTCGGCAGCGAAACCACGGATGATCAGATAGTCATAGGTATTGGATGCACCACGCGTGCCCACCGCAACGCCCGGGGTATAGCTGAGGGCTTCTTTCACGGATTTAGGCTGATGCAGCGCCATCTCTTCTGCAGTGACCACTGAAATGGACTGCGGAACTTTTTGAATAGGGGTATCCGTTTTGGTCCCGGTGGCGGATTGTCTTGCGGCAATCGTCGCAGCAGGGCCCCAGGCACTCTCCTGTGCAGCCGGCGCGGCAGTAACGGTAATGGTATCTTCTTTTTTCGGGGTTTCAGCCGCCTGTGCATATGCAGACATGCCGGTAACCGCTGTGGCGACAACAACTGCGATTTTACGCAGCGTCGTGTTAATTGGCTGAGCAGTATTGGAAAGCGCCATGATGGTTCTCTGATGAAAGAGTGAATGATAACGTAAACGAGAATTATTATTATGACCGCAGAATAATATGCGAAACGCTGGCGGCATAGCAAGCAGTAAGCGGCCCTACGAGAATTAAGGGTTTAAGAAATAACCAGATGAAAAGAGAGGGTTAATGAGGTTAGAAAATTGATCGCACTTAACCCGCTGGCGCGGGTGTGGTGCATTTATCGGTAGAACACATCAAATGTGGCTACGGCATCGACTTTGCCAGGTCTCACGTCACCCGTTTTGATGTACCGCGCTTTCAGTGGGATATCCACGGCCTCTTTATCGCCCGTGCTGGTGGTGGCGGTGTAGTCCTGGTCGAACGTCAGCGGTGTATTGTTCTTATCCAGAATCTGGATACCTATCCCCGAGGCGGCCTGGGCGCTATCCGCAATATTCAGGGTGTGACCATTGGTTACCCCGGTAGAACCGCTACTGGTGAACCGGAAGTCCACACGGGTATCCGCCGAGCACTCGGTCAGGGAGATTTTGAAACGCTCATCAGTGAGAATGTCGGAATAGTTATTATCAAAATCCCCGGCATTTACCGTTTTCAGTGGAACATAGATATTTTTATCCACCAGATTGCAGGTATGCGATGCCGTTACGATTTGCACACTGCCGGGGGAGATTAGCATCTGTGCTACCACGTCCTGTCCCCACTTCTCTTCTGCTGTCAGCCTGGACGTATCCAGATACCCCTCTTTCACCTCTCCCGTGACGACCAACTGAAGCGCGCCATGGAAGGTGGTATCGATGATGCTCCATCCGCTGCCACCGTAACTGACAAAATGCATCGGCGTAATAATGTCTGAAGAGGTAAAGGTCGCGGTGCTGTCCCGGGCTTGTGCCATACGGATGCCGATACCCGGAACGTTAGTCTGGTAAACGCCCTCAATAACCCCGTTGCGCGCATCGCTGTCGGTTAACGCAACGTAGCCTTTGTATTTATTGCCGGTGTTTTGGCACTCCATCTCAACCCGACCGCTTTCAATACTGTCTTCATAGATAATGGAACCCACCGGGAGATCGGGGTCCACTCGGATAATGGCCGGAAGTTGAAAATTGAGTACCCCATTATCCAGCTGGTTGCCGACACAGGTTGTGTTGGCATACGCAGGCGACAACGCCCCCGCAGCAGCCAGCAACCCTATGCTCATCAGCGCACGCCTGAGTGTTAAATCATTGCCCATCGTTCCCCACCTAACGGCAATGCACCGTTGATTTTAAAATGTTTGCCGCGCGCTCAGCAGGCACGGTCAACGTCCCTTTGCACTGCTGTCCGGCGTCCTCTCCCCACTGCACGCTTAACGCGACAGTCCCCTGCAGGCCGGTTAGCCAGACTTCCCCGTCATCACCGACAATCGCGGAGGTGTTATCCAGCGTGACGATGGCCCCAAACGGCACGGGTTTACCGAGATAGAGCAGCGTAACCAGCGCGCGCTGGCCTGCACGCGCATCAAAATTCGCCATCATGGCCGCCCCTTTGGTTGGCACCACATCCTGTGTCGCGAGCTCGATATCCAGATCGTCACGATCCTCTGTGTTTACGGTGATGCCATTATGGCGATAGGCCGTCAGCGTCGGGACAATCGCATTGCCAAAAGCGTCGGTATAAATCCCGCGCACGTTCTGGACTTTCACGTTGCTGCCTTCTTTGATATGGACGATGGCAAAGGCGTCGCGCACAGACTGCCCGAGCGTCACCCCGTGTTCATGGGCCACCAGCGAGCCTTTCGCGTTGTAATTCCACTGCCTGTTGCTGCCGCCGTAGCTGTAACCCAGCCCGACCTCGCCAGCCGATCCTCTGTAGCGCCCTGAAAGACTGGCACCGTATCCGGCATTGTTGCTGGTATAGCTCTGCTGAAGGTTGTAGCTGAGCTTATTATCCTCCAGCGCCGTTCCGCCAATACCGGCCTGATGAGAGGTATACCCGCCGCTGGCGGTCGTCATGCTGTAGCTTGCCCATGAATTTGGCAGCCAGCGTGAGAAAGGGATGTTGACCATCAGCGCCAGCTGCCTGTCGTTGTCGGCATCCGGGGTGCGGGTCAGGTTGTAGCTGACAGACCAGGTTATATCGCGCCAGCTTGAGCTAAACCCGGCGCTCACGCTGCGTTCGCTGCCGCTCATATCCCAGTAGTTTTGCTGATAAGCGTTAACATAGGTGGAGCCCCAGTCCCCCAGTCGCTGAGAGAGGTTAACCTGCATGCGGCTGCGACGGTTATTTACCCGTCGGTAGGTGTAGATCCCGTCGTCAATGTTGCTGTCGCGTTGGTCGATAGCCTCCTGAAAGGTATAAAACCCGGCGGTGGAATAGCGATAGCTCGCCAGGGTGACCGTGGTGTCCGTATCAGGATTGTCTTTCGAATACTGCGCGCGCCATGACAAGCCGCTGGCGGGATCGCGGCCATCGTCAAACAGGGTATGGGCGGCGGTCACGTCAACCGATGCCGAGCCGAAACGCCCCAAATCCGCGCCGACCCCGGCCAGAAACGCATGATAAAGGGATGCTCCCAGCGCACCGGAGTAGACCGTCACGCCGTAAGGCAGGCCATAAATCGCCGTTCCTTGCGCAAAAGCAGGTTCTTCCTCCCCTTCATTACCGCGAAACGTTCCTGCTGCGAGGGAATATTTAAACGCCCCTTCCCGCTGAAGAATGGGTACCGAGGCGCTGGCCTGAATAAAGCTGTGTTCACTGCCATCCGCTTCTTCTACGGTGACTTCGAGATCGGCACCGGAGGTCACCTGACTTAAGTCATGAATTTCAAACGGACCGGGGGCGACGTTGGTCTGGTAGAGGGTATAGCCATTTTGTTTGATGGTGACCTTCGCATCGCTATTGGCAATACCGCGAACCACAGGCGCAAACCCCTGCTGACTGGTTGGCAACATGGAGATATCGGTTTCAAGCTTTACGCCCGTCATCTGAACGCTATCAAATAACTCGCCGCTGGTGGCAGTCTGGCCAATCTCCAGCTGGCTTCGTAAGGCTTTAATGTCGCGTTGCAGGCTGGTACTGATGGCATCCCAGCCGGCGGTGTCGCTCCAGGTGCTGTTATTACGCAGTCGCCACGCGCCGAGGTTAATGCCCGAATCCAGACCCAGCCAGGTGGAGGTATTTTTACCGGAATCTGATTCCTGCTGCGAGCCACTGACCTGGTAGCTGGCCCAGGCGGCCGATGCTCCGTCGTCCCAGTATTTTGGGTTTATCGTCCCTGACGCCGTTTGGTCGCGGTAAATCTGCGGGATCGCCAGACTCAGGGTTTGATCGTCCTGATTAAAGTCGTACTGCGCCCCTTCAATGAAATGCGAGATATCCTCTACCCGGGCGCTATCAGCCAGATCTTTCATGTCCGGCAGGGTATCTACCTTGAGGCCAAAATCACGGAGGTCGGCCTTGGTCAGTTCGGGCAGCAGCCTTTGCTTGTCGTCTGACAGTATAAAGGACACGGTCCGTTTATCGATGATGTCCCGCCCCCACATAATGGTCACGGGGTAGCTTCCGGCCAGTAAGCTGTTATTCCCGATGAAATTTTTAAGGGTAGCGGTATTTTCCAGCGGAGTGTCCAGCTCAAGGATGCGCAGGTTGAATTCGTCGTCCGCATTTGCAGGCTGGAATAACGCCAGCATGGCTAACGCGACCCCCTTCAGGATCGGCCTGTAATTTGAGAACGAAGACATACGCTACCAACATGATGTGTTATAGGGCCTGCTGCTTCTGCGGCGTTTGTGCACCATGGTCGTTAATGGCTGTCCATGTAACGGCACCCTTTGCGCCTGCGGGCAAGGTGAAAGTCTGTTCGCTGTAAGGCGCAACCATCATCGCCACCGCACCGGGGGTGGATTTGGTTTCAATAACGGGCACGGCTTTGCCCCCGACGGCCAGTTCGCCAAAGGAGACATAGAAAGGCGTAGGGTTTTTCGCAATAAGCTGCGTCCCCTGGCGGCGGAAAGCGATCTTTTCCCATGCCTGAAGCGCATCAGCTTCTTTTAACTGCGACGGTCGCCAGAACAGCTTAAGCCGCGTCTTCATGGCAAACTGCAATGTATTTTTATCTTTCAATTCTGGCGCAAGCGCCGAAACGGACTTAACGTTCGCCACAAAGAATGTTTCCCGGTCGTTGGGAAGCGCATTTTTATCGCCCGTATAAATAATATGTAAAAGCGTCTGGCGGTTTTCCTGCAATTTGTAAACCGGAGGGGTAACAACAAATGGCGCTTTGGTATCGTCTGGATTACTAACCCAACTCTGCACTAAATAACGCGTATGCGGATCTTTATTTTTTAACGCAATCTGCACTTCAGATTTATTCGATGGATAAATAACGCGGGTGCCACCTAATACAATACTGGCCTGTGCTGAACAGCAACCAATGACTATGCATCCGCATAATACTTTTAATAACGCTTTCATAATATTTAAATCCGAAAGGGGCAGCGATTTAACACTGCCCCGAAAAGAGTTAGCGATACATCACTTCAAATGTTGCGGAAGCCGAGTAGTGGCCTGCGGTTGGCACAGTATCACCGACCTGGATGACATTCGCGGTATAGTTAAAAACAGAGGCAGCCGTGCCCTCAGGGTCGTTCGTGACATCCGTTGTGCCGTCAGGAACAGAACCGTTAAACAGCACATCGCTTTTACCACCGTTATTATTGGTGACGGTAATCCCTACATGGGTCGCATTACCGGCACCCGTCAGATCGTTTTGCAGACGTTTATACGCCGCATCCGTCGTGGTACCGCTAAATTTCAGGTTCAGTTTAGAGACCAGGGGATCACAGCCTGACACTGAAATTTTGAAATTTTTCGAGGTGCCCACTTTGCCATCTGAGCCATAGTCAGACGGATACGTGTCTGCAAAGGTAACGGTTGATACCGTTGAGTTGGAATCATCAACGTTAACGACACAGGTATCAGCAACAATTTTACCGGCGAAATTCACGGTACCGGAATCACTCGCCAACGCAGGCAGTGATGATACAACCAAAATACTGGCCGCGAAAAAAGAGTACACAATTTTATTTTTCATCGAATATTCCTTATATGAGATAAAAAGATGATTCCATTCCTGACAAAACAAATGAGTAGAGACGAATGAAAGGTAAATATTCTGACCCACTCAATGAATAACATTTCAAACTGAACAAGATTAAATCAGAATCGCCTCAAGTGCGTCTACCGGGTAAAACCGCCTCCCTCACCCTATTCTTATTAACTCACTGATTTGTCTGAAAGAAAGCAATCGTTATTATTTCTAAAAGAAATATTCATTATTTTTAAATGAAGTGAGATCTTATCGAATAAAGTAAGCGGCTCTGTTACCAAAAAAAAGCCGCTTCGTCAGGAAGCGGCTTTTTATCATGGGGAAAATCAGTTTCCGCCAAACATGTCCTTGATCCAGCCTGCGACGCCGTCGCTGTCTTTCTTCTCATTCTGCTGCTGCGGCTGTTGCTGCGGCTGTTGAGGTTGAGAAGACTGATCGAACGGGTTGCCCGTCGGCTGTTCCGGCTGGCTCTGCTGGCACAGGGAATCCGGATTCGTCGTCCAGACCGGCAGCATGCGCACGCCGCCGCCACAGATGAAGTTACCCGCGTCATCCACGCCCATATCGACGATATCTTCCGGTGCCACCAGGTTCAGCGGGACCGGGGACTGATTGGCAAGATAACGCTGGTAAATCGACATCGCGCCGCTCGCACCATACAGTTTGGTCGGCTGGTTGTTATCGCGGCCTACCCAGGTGATCACCACTTCACGACCATCGATACCGGCGAACCAGGTATCAACGTTGTTGTTGGTGGTCCCGGTTTTACCCGCCAGATGCAGGCCTGGATACTTCGCCCCCAGCTGACGCCCGGTGCCACGTTGTACAACCTGCTGCATGGTCCACAGGGTCATATAGGCCGCCTGGGCCGGAACCGCGCGTTCTGCCTGCGGGAAGCTCTGATACAGCACTGAACCGTCTTCGGCAATGACCGAACGCAGGGCTGACAATGGCGCACGGTTACCGCCGCTGGCGATCGTCTGGAACGCCTGCGCGACTTCAATTGGCGTCAGGTTCAGCGCCCCGAGGATCATCGCCGGTACCGGATGCAGCTGATCTTTCGGCACGCCCAGCTTCTGCCAGGTATCGGTGATCGCCGGCAGACCCAGTGCCATACCGAGGTTAACCGTTGGCACGTTCATGGAGCGCGTCAGCGCATCCACCAGCATAACCTGGCCGCTGAACTGTCTGTCATCGTTCTGCGGGGACCATACCTGGCCGTTAGGCTGGCGCAGGGAAATTGGCGCATCGGCAATCCAGGTGTTCAGGCGGTACTGGTTCGGCTGGCTCAGCGCGGTGAGATAGGTCGCCGGTTTTGCCAGAGAACCAATCGAACGACGCGCCTGCATTGCACGGTTGTAGCCCGCGAACTGCGGCTCAGCACCGCCCACCATGGCGCGCACTTCACCGGTGTTACGGTCAACCACCACCATCGCCGTTTCAAGATCGCTCAGCTTGCGCTGTTTCTTCAGCACCGGAATGCCTTCAACGGCCGCCTTTTCTGCCGCATCCTGCGCGACGGAATCGAAGGTGGTGAAGATTTTCACGCCGGAGAGATCTTTCACCTTGTCACCGAGCTTGCTCTGAAGCTCCTGACGCACCATTTGCATAAACGCAGGCTGCGGAGAGATCACCCCACCACGCGGCTGCACGCCCAGCGGACGCGCGCTCAGCATGTCGTAAAGCTCCTGGTCAATGACCTGCTGCTGTTGCAGCAGACGCAGCACCAGGTTACGACGCTCCAGCGCCAGTTTCGGGTTGCGCCACGGGTTATAGATGGACGCCCCTTTCACCATGCCCACCAGCAGCGCCTGCTGGTCAAGGCTCAGCTCTTCCACCGGGCGGCCAAAGTAGTACAGGCTCGCCAGCGGGAAGCCGCGAATTTCGTTATCGCCGCTCTGGCCGAGATAGACCTCGTTCATATACAACTCAAGGATGCGATCCTTGCTGTAGCGCGCGTCCATCAGCACTGCCATGTACGCTTCGTTGGCCTTACGCCAGTAGGAGCGTTCGCTGGAGAGGAACAGGTTCTTCACCAGCTGCTGGGTCAGGGTACTCGCCCCCTGCACCGTGCGCCCTGCCGTCAGGTTCGCCAGCACCGCACGACCGATGGAGTAAAGGCTGATACCGTCGTGCTCGTAGAAGTGACGGTCTTCGGTTGCCAGCAGGGTATCCACCAGCAGGTCCGGGAAGCCGTTACGCGCCACGAACAGGCGTTGCTCGCCGTTCGCCGACGACAGCATGGTGATCAAACGCGGATCGAGACGGAAGAAACCGAACTGACGGTTGTTATCCATGTTCTCGATGGTTTCAAGACGATCGCCGTCAAAGGTCAGACGCGCGCGCACCTGCCCCTCTTTGCTGTCCGGGAAGTCGAACGGACGGCGGATCATCTCAATGCTTTTCGCCTGTACAGTAAACTCGCCAGGACGCGTCATCTTCGTCACCTGACGATACTGCGTCGCCTGCAGCAGCTTGACCATCTCGTTCTTGCTGATGGACATATCCGGCTCGAGGTTGACCATACGGCCATACACCGCCGCGGGTAACTGCCAGACTTTGCCATCGATTCGGCTGCGGATCTTCTGATCCAGATACACGCCGTAAATCGCAATCAGCACGACAAAAACAATGAACAGCTTCAGCAGCAGCCAGAACCAGCCGCGCTTACCACGAGGCCTGCGTCCTTTGCCCTTTCCTTTGCGTGGCATGGATCCTTTATCCTCATAATCGTCTTCATAGTCATCGTCATACTCCTCATCTCTGAGTCGACGACGGCTCACTTTTTCTTTCGCCGGACGCGTGGGTTTTCCCTTACGTCCTATTGGCTCGCGGTCATTCCCCGCCATGCTTTTTCTCCGCAACATTCAGGCGCAAAGGCCAGATTCTCTTGTCTTCCACATCAGCGTGATAGAAGAAATCTCTCAAATTTATGTCTTTTCTCCCTCTTCCCGTGGGAGAGGGCCGGGGTGAGGGCATCAGCCCGCACTTACCCTACGAATACTTCTTCGTCCGCCGCGTCGGTGCGGTGTTCGCCGGATCGTCCGGCCAGACGTGTTTCGGGTAGCGCCCCTTCATCTCTTTCTGCACGTCACGGTAGCTCCCCGCCCAAAACGCGCCCAGATCACGGGTGATCTGCAGCGGACGATGCGCGGGTGAGAGCAGCTCCAGCACCAGCGGCACACGCCCTTCGGCAATGGACGGCGTGCTCGCCTCACCGAACATTTCCTGCATACGCACCGCCAGCGCAGGCGGATTATCGTCATGATAACGAATGGCAATCCGGCTCCCGGTCGGCACAGTGTAATGCCCAGGCAGTTCACTATCCAGACGTTGACGTAATGACCAGTCCAGTAAATTCTGTAACGCGGCCTTAACATCGAGCGCTTTCAGCGCCCGCAGCGAGTGTACGCCCGCCATTTGCGGCAAGAGCCACCCTTCCAGCGACGCCAGCAGCGTGTCGTCATCTACCGCAGGCCAGTTGTATTCCGGCAACCAGCGCGCGGCACACAGCAGACGAAGACGATACTGCTCGGCCTCCGGCGTCCAGTTCAGGACGCCCAGCCCCTTCTCACGGATGCCGTTCAGCATCGCCTGATGCAGCTCCTCTTCCGAGGGCTTCGCCAGCGGTTTCGTCCCCAGCGTCAGCCTGCCAATCTGGCTGCGGCGAAACGCCTTCAGCGTACCCTGGGCTTCATCCCATTCCACACTGTCAGACTGCTGAAGCAGCTGCGGGCAGGCGCGGGTGAGCGCGTCGATATCAACGGCAATCGCCTGCAGAATGCGCGCATCCGGCGAGTGACTGCCCTGCAACAGCAGCGGCGCAATCAGCCATTCATGCCGCGTCAGGGCGTCGTCGACGTCGAGCATGGCCCCCATGCCGTTCGCCAGCTGGTAGCGTCCGTCGAGGCCACGACGACGTGCGATCCGGTCCGGAAAAGCCCGCGCCAGCAGGGGAACGATACGGTCACTGTCGGGCGCGCCACCGTGGCTGTTGAGCCGTCGGCACAGCTGCTGCGCGCGCTGCTGCCAGTGCCCCTGACGACGGGAAAAAGCCTGCGCCAGATCGCTGCTGCCACCTCGCGGCGGCTCCTCAAGGATAGCCGCCAGTTTCGCGGCCGTGGCAATTTCGTCATCCCCTTCTGCCGCCACCAGCATGACCGCCAGACGCGGATCGTTGCCGATGGCCGCCATTTTCCGCCCGCGCGACGACAGCCGTTCGCCGTCCAGCGCACCGAGCTGGGCCAGCAGTGTACGGGCAGCGGCAAGATTGACCACCGGCGGCGGGTTGAGCCAGACCAGTTGCTCCGGATCCGGACAACCCCACTGAAGCAGATCCATCGTCAGCCCCGAAAGGTCGCTTTGCAGAATTTCCGGCGTACCGTGCAGCGCCGCCCGTTCGGCCTGCTCGGCGCCGATCAGGTGTAAACAGATCCCCGGCTCAAGACGCCCCGCACGCCCTGCGCGTTGCACCATCGACGCCTGGCTGATGCGTTGCGTAATCAGTCGGGTAAGCCCGGTCCGCGGATCAAAGCTCGCCACCCTCTCCTGCGCGCAATCGACCACCAGGCGAATGCCTTCGATGGTTAAGCTGGTTTCGGCAATATTGGTTGCCAGCACCACCTTACGCTGACCGGCAGGCGCAGGCAGAATCGCTTTGCGCTGCTCACTGAGCGGCAGCGCGCCGTAGAGCGGGCAAAGCATGACGTCACCGCCCACGCGGGTGGCGAGCTGCTCCTGTACGCGCTGGATTTCCCCCACGCCGGGTAAAAACAGCAGCAGCGAACCGGGTTCCTGACGCAGCAGCTCTGCCGTTGCTATCGCCACGGCGTCGTCAAAACGCTGATGCGCAGGCAGCGATTGGTATCGGCGCTCAACCGGGAACGCTCGGCCTTCGGATGAGATCACCGGCGCGTCGGGCAGCGCCTGGCGCAGCAGAGCATTGTCCAGCGTCGCCGACATGATCAGCAGCCGGAGATCGTCGCGCAGCCCCTGCTGCACGTCCAGCAGCAGCGCCAGCGCCAGATCCGCCTGCAGGCTACGCTCGTGGAATTCATCCAGAATCACCAGCCCGACGCCGTTAAGCTCAGGATCGTTTTGCAGCATGCGGGTGAGGATACCCTCGGTCACCACCTCCAGGCGCGTCGTTGGCCCCACACAGGTGTCAGCCCGCATCCGGTAGCCTACCGTTTCACCCGGTTTCTCGTTCAGCAGCTCCGCCAGACGCTGCGCCACATTGCGCGCGGCCAGCCTGCGCGGCTCCAGCAGGATAATTTTCCCGGAGATAACGCCCGATGTCAGGATCTGCAGCGGCAGCCAGGTGGACTTCCCCGCGCCCGTGGGGGCATTGAGCAAGACCTGAGGGGCATATTTTAAGGCAGTGAGAAGCTCAGGAAGGACGACGGCGACCGGCAAAGAGGACACGAACAGCTCCAGAGGGTTAACTTTAGTCGGCGTACATTGTAGCATCGGCGCATATCATTACCGAGTCCCCTGTATGTCTGAGTCGAAACGACTGTTTTTCGCCCTGGAGTTGCCCGCCAACGTGCAGCGGCAAATTGTGCGCTGGCGCGCCAGCCACTTTCCGCCGGAAGCGGGCCGTCCGATTGCGGCGGCAAACCTGCACCTGACGCTGGCATTTCTGGGCGACGTGAGTGCCGAAAAGCAGCGTGCGCTGGCGGCCATGGCCGGGCGAATTTCCCAGCCGGGGTTTACGCTACACCTTGACGATGCCGGGCAGTGGTTGCGCTCCCGCGTCGTCTGGCTGGGTACGCGTCAGCCGCCGCGCGGGCTGTTACAGCTTGCCAGTATGCTGCGCGCACAGGCGGCACGCAGCGGGTGCTACCAAAGCCCGCAGCCGTTTCATCCGCATATCACGCTGCTGCGCGATGCGGGACACGCCGTCGCCATCCCGCCGCCGGGTTTTCACTGGTCTTTTCCGGTGAACGGCTTCGCGCTGTACGAATCGGTTTTTGCACGAGGACGCACCCGCTATACCCCGCTCCAGCGCTGGACGCTGGGCGACACGATAAGGAATTCTGATGAAGTTTAGTCCTGCCCTGCAGCACGCCACGCTTATCCAACGCTACAAACGCTTTCTTGCTGACGTGGTGACTCCCGAGGGAGAACACTTTACCCTGCACTGCCCCAATACCGGGGCCATGACGGGCTGTGCCACGCCGGGGGACACCGTCTGGTATTCCACTTCAGAAAATACTAAACGCAAATACCCGCATACCTGGGAAATGACGCAGACGCAAAATGGCGCATTTATTTGCGTCAACACCCTGCGGGCAAACCAATTAGTGAAGGAAGCGCTCACAAATGATTTGCTCCCGGAACTTACCGGTTACAGTATGCTGAAAGGCGAAGTGAAATATGGCGATGAGGGCAGCAGAATTGACTTCATGTTACAGGCGGAAGATCGTCCTGAGTGCTATATTGAAGTCAAATCAGTGACGTTAGCAGAGCAGGAAAATGGCTACTTTCCGGATGCGGTAACGCTACGTGGCCAGAAGCATCTGCGAGAGCTAATGAGTGTTGCGGCGGCGGGCAAGCGCGCCGTATTGCTGTTTGCCATTTTGCACTCAGCCATCGAACGTTTCTCTCCCGCCAGCCATATTGATCTTAAATACGCGCAATTGTTGCATGAGGCACAAAAGCAGGGGGTAGAGATTTTCGCTTATAAAGCGGAACTTTCGGCCAAAAATATGACTCTGAGATCCTCTCTTCCCATTGTCTTATAAGGGATTAGACGATTGGTTATTATGTGTTCTGGCCGCGTGCGCAAATACGCTTTTCCTCACAGGCTTGTCAAGTGTTACGTTTAGATAATTGCCTTACGGAAAAGCATCTGCTATTTATAGCGACCTGATTTTTCCCCCGACACGGGGATCGATAGTGCGTGTTAAGGAGAAGCAACATGCAAGAAGGGCAAAACCGTAAAACATCGTCCCTGAGTATTCTCGCCATCGCTGGGGTGGAGCCATACCAGGAGAAGCCGGGCGAAGAGTATATGAACGAAGCCCAGCTGTCGCACTTCAAGCGTATTCTTGAAGCATGGCGTAATCAACTCAGGGATGAAGTCGATCGCACCGTTACTCATATGCAGGATGAAGCTGCTAACTTCCCGGATCCGGTAGACCGTGCCGCTCAGGAAGAAGAGTTCAGCCTCGAACTGCGTAACCGTGACCGCGAACGCAAACTGATCAAAAAGATCGAAAAAACGCTGAAAAAGGTTGAGGACGAAGATTTTGGCTACTGCGAATCCTGCGGTGTTGAAATCGGAATTCGCCGCCTCGAAGCGCGTCCAACCGCCGATCTGTGTATCGACTGTAAAACGCTGGCAGAAATTCGCGAAAAACAGATGGCCGGTTAATCCGCCCTCTAAACACACCGTAAAGGCGGGAGTCTCTCCCGCCTTATTAGTTGATATGTCTGAATCACATTATATTGGGCGCTTCGCGCCATCCCCTTCCGGTGAATTGCATTTCGGCTCATTGATAGCCGCCCTTGGCAGCTACCTGCAGGCTCGCGCCCATCAGGGTACCTGGCTCGTTCGTATTGAAGATATCGATCCTCCGCGTGAAGTTCCCGGTGCGGCAGACACCATTCTGCATCAGCTGGAACATTACGGTCTTCACTGGGACGGCGACGTTCTCTGGCAATCAACACGCCACGATGCCTATCGTGAACGGCTGGCCTGGCTTCACGAGCAAGGGCTTTCCTACAATTGTACCTGCACCCGCGCCCGCATTCAGAGCGTAGGGGGCGTCTATGACGGCCATTGCCGCACGCTCAACAACGGCCCGGAAAACGCGGCTGTTCGTCTGCGTCAGCGCGACCCCGTGACCCGTTTTAACGATCTGCTATCCGGTGAGATACAGGCGGATGCGCGTCTGGCGCAGGAGGATTTCATCATCCACCGCCGCGATGGCCTGTTCGCCTACAACCTGGCAGTGGTCGTGGATGACCATTTCCAGGGCGTCACGGAAATTGTGCGCGGCGCCGATCTGGTGGAACCCACCGTGCGCCATATTTCGCTGTATCGTCAGTTTGGCTGGGCAACGCCGGATTACATTCATCTCCCGCTGGCGGTCACCGCGTCGGGCCTGAAGTTGTCCAAACAAAACCATGCGCCAGCCCTGCCGGGCAGCGATCCGCGCCCGGTTTTAATCGACGCGCTGCGGTTTCTCAACCAAACTGTCATCGACGGCTGGCAGGATCTTCACACTGAAGAACTGCTGAAAATGGCGATTGCCAACTGGTCACTTGAGGCCGTGCCTAAAATCCAGCATTCTCAAATGCGCTGCGCTGAGCTATGATTAGCCGCTTTTTTCATAACAAAACACACTACGAGGTGTACCATTTTTACCCGAGTCGCTAATTTTTGCCGTAAAGTGCTGAGCCGCGAAGAGAGCATGGCGAATGATGCTATTGCACAAAACCGCATGTCGGTTGTTCCCCGTGAGCAGCACAATATTTCCCGCAAAGATATCAGTGAAAATGCCCTCAAGGTGCTCTATCGTCTGAACAAAGCGGGCTACGAGGCCTATCTCGTTGGCGGTGGAGTGCGTGATTTACTGCTGGGCAAAAAGCCAAAAGATTTCGATGTGACCACCAGCGCCACACCTGAGCAGGTGCGTAAGTTATTCCGCAACTGCCGCCTGGTTGGCCGCCGCTTCCGTCTTGCCCACGTCATGTTTGGCCCGGAAATTATCGAGGTGGCCACCTTCCGCGGTCATCACGAAGCGAGCGCAGCCGATCGTACCACCTCCCAGCGCGGCCAGAACGGCATGCTGCTGCGTGACAACATCTTTGGCTCTATCGAAGAAGATGCCCAGCGTCGCGATTTCACGATTAACAGCCTTTACTACAGCGTGGCCGATTTCACTGTGCGTGATTATGTCGGCGGCATGCAGGACCTGAAAGACGGCCTGATTCGCCTGATCGGTACGCCAGAGACGCGCTATCGCGAAGACCCGGTGCGCATGCTGCGTGCCGTGCGCTTTGCCGCCAAGCTCAATATGCGCATCAGCCCGGAGACGGCGGAGCCTATTCCCCGTCTGGCCACGCTCATTAACGACGTGCCGCCGGCCCGTCTGTTCGAAGAAGCGCTGAAGCTGCTGCAGGCCGGTTACGGGTTCGAAACCTACAACCTGCTGCGTGAGTACAGCCTGTTCCAGCCGCTGTTCCCGACCATCACGCGTTACTTCACCGAAAACGGCGACAGCCCGATGGAGCGCATGATTGCGCAGGTGCTGAAGAACACCGATACCCGCATCCACAACGATATGCGCGTGAACCCGGCGTTCCTGTTCTCGGCGATGTTCTGGTATCCCTTGCTGGAAACGGCTCAGCGGATCACCCAGGAAAGCGGTCTGGCCTATTACGATGCCTTTGCCCTGGCGGCTAACGACGTGCTTGATGAAGCCTGCCGGACGCTGGCCATTCCAAAACGCATTACCACGCTGGTGCGCGATATCTGGCAGCTTCAGCTGCGCATGTCCCGTCGTCAGGGTAAACGCGCCTGGAAGCTGATGGAGCATCCAAAATTCCGCGCCGCGTTCGACCTGCTCTCTCTGCGGGCCGAAATCGAGAAGAACCAGGAGCTGCAGCGTCTGGCGCAGTGGTGGGGAGAATTCCAGGTTTCCGCCCCGCCGGAGCAGAAAGATATGCTGACCGATCTCGATGATGATCCGGCCCCGCGTCGTCGTCACCGCCGCCCGCGCAAACGCGCGCCGCGTCGTGAAGGATCAGCGTGACCCTCGCGTACATCGCCCTTGGCAGCAATCTGGCCTCTCCGCTGGAGCAGGTCAATGCTGCCGTACGGGCGCTGGGGGAGATCCCGCACAGCCACATTGTTGCAGTCTCCTCTTTCTACCGCACGCCGCCGCTGGGTCCTCAGGATCAGCCTGATTACCTGAATGCCGCCGTGGTGCTGGACACCGCGCTTGATGCCGACACGCTGCTCGATAACACCCAGCGCATCGAATTACAGCAGGGGCGCGTGCGTAAAGCCGAACGCTGGGGGCCGCGTACGCTGGACCTCGACATCATGCTGTTTGGCGACAGCGTTATCCATACCGAGCGCCTTACCGTGCCGCATTACGACATGAAAAACCGCGGCTTTATGCTCTGGCCGCTGTTTGAAGTCGCCCCCGATTTGACCTTCCCTGACGGTACCTCGCTGAAGTCCGTGCTTGACGTTCTCAACGCGGAAAAACCGGCCCGCTGGTAATACGCTTTTTTATCGGTTAACCATTAAATATTTGTGGTTAATCGATTGCCTAAAATCATTGTTCCCTTAAATGTTACTGTTAGAATGCGCAAAGATTCGTTTTTGGGTTATCAGGAAACAGTATGAAACCAACCACCATCTCCTTACTGCAGAAATGCAAACAGGAAAAAAAACGCTTCGCCACCATCACCGCGTATGACTACAGCTTCGCCAAATTGTTTGCCGAAGAAGGGATCAACGTGATGCTGGTGGGGGATTCGTTAGGGATGACGGTACAAGGACATGATTCCACTCTGCCAGTGACGGTTGAGGATATTGCTTACCATACGCGCGCCGTGCGGCGTGGTGCACCAGCCTGCCTGCTTCTTGCCGATCTGCCGTTTATGGCATATGCCACCCCCGAACAGGCGTTCGACAATGCGGCTGCGGTTATGCGCGCCGGGGCAAACATGGTCAAAATCGAAGGCGGCGCCTGGCTTGTCGACACCGTGAAAATGCTCACCGAGCGCGCAGTGCCGGTATGCGGACACCTGGGGCTTACGCCGCAGTCCGTAAACATCTTTGGCGGCTATAAGGTGCAGGGCCGTGGCGATGCCGGGCAGACGCTGCTTGATGATGCCCTCGCCCTCGAAGCGGCAGGCGCACAGCTGCTGGTGCTGGAGTGCGTGCCGGTCGAACTGGCAAAACGGGTGACCGACGCGCTTTCTATTCCGGTGATCGGCATCGGGGCGGGTAACGTCACCGACGGTCAGATTCTGGTGATGCACGACGCCTTCGGCATAACCGGCGGGCACATTCCAAAATTTGCCAAAAATTTCCTGACCGGGGCGGGCGACTTGCGCGCCGCGGTACGGCAGTATATCGCTGAGGTAGAGTCCGGCGTTTATCCGGGCGAAGAACACAGTTTCCATTGAGGAGTCAAGGTGTGCTAATCATTGAAACCCTGCCGCTGCTGCGCCAGCATATTCGCCGGGCGCGTCAGGAAGGTAAACGTATCGCCCTGGTGCCGACCATGGGCAACCTGCACGACGGCCATATGAAGCTGGTCGACGAAGCGAGAGCGCGTGCCGATATTGTGGTGGTCAGTATCTTCGTTAACCCAATGCAGTTCGACCGCGCCGATGACCTCGCCCGCTATCCGCGCACGCTGCAGGAAGATTGCGAAAAGCTGAAAAAACGCCATGTGGATATCGTCTTCTCCCCTGCGCCAGCGGATATCTATCCTCAGGGTACCGACGAAGCGACCTTCGTGGACGTACCGGGCATATCGACCATGCTGGAAGGGGCCAGCCGACCGGGCCATTTCCGCGGCGTCTCCACCATCGTCAGCAAGCTGTTTAACCTGGTTCAACCGGACATTGCCTGCTTCGGCGAGAAGGACTTCCAGCAGCTGGCATTGATCCGCAAAATGGTTGCCGACATGGGGTACGATATCGAGATTGTGGGCGTGCCGATTGTGCGTGCCAAAGACGGCCTGGCGCTCAGCTCCCGCAACGGCTATCTGACCGCCGATCAGCGTAAAATTGCGCCGGGATTAAGCAAAGTCATGAATACCATGGCAGAGCAACTGCTGGCGAAAGAGTTAACCGCAGAAGAGATCGTTGCGCTGGCTGAACAGGCGCTGAACGACAAAGGTCTTCGTGCTGACGACGTTCAAATTCGGGATGCCGATACACTCCTGCCGCTAACGGATTCCAGCAAGCGTGCGGTTATTCTGGTGGCAGCGTGGCTCGGTCAGGCGCGCCTGATCGATAACACCGTGGTAGAACTGGCGTAATGTCTTAGCCTCCCCTCCTGCGGGAGGGGTTATTGCTTGATGAATAAAGGTAAACGTAATGATTCGCAAAATGCTGCAAGGTAAGCTTCACCGTGTCAAAGTTACCCAGGCCGACCTGCACTATGAAGGTTCCTGCGCCATCGACCAGGATTTTCTCGACGCGGCGGGCATCCTCGAAAACGAAGCCATTGATATCTGGAATGTGAATAACGGAAAACGTTTCTCGACGTACGCAATCGCCGCCGAGCGCGGATCGAAGATCATCTCCGTCAACGGCGCGGCTGCGCACTGCGCGGACGTTGGCGATATCGTGATTATCGCCAGCTTCGTAATGATGTCTGATGAAGAAGCCCGTCGCTGGCAGCCTAAAGTGGCTTATTTTGAAGGCGAAAATGAGATGAAACGTACCGCGAAGGCGATTCCGGTACAGGTTGCCTGATTCCGACAAGGCGCGGAGCTCTCTGGCTCCGCGCCTTGAAGGGTAAAAAAATATTACATTCATAATTGTGCAAATAGCGCCTTCCCATTCGTTTTTTCCTATTTTAGCTTCTCTTCCCGTGACGCCTTTCAGAAACAAACATTCCCCTGAATGATATAAAAAAGGGGAACGATCTTTACCATTTATAATTTAAGTCCGCAAATAGTATATAAACACATTAAAAAAATGCTTTATATGTTTATTTAAAACCATTTTAAAGATCATTTTCAATAACTTATCAATGCTTAATTTTTTCTAACGATTCCTTTTAGCAATTTTAAATATCCAATACATACAGAGACCCCTATCATCATTTTGCTTGAATTAACTCGGTAGAATATTTAAATGGAATTTTAATTATGTTAAAGAAAACGTTTTTAGCGTCAGCGGTAGCTTTGTTTGCAATAGGTTCTTTTTCAGCAATCGCAGATACGGATCTCGGTCTAATCACTTTTGATGGTGCGGTAACAGACACAACATGTAATATTTCCACCTCTAACGGTGCGCAACAAAATAATATTACTATTACCTTACCCGTTGTTAAAAAATCTGAAGTTGAATCCACAACCATTGATGCCGGCGTCGGTTCCAAAAATTTTGAACTGCTGCTCACCGACTGCCCTCAGACATTAACTAAAGCCTCTGCAAGCTTTATGTCAAAAAATATGGGCGCTATTGCGAACGGTACCATTGACCCCGATGCTAGCGTAGCAGGCTCTGCAAGCAACGTTGCACTTGCCCTGTATAACAATGCACCAACCGTTTCATCTCGTATTATGGTGGGTCAGCCTGACAATAATACGCAGAAAACAGCCCTGACTGCCGGCTCGGGTAAACTGTTCTACCGCGTTGCTTATGTTCCTGGCTCCAACTGGGTGAAAGACACTAACCCTGTGCAGTCTGGTAAAGTTAGCGCCAACGCTTACTTCACCATGAGCTACGAATAATTTTATCCGTCCTGTTAATGTGCCCTGCAGGGCACATTTTTTCGTATTATTTGAGAGTTTACATGTACGTACTGAATATTAAGAGCGGATTAAAAGCCCTGCTGCTGGCCTCGGTGAGCGTTTTTGCTCTTAACGCCAGTGCAGATATTGTCATTTCCGGCACCCGTGTCATTTATCCTGAATCGGAAAAAGACGTAACGGTGTCTATGGATAACCGTGGCACCCGGCCTTTACTGGTGCAAACCTGGCTTGATGACGGCAGAGATACCACTAATCCTCAGGAGCTGAAACTTCCTTTTATTGTCACGCCCCCTGTTTCGCGTGTTGAACCGCAAAAAGGGCAAACAGTCAGAATCACCTGGCTTGGTCAGTCATTGCCAAAAGATAAAGAATCCCTGTTCTGGTTTAACGTTCTGGAAGTTCCGCCTAAGGCAAAGGATAGCGATACACAAAGCATGCTTCAGCTTGCATTCCGAACCCGCATAAAACTCTTTTTCCGGCCTACAGGTTTGAAAGGAGAACCGACAGACGCGGCTAAAAATCTTAAATGGACGCAAATCCGGCAAGGACAAAAAATCGTTTTAAGTGCGAAGAATGATTCACCTTATTATGTATCACTGGCGGGTGCAACGCTTATTGCAGGTGCTAAAAGCTACGATATTGAAACGCATTATATTGAGCCATTCTCAAGCCAGACTATGAACGTAAAAAATTACACCTCTTTCGGAAATAACAAAATAATCTGGCAAGCCATCAATGATTACGGTGGAATTGATAAGTATGAGTCTATACAAAATTAATGCCATATCCGCTTTGTATCATTCGTAAGAATTATAATTAGCTTAGTTCTGGGAAAGAGTTCATCATGCGGTTTAGACGTTCGCTACTCTATTTATCAATAAGTGCGGTATTGCCGTTTTGTGCATTTGCTGCTGAAAATAGTCAAGAAGAAGACGTTCAGTTTAACGATCAGTTTCTTTATAACACCGGCACATCAATTGATGTCAGCCGTTTTTCAAAAGGCAACCCTGTTCTTGCCGGAACGTATAAAGTGAAGGTGATTATTAATGGGAAACCTTCCATAACCACGGAGCTTGTGTTTAAGGACAATGGCACATCGCGCGCCACTCCCTGCATCACTCGTAAACTGCTCACCCAGACAAATGTAACAACCGGGCAACTTAAACTGGCCGGGGATGACGCTGAAGAAACCTGTATCCCGGTGTCGGATGCCTATCCCGGCTCTCGTGTGGCTTACGACCCGTCCACACAGGAACTGGATCTTTCTATTCCCCAGGCTTTCGTCATTCAGCGCCCGGCGGGATTTGTCGATCCTTCACTTTGGGAAGACGGGATCCCGGCGGCGATGCTCTCCTGGGATCTTAACGGCTGGCACGCGGACACGCCTGATTACAGCACCGATACGGCCTATGCGGGGTTACGCTATGGCGCAAACCTGGGGCCGTGGCGACTGCGTGCGCGAGGTAATCTGAACTGGGATCAGGATGCTGGTACCCATTACGCCAGCCAGGATATTTATCTTCAGCGTGACATCACACCGCTGAAAGCACAGTTTATCGCGGGAGATTCTTATACCCGTGGAGATGCTTTCGATTCCATTAGTCTACGCGGGGCACGTTTATATAACGATGATCGTATGCTTCCTAATGGCATATCGACTTATGCGCCAGTGATTCGGGGTGTGGCAAACAGCAACGCCAAAGTCACGATCGCCCAAAGCGGAAACACAATTTACGAAACCTCCGTGCCGCCGGGTCCCTTTGAAATCTCGGATCTCAGTACAACGGGTTACGGTAGCGATCTTATCGTCACTGTAGAAGAAACGGATGGTAGCAAGCGTTCGTTCTCGGTCGCGTATTCCTCGGTCGCGCAAATGCTTCGCCCTGGCTACTCCCGATGGGATGTCGGCGTAGGGGAGCTGCGTGACGATAGCCTACGCGACAAGCCAAGGGTAGGTTACGCCACGGGCTATTATGGATTATCCAATACCTTTACAGGTTATACGGGTGTGGAATACACCGATAGCGATTTTTACGCCGGATTATTGGGTTTGGCTATGAACACCCGAATTGGCGCATTCGCCTTTGACGTCACGCATTCTGATGCCCGTATTGAGGGCTTAAGACATCTTACGGGCGAGAGTTATCGCATTTCCTACAGCAAACTCATGGAAGCCACGAATACCTCTTTCAACGTCGCAGCATACCGGTTTTCGACGTCTGACTATCTCAGCCTGAGCGATGCGGCCTCCTTGACCAACGAGATCAAATACCGTGACAGAGAGCGTACCCCTGACCGTAATAACAGCGATGTGTATCAGACTTTCCAGCGCATGAAGAACCAGATCCAGGTGAATATCAGCCAGCCGCTGGCCTTCGACGACCTTGATTTGGGGTCGCTGTATGTCAACTCAACCTGGCAGGACTACTGGAATGAAAGCAGCTCATCAGCGCAATACTCCGTTGGCCACAGTCAGTCTTTACGCTGGGGAAGTTACAGCCTCTCAGTGCAGCGCACCTACAACGAGTTCGGGGAAAAAGACGACAGTGTCTATCTGAACCTCACTATTCCTTTCGACACGATGATGGGTAACGGCAAGCGTGCAGGCGGGTTCTCATCACTCACTACGGGCATCGGCAGCGATCTAAAAGGCGGCGGCAGTTTTAACGCCAGCGCCAACGGCAACTCAGAAGATAATCGTTTCAGTTACAGCATCACCGAAAGCACCACGCGTAACGACGATACGTTAAACCAGCTAAGCGGTTACGGCAGTTATAACGGCCCGCATGGACCGGTGAGTCTTTCCGCCTCCGCATCCGATGACGATACGCGACAATATTCCGCCAGCTATAGCGGCGGGATGATTCTGCACTCAGGTGGCATAACACTCGCGCCTGGCAGCATTAGCGAAAGCGATACGCTTGCGTTGATTAAAGCAGAGGGAGCAGAAGGGGCCCGTGTCTCCATCGGTAACGGTGAAATCGGATCGTCAGGCTATGCCCTGATGCCCTATCTGTCTGCCTACCGTGAAAACAACGTAGGTCTTGATATCAGCGATATGCGCTCTGACGTTGAAGTTAAAAATACCCGCTCCACCACCGTCCCCCGTAGCGGTGCCGTTGTGCTGGTTAACTTTGAGACCGACCAGGGGCGTTCAGTACTCATGGAACTGACGCGTGACGACGGAGGCTTTATTCCGCTGGGTGCCGATGTTCAAACTGAGCAAGGCGTATCGGTAGGTAGCGTAGGCCAGGCCGGGCAAGCCTGGATACGCGGAATTGAAGATAAAGGGGTGTTAAACATCGTCTGGGGAAGTGAGCCCGGCACATCCTGTACCGTCTCTTATCTGATTCCGCCTAATGCGAAAAAGATTGGTCCAACAACGTTGCTGACAGGCCAGACCTGCCACATCACAGTCTTATAAAGGGAGTTAGAGCATGCTTTTTAAACCTGGGAAAAAAACAGGATTATGGGTGTTAAGTGTGGGGCTGATGGCACTGTCGCTCGGAACATACGCCGATAATCTCGATATCACCTTTACCGCTAATATCCGTGACACCACCTGCGATATGAAAATTGAAGGTGGCAGCGGTGATGGCTCCAGCAATGTTATTCCCATCGGTACAGACGGCAAGGTGCGCCTGGATTACATCATCCTTAAAAATGCCAAAGCAACGACAAATTTCAAACTCAAAATGGTCTCTTGCCCGTCAAGTCTGACAACGCTGAACACAACCATTAGCGGTAGTGCCAGCCCACTTACTACGGCAATTAAAAATTCACTCTCCGGCGAGGGTAGTGCGGAGAATATTGGCGTGGCGATTTCCCGCACCGCCACTCCGGACGCCCCCTTTGTCATTAATTCATCCACGGATACTCAGCGCCTTGTCTGGTCGAGCGGAGAGATAAGTGCGGGTGAAGTTTCACTCCTGGCGACGCTGGTGGAAACCGCAAGCGGGCAAGGCACGACCGGCAACTTTAGCGGTATCGCTACGTTTAATTTCACCTATGAATAACTGGCGCAATACGGAGCGTTAATATGAAAAAGACAATGACATCACTGGTGCTTGCGATGACTGCCATCCTGCCTTCCGTTTCTTTAAGCGCCATTACGGGTACGACAAGCGTTCAGGCCACGTTTACGTCCACCATTGAGGCAGGTACCTGTAATGCCGAAATTCAGGATGCGAGCGGGGCCCCCATAAGCATGTTGCCGTTTGGCGATGTGTTTAAGTCCGATCTGGTGAACCAGAACCGAAGAGAGTCATTCAAAATCGCGTTCACCAACTGTGCCGGGGTAAAAAATGCCACCATTCAGGCCACGCCGGGTGCAGGTGGGTCCTGTACTGGCAATGCCAGAAATGGAACCTCGTATGAAGCCGGACATAACGTTGGTTTTGAAATCTGGAAAGGTTCTGTCGACTCAGGTTCCCTGCTGAACTGTGCCACGGCCCCGGCGTCTATCGTCAACCTGTCTAACGGGACGGGGAAATTTGAAATGGATGCACGCATCGTTACTGCTAAAGATAAAACCATTTCTGACGTGACCACAGGTTCGGTCAGCGCCCCTGTGACATTTATCGTGACCTATCAATAATGTTTATTAAGACAGGTAGCTTAAACAGGATGTTCCACTCCCGGATAATCTTTAAAAGTGCGGTGCCATGGCTCGCCTTCTGTCTGGGGTTTCCCGCAGCAGGTTTTGCCTCGAGCCTGGAGATGGAGATGACCGCAAACATCATCAACAATACCTGCCAGGTGAGTATTCCGGATAATGGCAAAGTCATTTTACCGATCGTTGGCAGAGATTGGTTTTATAACTCAGACGGCAGCCCGCGACTCCAGCCCGGTGACGCAGCCGGGGGGACTCGCTTCGAAATACAGCTGAAAAGCTGTGCGGAAAGTGAATCAGGGCTGGCTAAAACCCTGCATTTTGAGTTTAAACCTCAAAGTGGAAAATTTACCGAAAGCTCTCAGCAGGTGTTCGCCAATGAAATCCCCGACGCTGGGGGGGGAGCAGAGAATGTAGGCATTGTAATTTTTTCAGAAAAAGACAATACCAACGTGGTAAATACGTCAGGAACGTCAAATGTTATTTTTGATGTATCTGACCAAACCGAAAGTCAGTATTTAACAAACTATAATTTCTATGCCCGTTATCAAAGCACAGGGATCGTCAGTGCGGGAAAAGTTATCACAAGCGTACTGGTGAATGTTATTTACAATTAAAATATATCAAGTATTGGATATAAGGATTATTGAATGTTTTATACAGCAGGGACCGGAAAAAGTCATTTCTTTATAAAAGGTGCAGGCCTTGCTTTGTCTATTCTTGCAATAACTTTTTCTGCATCGGCAGATTTGCGCGAATGTAAATTTAATGGATACAGTGTTCAGCCTATTTCGGATATCAAGGGTGCAAAGCCCACTCTCGTTCCCCTGGAGCACGTCAGCGCGCCAACTAAGATAAGTGGCCTTATTGAGTTGCAGGTGACTCCGGGGCTCTGTAGCTGGTGCGAATTAGGTAATGATGGAGAGCGCGTCTATCAGAAAACGGACAGCGCACTGGTTATCGGTAGCGTGGACGGTAAAGCACTCTTTAAAACTAACGTAACGGGGATTGCCTACACGCTGGCCATGTACCCAAGCAGCAATGCTTTCAATGCATTTTTTCCTGCAACGACAGGAAGTTATGTAGAGACAGCCAATCAGGCAGATAATTCAGATGTGGTTGACGCAAAATGGTGGTATGCCCGTATGGAATTTTATCAATTACCCTCATATGCTGGCGTGCCCGCGAGCGTCACAAAGATTGGCCCAGTGGCCGGAAATATTGGCAATATTGTCGTAGGTAACCCCTGGACCTCAGATGAAAAAGACCATCCACGTCCGTTAATCACGGTACCCGATATGGGCTTCAGTGTTCCTGTTGAAAAACCGACCTGCACGCTTACGGCGCCAAAAACCGTAGACCTGGGGGAATATGATGCTTCCGATGTCGAAAACGATAACACGCAAAAAGTCTCTGCTATGGTGTCGGGGAACTGCACTAACACACGTAGAATCACGATGAAGTTGACCACCAGCAAGACAACCGGGACTGATGGCTCATTACTCGCCAATACCGCATCGTCGAATGCGGCAAAAGGCGTGGGCGTGTTACTGAAGTGGCCGGACAACAGCCTGGCGGTGCCTAATTCAACGAACAGCTATACAACAACAGGGAACACCGTCATTCCGTCATTCAGCGCGTCTCTCACGGCTCAGTTGGTTAAGTCGGGTACAGAAAAAGTCACTTCAGGCTCGTTCAGCGCCATCGGCACGTTGCAGATCACCTACGAATAATTATCCCTGCGGCTGGTTGCTCACCAGCCGCGACATCGTCTCCAGCGAATCCGTTCTTAAGATATACAAACGTTTGAGCAAGAACGGATTATCCCCCGGCTTCACCTTCCCTTTTACCGTCGTCACCGCCAGGTGAAAACCGGCGTCATTTGCGGCCTTTATCGCTTTATTGTCGTAGCCGCCAAACGGATAGGAGAGATACAAAACATGCGGGTTAAACTGCGTCAGCGCCCGTCGGGAACGCTCAAAATCAAACAGGATCACGTGGTAAGAACGGCTCAGCAGGATAGGATGTTTGTAACCATCAACCCGATGCAGGAAATGGGTGTGGGACTGGATATCAAACACGTCCTGAATAGCTTTCAGCTCTGACACGCTCATAAACTGCAGCGATTTTGGGTCCCATTTCTGCGGATGTCTTTTTATCCGGGAAGAGATAACAAACGCCGTTGCCTTAAACCCGTATGCCTTGAGAATCGGCCAGGCATAGCGGCTCACCGATTTCAGGCCATCGTCAAAGGTGATCGCCACCGCTTTGGCGGGCAGATTGATTTTGTTACGCACGTACCCTTCCAGCTGGTACATCGTGAGGGTGGTATAGCCCTGATCGCGCAGCCAGGTCATCTGGTTACTGAAGGCGCGTACGCTGGTGGTCGTTGAGGTGTGACGAAAGCGCGTGTTCTCTTCGTCACGCAGAATATGGTGGTACGTCAGCACCGGAATGCCGTTGTCTTCCTGCGCATCCAGGCTGCTTACCCATGCCAGACGGTTACCGATGCGGATCTGAAACCAGGTCTGGTTGAGGCGATCCTTGAGTTTGCTGAGGATCGGGTAGCGAAGGTTACTGCTCAGGGTACCGAATGGCGCGCTGCCGCTGCTGGGCGCGTTATAGACCGGGGTGTCCTTCCAGGTGACGAGGTTTTGATTGCTCAGCGGTTTATTCAGATCGCCCAGGCTGTCTTCGACACGCTGCTTGCCCTGCACCGGCTCCAGGTGCTCTTTGTCGATAAAGCCCGTCCCAAACCCGAAGCGGAACTCGTAATAATCTGCCGCCGCAGGCACCACGGCCAGAATTTGTCCGGCGCGCACATTGCCCACGTTAATGACGTCATTACCCACCTGCGCCCAAATCGCCGCATCTTCGGTGGTTTGCATATACTGCGCAGGCACGCTTTGTTGGCTTAATAAACTGGCGGAACAGACGCCGGAGACGATTAATAACAGCAAGGCTAGAAGACGCGTAAACATGGGTTCTTTATCGGTACGAAAAAACGGACGTCATTGTATCAAAAGCGACATCAATACCAATGTTTAATTCTTATACAGATCGTGCAGGAGGACGAAAGGCGGGTTTTTCTGCTGCTGATGCCACAAACTGCTGACCCCTGGCGTGCCTTGCGCCACTATTGCCTGGCGAAACTCGTCGCTGCTCATTGATTCACGGAATGGATACATTATTTCCAGCAGCGGCAGGCTGATCCCGGAGATCACTTCGCAATTGTCATGCTTATGGCTCATCAACGCGGCTGAACGGTAAGGCGCTGCGCCGGATTTGTCGGTCAGGAAAATGACGCCATCGCCGGAGTCGGTTTCATGCAACGCATCGCACATCATACGGCTCAGCATATTGGTGCTTAAGCCCCGCCAGTAATTTACCGCACGACACTGAACAAGCGGACCAAACCGGGCTTCCAGTTTCAGCAGCATATCCTGCGCGTGTTCATCGTGGCAGGTGATAACCCATCCCAGCATAACTCTCCCTCCTTAGCAGGCGAGTAGTTTAGCGGAGTGAAGATTTGTTTACGGTGATAACTGTCAAAGAAAAGCGCCCGGCGAGCGGAGAGCTGCCGGGCGGAAGGTTAGCTGCGAAGGCCGCGCCCGCGCTGGATCAGATACCAGCAGAGCACGTAAAACGCGACGATAAAGACCACCAGCACCGCCACCGTCGTAAACAGCGGCACGTCGGAGATGCCAAGGAAGCCAAAGCGGAAGCCGCTGATCATGTAGACGATCGGGTTGAGGTGCGACAGCGCCTGCCAGAACGGCGGCAGCAGCGTCAGCGAGTAAAACACCCCGCCGAGGTAGGTCAGCGGCGTCAGAACGAAGGTCGGGATCAGGCTGATGTCGTCAAAGGTTTTGGCGAAAACGGCGTTCAGCAACCCGGCCAGCGAGAACAGGATCGCCGTCAGCAGCAGCGTCAGCGCCACAAACAGCCAGGAGTGCACCTGGAACGGCACGAAGAACAGCGAAATCGCGGTAACCAGAATACCCACGCAAAGGCCACGCGCCACGCCGCCGCCTACGTAACCGGCGATGATGACGTGCGTGGGCACCGGTGCCACCAGCAGTTCTTCAATGTTGCGCTGAAACTTAGCGCTAAAGAACGACGACGCCACGTTAGCGTAGGCGTTGGTGATCACCGCCATCATGATTAAGCCCGGCACGATAAACTGCATATAGCTAAAGCCGTGCATTTCACCGATCCGGGAGCCGATCAGGTTGCCGAAAATGATGAAGTAGAGCGTCATGGTGATCACCGGCGGCACCAGGGTTTGCACCCAGATGCGCATAAAGCGGTTGATCTCTTTCGCCCAGATGCTTTTCAGCGCGACCCAGAAAAGATGCGTCATGCTTTGTCTCCTTGTTTTTCATGCACCAGAGAGACAAACAGCTCTTCCAGTCGGTTCGCTTTGTTACGCATACTTAATACCTGCACGCCCTGCGCGCTCAGCTGTGCGAACACGCTGTTAACGCCCTGCTCGCGCAGCACTTCCACTTCAAGCGTGGAGGTGTCGACCAGGCGGTAGTTGTACCCTTCCAGCTTCGGCAGCGGGCTTTTCGCCGCAAGGTCGAGAATAAAGGTCTCAGACTTGAGCTTGGAGAGCAGATTTTTCATTGAGGTGTTTTCCACCAGCTCCCCGTGCTGAATGATGCCGATGTTACGGCACAGCATTTCCGCCTCTTCGAGGTAGTGCGTGGTCAGGATAATGGTGGTGCCTTTGTCGTTGAGATCCTTCAGGAAGCCCCACATTGAGCGACGCAGTTCGATATCCACGCCCGCCGTCGGCTCATCAAGGATCAGCAGCTTCGGCTCGTGCATCAGCGCGCGGGCAATCATCAGGCGGCGCTTCATGCCACCGGATAACATCCGCGCACGCTCGTTACGCTTTTCCCACAGGTCGAGCTGTTTGAGGTACTTTTCCCCGCGCTCGACGGCCTCTTTACGCTCCACGCCGTAGTAACCCGCCTGGTTAACCACGATCTGCTGCACCGTCTCAAACGGGTTAAAGTTAAACTCCTGCGGCACAAGCCCCAGCTGACGCTTGGCGTTGACCACATCTTTTTGCAGATCGTAGCCAAACACGCTCACCCGCCCAGAGGTCTTGTTCACCAGCGAGCTGATAATGCCGATGGTGGTGGATTTCCCCGCGCCGTTTGGCCCCAGAAGTGCGTAGAAGTCTCCCGCCTCTACTTTAAGGTCTATCCCGCGTAGCGCCTGAACGCCGCCCGGATAGGTTTTTTTAAGCTGTTCAAGCTCAAGTGCAATCGCCATGAATTAAACTTACCTATAGTTCTGACACACGTTGTGTGGTTTCATTAAAAGTCGGGTTACCCTATAGTAGCGCAACGCAATCACTCGGTTACAGGCCGTCACCCTCCATGAACGACATAGATACACTCATCAGCAACAATGCACTATGGTCAAAAATGCTGGTGGAAGACGATCCCGGATTTTTTGAAAAACTGGCGCACGCGCAAAAACCGCGTTTTTTATGGATTGGATGCTCCGACAGCCGTGTACCTGCAGAACGCCTGACCGGTCTCGAACCGGGCGAACTCTTTGTTCACCGTAACGTTGCTAACCTGGTTATCCACACCGATCTCAACTGCCTTTCTGTTGTTCAGTATGCCGTGGATGTGCTTGAAGTCGAGCATATCATTATTTGCGGCCACTACGGTTGCGGCGGCGTTCAGGCCGCGGTGGAAAACACCGAACTGGGGTTAATCGACAACTGGCTGCTGCACATCCGCGATATCTGGTTCAAACATAGCTCACTGCTGGGCGAAATGCCGCAGGAGCGTCGCCTCGACACGCTGTGTGAGTTGAACGTGATGGAGCAAGTCTATAACCTGGGGCATTCAACCATCATGCAGTCCGCCTGGAAGCGCGGGCAGAAGGTCTCCGTTCACGGCTGGGCATACGGCATTCATGACGGATTACTGCGTAACCTGGAAGTGACCGCGACGAACCGCGAAACGCTGGAACAGCGCTACCGTTCGGGGATTGCTAACCTCAAGCTTAAGCACGTCAATCATAAATAAACGCCTGTAAAAAAGCCGGGTGGCGGCTTCGCCTTACCCGGCCTACACATGTGCGCTTTGTAGCGCCCGGTAAGCGTAGTGCCACCGGGCAACAGACGCAGGCTACTCGTCCAGAATCACCACTTTCCCGACATAGGGCAGATGACGATAACGCTGCGCGTAATCAATACCGTAACCCACCACGAATTCATCCGGGATGGAGAAGCCCACGTATTCCACCGGCACCTGAACTTCACGGCGGGACGGTTTATCCAGCAGGGTACAAATCGCCAGCGATTTCGGCTCGCGCAGGCTCAGGATCTCGCGCACTTTCGAGAGAGTGTTACCGGAGTCGATGATGTCCTCAACGATCAACACATCTTTGCCACGAATATCTTCATCCAGGTCTTTCAGGATTTTCACATCACGGGTTGTGGACATGCCGCTGCCGTAGCTGGAGGCGGTCATAAAATCGACCTCATGGGACACCTGCACTTCACGGCACAGGTCTGCCATGAACATGAAAGAGCCACGTAACAGTCCGACCAGCACCATTTCGCTGCCGCTGTCCTTGTAATGTTCGGTGATTTGACGACCCAGTTCGGCGATACGCGCTTTGATCTCGGCTTCCGGGATCATCACTTCAACAGTATGTTTCATATTACTAACCATATGATTTTAATGAAAATCTCTCAATGCAGGTGAATCTTACTCCGGCATCGATACGCAAGCCAGCCATTATACCAGTAAATGGATAACCCTGGCGTATGAGTTATAAAAAGCAAATTTTGTGATTCCGATCACAGTTGTTAATACCTATAATTAATTGCTAGCAAATAATTAACAAACTGACGAGTACACTTTCTATGGCTGAAATAAAAACTCAACAGCCGCGTCTACTGGTGACATTAACAGCAGCGTTCGCAGCCTTCTGCGCGTTGTATTTGTTAATCGGTGGCGTTTGGCTGGTCGCGCTTGGCGGCTCCTGGTATTACCCGATTGCGGGTCTGGTTATGGTTGCCGTAACCGTCCTGCTTCTCCGCAGGAAGCAATCTGCACTGTGGCTTTACGCTGCATTACTCCTCGCAACGATGATCTGGGGCGTCTGGGAAGTCGGGTTCGACTTCTGGGCACTGACGCCGCGCAGTGACATTCTGGTGTTCTTCGGCATCTGGCTGATCCTGCCGTTTGTCTGGCGTCGCCTGATTGTGCCTTCCAGCGGTGCCGTTGCGGCGCTGGTCGTGGCGCTGCTGATCAGCGGCGGTATCCTGACCTGGGCCGGCTTTAACGACCCGCAGGAGATCAACGGTACGCTGAACACGGAAGCCACCCCTGCTGCGGCCATTTCTCAGGTTGCGGATGGCGACTGGCCAGCCTACGGGCGTAACCAGGAAGGCCAACGCTACTCTCCACTCAAGCAGATCAACGCCGACAACGTTAAAAATCTGAAGGAAGCCTGGGTATTCCGCACCGGCGACCTGAAGATGCCAAACGATCCGGGCGAACTGACCAACGAAGTGACGCCAATTAAAGTGGGCAACATGCTCTACCTGTGTACGGCGCACCAGCGCCTGTTCGCGCTCGACGCGGCCACCGGTAAAGAGAAATGGCACTTCGATCCACAGCTGAACTCCAACCCGTCGTTCCAGCACGTTACCTGCCGCGGTGTCTCTTACCATGAAGCGCGTGCCGATAATGCCAGCCCGGAAGTCATTGCCGACTGTCCGCGCCGCATTATGCTGCCGGTCAACGATGGTCGTCTGTTCGCCATCAACGCCGAAACGGGCAAGCTGTGCGAAACCTTCGCCAACAAGGGTATCCTGAATCTGCAGACCAACATGCCGAACACCACGCCGGGTCTGTATGAACCGACCTCTCCGCCTATCATCACCGATAAAACCATCGTGATTGCCGGTTCGGTAACGGATAACTTCTCTACCCGCGAAACGTCGGGCGTTATCCGTGGTTTTGACGTGAACACCGGTAAACTGCTGTGGGCCTTCGACCCGGGCGCGAAAGATCCAAACGCGATCCCGTCAGACGAACACACCTTTACCTTTAACTCGCCAAACTCCTGGGCCCCTGCCGCGTATGACGCGAAGCTGGACCTGGTCTACCTGCCAATGGGCGTATCCACGCCGGATATCTGGGGCGGTAACCGCACGCCAGAGCAGGAGCGTTACGCGAGCGCCATCGTGGCGCTGAACGCCACCACCGGTAAGCTGGCATGGAGCTATCAGACCGTTCACCACGACCTGTGGGATATGGATATGCCGTCCCAGCCGACGCTGGCGGACATTACCGTTAACGGTAAAACCGTTCCGGTGATTTACGCCCCGGCGAAAACCGGCAACATCTTCGTGCTGGATCGCAGCAACGGTAAGCTGGTTGTCCCTGCACCGGAAAAACCGGTTCCACAGGGTGCCGCGAAAGGCGACTACGTCAGCAAAACGCAGCCGTTCTCTGACCTGAGCTTCCGTCCGAAGAAAGACCTCAGCGGAGCAGACATGTGGGGCGCCACCATGTTTGACCAGCTGGTGTGCCGCGTGATGTTCCACCAGCTGCGCTACGAAGGGATCTTCACGCCGCCGTCCGAACAGGGCACGCTGGTCTTCCCGGGTAACCTGGGGATGTTCGAATGGGGCGGGATCTCCGTTGACCCTAACCGTCAGGTGGCGATTGCCAACCCGATGGCGCTGCCGTTCGTTTCCCGTCTGATCCCACGCGGACCGGGCAACCCAATGGAACAGCCGAAAGATGCCAAAGGCAGCGGTACCGAAGCGGGTATTCAGCCGCAGTACGGCGTGCCATATGGCGTGACGCTGAACCCGTTCCTGTCGCCTTTCGGTCTGCCGTGTAAACAGCCTGCCTGGGGGTATATCTCCGGTCTGGATCTGAAAACCAATCAGATTGTGTGGAAGAAACGTATTGGTACGCCACAGGACAGCATGCCGTTCCCGATGCCGGTTCCGGTGCCGTTCAATATGGGTATGCCAATGCTGGGTGGCCCAATCTCCACCGCCGGTAACGTGCTGTTCATCGCGGCAACCGCAGATAACTACCTGCGCGCGTACAACATGACCAACGGTGAGAAACTGTGGCAGGGCCGTCTGCCAGCGGGCGGACAGGCCACGCCGATGACCTATGAAGTGAATGGCAAGCAGTACGTTGTCATCTCTGCGGGCGGTCACGGTTCGTTTGGCACTAAGATGGGCGACTATATTGTCGCGTATGCACTGCCTGACGACGCTAAGTAACAACAAAGCCCGGTGGCGCTAACGCTTACCGGGCCTACGGAAAGATGCTAAAACGGCAACCTCGGTTGCCGTTTTAGCGTTTGTTCCCTCTCCCCGTGGGTGCGGGCATCAGGCCACACTGCTTTAAACAGTAAAACCCAGCATCATCCCTGTATCTTCATGTTCCAGCAGATGACAGTGCGCCATATAGGCAAACTCCTTCGGCGCGTCGTGGTCGAACTTCACCAGCACCTCACTTACGCCCCCTTCTACCTTCACCGTATCTTTCCAGCCTGAACGATGCGCGGCAGGCGCGTTGCCGTTTTCAGAGAGAATGCGGAACTGCGTGCCGTGGATGTGGAACGGGTGCAGCATCATGTCGCCTTCGCCAGAAATCACCCAGCGCTCAAACTGCCCTTTTGTGGCGGCAAACATCGGCGTGTTCATGTCGAAGGCTTTGCCGTTGATCTTGTTAGCATTGTGGAAATCAAAACCGTGGCCGCCATGATCCATCCCGCCCATCTTGCCGTGGTCCATATTCATGTGGCCCATCATCTGCCCGTGGTGCATGCCCGCCATCGCCTGCTCACCGTATTTCTCCATTAACGCCTGCATGCCCATCATGTCGAGCATGGGGTCCATCGAAAGCTGTAGCTTACGCAGCGTAAGCCCCTCAAGGGCTGGCACAGCAGGCAGCGTGGTTAAGGTCTCCGGCAGTATGCCCGAGGCGGTAATTTGCAGCGGCTGAATGCGCAGCACCGGATGAGGTTTATCAAACGGCGCAACGGCCATCCCCATCTGGCTGACCGGCAGGGTTACGAGGTCAAACGCTTTACCGTCGCTGATATCCACCAGCACCTCGAAGCGCTCGCCCATCAGCATTGGCAGCTCGCTTACCTTAACCGGCTCTGGCAGCAGGCCGCCGTCGCTCGCCACCACATACAGCGGACGCTTGTCGCTGGCGGCAAAGTTGAGAGAACGGGCGTTACACCCGTTGAGCAGGCGTAAACGCAACCAGCCTTTCGGCGCGGCGTGCTGCGGGTAAATCGCGCCGTTGATCAGCAGCGTATCGCCAAACCAGCCTACGGCCGCGGTCATGACGTCCAGCTGATAATCAATCTGCCCGTCTGCGGTAAATTTCTTGTCCTGCACGATCACCGGCACATCGTCGATGCCCCACTGTTTTGGCAGACGCAGCAGGCGGCTTTCGTCATCGTCAATCAGCACCAGCCCCGCCAGCCCCATCGCGACCTGGTGGCCGGTTTTGCCGTGCTGATGCGGGTGGAACCAGCAGGTCGCGGCGCGCTGGTCCGGGGTAAAGGTAACGCTACGTTTGCCACCCGCTTTTATAACGCCCTGCGGCCCGCCGTCGACCTCGCCGGGCACTTCCAGCCCGTGCCAGTGCACGGTGGTCTCTTGCGTCAGCGTGTTGTGGATATCAACGGTTACGGCCTTGCCTTTGCGCAACTGCAGCGCGGGGCCGAGCAGATTGCCGTTGTAGCCCCACGTGGTTGCAGTGTGTTTGCCAAAGGTTGTTTTACCCGCCTGGACGACGAGCTGAATACGGCCGCGGGCATCAGCGGTCAGTAAATCCGGGATCGGCAGTGCAGGCCTGTCGGCGGCAAACACCGCCCGGCTCCAGAGCGGTAAAGCGCTGGCAGCACCCAGCGCAACTGAATATTTTAAAAAATCACGACGTTGCATGTTCATTTCCTTATTTCCAGCAGGCGATCTTTTGAGCATAAACCCTCCCCTTACCGGAAGGTCAAGCACAGCGGCGATAATAAAGATCGTCGGCCTGGCACCAAGTATGCTAACGTTAATTTTCCGTGACGCAGTGGTAGAAGCAATGAAGACGTTTTTCAGAACAATTCTGTTCGGTGGCCTGATGGCGATGTGTGCAAACAGTTATGCGCTGAGTGAAAATGAAGCAGAAGATATGGCCGATCTGACGGCTGTTTTTGTGTTTCTGAAAAACGATTGTGGTTACCAGAATTTACCCAACGGGCAAATTCGTCGCGCACTGGTCTTTTTTGCCCAGCAGAACCAATGGGATCTCAGCAACTACGACAGCTTCGACATGAAAGCGCTCGGTGAAGACAGCTACCGCGATTTAAGCGGCATTGGCATTCCTACGGCCAAAAAATGCAAAGCACTGGCACGCGATTCACTCAGCCTGCTCGCCTACGTGAAGTAACCTTCCCGACGCACCTTGTTGACTCTGGCCGCGCACGCGCGGTGTTGTGTTGCGCCCATTCCGCTGGAAGTAATGGATGTTAACGAAGAAGGTGACACCCCATGACCGAAAAAACGGTTTGGCAAGAAACGCTGCATGACCAGTTTGGTCAGTATTTTGCCGTTGATAACGTGCTTTATCATGAGAAAACCGATCATCAGGATTTGATAATCTTCGAGAACGCCGCCTTTGGCCGCGTGATGGCGCTGGACGGAGTGGTGCAAACCACCGAGCGCGACGAGTTTATCTATCACGAGATGATGACCCACGTTCCCCTGCTGGCGCACGGCCACGCAAAACACGTGCTGATTATCGGCGGCGGCGACGGTGCCATGCTGCGCGAAGTGTCCCGCCATCAGACTGTCGAAACCATCACCATGGTGGAAATCGACGCAGGCGTCGTCTCTTTCTGCCGCCAGTATCTGCCTAACCACAACGCCGGGAGCTACGACGACCCGCGCTTCAATCTGGTTATCGACGACGGCGTCAATTTTGTTAACCAGACCACGCAAACGTTTGATGTGATCATTTCAGACTGCACCGACCCGATCGGCCCGGGCGCATCGCTGTTTACCTCATCCTTCTACGAAGGCTGCAAGCGCTGCCTGAAACCGGGCGGCATTTTTGTGGCTCAAAACGGCGTCTGCTTCCTGCAGCAGGATGAAGCCCTCGACAGCCATCGCAAGCTGAGCACGTATTTCAATGACGTGAGCTTCTATCAGGCTGCCATCCCGACCTACTACGGCGGGATCATGACCTTTGCCTGGGCGACGGATAACGAAGCGCTGCGCCATCTCTCCACCGAAATTATTCAGGCCCGTTTCCATCAGACCCATCTTCAGTGCCGTTACTACAATCCGGCGATCCATACCGCAGCCTTTGCCTTGCCACAGTATCTGCAAGACGCGCTGTCCTCTAAGGGGGTGAACTAATTGAAAAAGCTTAAACTGCATGGCTTTAACAACCTGACCAAAAGCCTGAGTTTTTGTATTTACGATATCTGCTACGCCAAGACGGCAGAAGAGCGCGATGGTTATATCGCCTATATCGATGAACTCTATAACGCCAACCGCCTGACGGAAATTTTGTCGGAAACCTGCTCAATCATCGGCGCCAACATCCTGAACATCGCCCGTCAGGATTACGAGCCGCAGGGCGCAAGCGTCACCATTCTGGTCAGCGAAGAGCCGGTTGACCCTCAGCTTATCGACAAAACCGAGCACCCCGGCCCGCTGCCGGAAGTGGTCGTCGCGCATTTAGACAAGAGCCATATCTGCGTTCACACCTATCCGGAGAGCCACCCGGAAGGCGGGCTGTGTACCTTCCGTGCCGATATCGAGGTGTCGACCTGCGGCGTAATCTCCCCGCTGAACGCGCTGAACTATTTAATCCACCAGCTGGAATCCGATATCGTGACCGTTGATTACCGCGTGCGCGGCTTTACCCGTGATATCAACGGTATGAAGCACTTTATCGATCATGAAATTAACTCCATTCAGAACTTCATGTCCGAGGATATGAAAGCGCTGTATGACATGATGGACGTCAACGTCTATCAGGAGAATATCTTCCACACCAAGATGTTGCTTAAGGAGTTCGACCTTAAGCACTACATGTTCCACACCAAACCGGAAGATTTAAGCGAAGACGAGCGCAAGGCCATTACCGACCTGCTCTGGAAAGAGATGCGCGAAATCTACTACGGCCGCAACATTCCAGCCGTGTAGGTATTGCCGGGGCAGGGATGCTCCACCGTTATTTCTGTTTCATGAACTCGCGATACGCGGCAACTACCTGCAAAAAGTCCTCAACGCCGCACAGCGACAGGCTCTCTTCGTCGTAGTAGTTCATCCCCTCTTCCATCTCATCGCCCGAGAACTCAAGCTGGTTGGCGCGCACCATCACCTCTTCGCCATCCATCCACAGGGTGTATTCATGCCCACCGCGTTGCCAGGAGCGCTCGCTGCCTTTGACCGTGTTCGCGGCCTGTTCCACTTCATCCAGCAGCGCGAGGTTGTCTTTAACCTCTTCATTAAACCAGTGCCCTACGGCTTCGTGGCCCATCGACATACGCACCTTCACCACGCCGGTGATGTCGCGCAGAAATTCGTAATCCATAGCGTTTTCCTCTGCAAAGCCATTAGGGTAATTATCGCAGCGTAGAGGAAGAAAAAAAGCGGGAGAGGCGGGAGGAATGAAAATAAAAAAGTGAGAGCCAGACCCTGCGGCCTGATGCCCTCACCCGTCCCTCTCCCACGGGAGAGGGTGCAAACACTAAAAACCGTCTCGCGGAGACGGTTTTGCTGTTTATACTGCCGTCTGGAAGATAACCCCGTCCGCCTTCTCGGTGTACTGAGAAAGCTGGTCGAAGTTCAGATAGCGATAGGTATCCACCGCCGTCTTATCAACCTGAGCAACAAAGGTCTGGTACTCTTCCGGCGTTGGCAGCTTGCCAATCAGCGCCGCAACCGCCGCCAGCTCCGCAGAGGCCAGGAAGACGTTAGCCCCCGTACCTAAACGGTTAGGGAAGTTACGGGTAGAGGTAGAGACCACCGTCGCACCGTCCGCCACGCGCGCCTGGTTACCCATGCACAGGGAACAGCCAGGGATTTCAATACGCGCGCCGCTCTTACCAAACACGCTGTAGTAGCCCTCTTCGGTCAGCTGTGCCGCGTCCATACGGGTTGGCGGTGCCACCCACAGACGCGTCGGCAGCTGGCCTTTGTGAGTATCCAGCAGCTTGCCCGCTGCGCGGAAGTGGCCGATGTTGGTCATGCACGAGCCGATAAACACTTCGTCGATCTTCTCGCCCTGCACCTCGGACAGCGGACGAGCGTCGTCCGGATCGTTTGGCGCACACAGGATTGGCTCTTTGATATCCGCCAGATCGATGTCGATCACTGCCGCATACTCTGCGTCAGCGTCGGCTTCCAGCAGCTGCGGATCGGCCAGCCATTTTTCCATGCCCTGAATACGACGCTCCAGCGTACGACGGTCGCCGTAGCCTTCAGCAATCATCCACTTCAGCAGCACGATGTTCGACGTCAGGTACTCTTCAATTGGCGCTTTGTTCAGCTTGATGGTACAGCCCGCGGCGGAACGCTCGGCGGAGGCATCGGTCAGCTCGAAAGCCTGCTCCACTTTCAGATCCGGCAGCCCTTCAATCTCGAGGATGCGGCCAGAGAAGATGTTTTTCTTGCCCTTCTTCTCTACGGTCAGCAGGCCCTGCTTAATGGCATACAGCGGGATAGCGTGAACCAGGTCGCGCAGGGTGATACCCGGCTGCATTTTGCCTTTGAAGCGCACCAGCACGGACTCCGGCATATCCAGCGGCATTACGCCGGTCGCTGCGGCAAACGCCACCAGACCTGACCCGGCCGGGAAGGAGATACCGATTGGGAAACGGGTATGGGAGTCACCACCGGTACCGACGGTATCCGGCAGCAGCATGCGGTTCAGCCAGGAGTGGATCACGCCGTCGCCCGGACGCAGGGAAACGCCGCCACGGTTCATGATGAAGTCCGGCAGCGTGTGGTGCGTGGTGACGTCAACCGGCTTCGGATAGGCCGCGGTGTGGCAGAAGGACTGCATCACCAGATCGGAAGAGAAGCCCAGGCACGCCAGGTCTTTCAGTTCGTCACGCGTCATTGGGCCGGTGGTATCCTGAGACCCCACAGAGGTCATCTTAGGTTCGCAGTAAGCGCCCGGACGGACACCCGCTACGCCGCAGGCGCGGCCAACCATTTTCTGCGCCAGGGAGTAGCCGCGGCTGCTTTCCGCCACGTCTTTCGCCTGACGGAACACGTCTGAGTGCGGCAGACCGAGCGCTTCACGCGCTTTGGTGGTCAGGCCACGGCCAATAATCAGCGGAATACGGCCACCGGCGCGGACTTCGTCGATCAGCACGTCGGTTTTCAGCGTGAAGCTTGCCAGCAGTTCGTTGGTTTCGTGGTTACGCACTTCACCCTTGAACGGGTAAACGTCAATCACGTCGCCCATGTTCAGGTTAGAAACATCCACTTCGATCGGCAGCGCGCCCGCATCTTCCATGGTGTTAAAGAAGATAGGCGCAATTTTGCCACCGAGGCACAGGCCGCCGCCGCGTTTGTTCGGCACATGAGGGATATCATCGCCCATGAACCACAGCACGGAGTTGGTTGCAGATTTACGCGAAGAGCCGGTACCCACAACGTCACCGACGTAGGCCAGCGGGAAACCTTTTTGCTGCAGGGCCTCGATCTGTTTGATCGGGCCAACGCTGCCAGGCTGATCCGGCTCGATGCCTTCGCGGGCGTTTTTCAGCATCGCCAGCGCGTGCAGAGGGATATCCGGGCGAGACCACGCGTCCGGTGCCGGGGAGAGGTCATCGGTGTTAGTTTCACCGGTCACTTTGAAGACGGTAACCGTGATTTTTTCGGCCAGGGCAGGACGGTTCAGGAACCATTCGGCATCGGCCCAGGACTGCATCACCTGCTTCGCGTAGACGTTACCCGCTTTGGCTTTCTCTTCCACATCGTAGAAGTTATCGAACATCAGCAGCGTTGAAGAGAGCGCTTTGGCAGCAATCGGTGCCAGCTTTTCGTTGTCCAGCGCGTCAATCAGCGGATGAATGTTATAGCCGCCCTGCATGGTGCCGAGCAGTTCAATCGCTTTTTCAGGAGTAACCAGTGGGGAGGTCGCTTCGCCTTTGGCAACGGCGGCAAGGAATCCGGCTTTTACGTAGGCAGCTTCATCTACGCCAGGCGGTACACGGTTGATCAGCAGATCTAAAAGGAATTCTTCTTCGCCCGCAGGCGGGTTCTTCAGCAGCTCGACGAGCGCGGCCATTTGGGTTGCATCTAAAGGTTTGGGTACAATTCCCTCGGCGGCACGTTCTGCTACGTGCTTACGGTATTCTTCTAGCACGACGGTTCTCCTCGCTCTCATTGTCATATGCGGCCGGCGTTCTCTTCACGCTCCTGTGAGACAGCAGTTTGTAGGGTAAATGCCCGATACCGCGTCGGGCAGCATAGCAGGATTTCTGCACAGTGTTAATCTGTTTACAAAAAAGCAACATTAAATACTTTGCTGAATCGTTAAGAATGGTATAGCGGGCAGACGAGGCCAATTTGAGGGACAAAAAAACCGCCTGAAAGCGGTGAGTTTGTTGCCTTGCGGTGGCTGGCAGGTTTGCGGCAGGTGCATGTACAGAATTGTGTAATAAATACTCACACTCTTTATCCGGACCTTCTGGTGAATTCCCAACAATCGTCAAAACTGTAAAAGACGGGTGAATAATACTCGCGGCAATTGCAACGCCTGAGGGCATTGCGCTGGTCTCGTCGGAGTCACTATATGAAGTTGCCCTTTAAGCCACATCTGCTTGTTCTTCTGTGCAGTACCGGGTTATTCGCCGCCTCTGGCGTGATGTTTGTTAAAAGCCGCGCGACAGAAACGCCGGTCTCCCCTGCGCCTGTCGCGCAACAACCCGTCATCCCAACTGCTCAGCCCGCGCCGGTCGTCGCCCCTACTTATACTGCGGCTCAAATCGATCAGTGGACGGCGCCCATTGCGCTCTACCCCGATGCGCTGCTTTCGCAAATCCTGATGGCCTCAACCTACCCTTCAAACGTCATCCAGGCCGCGCAGTGGTCGCAGGACAATCCAAAGCTGCAGGGCGACGCAGCGATCCAGGCCGTCTCCGGCCAGCCGTGGGATGCCAGCGTAAAATCGCTGGTTGCCTTCCCACAGCTGATGACGCTGATGGGCGGTAACCCGGAGTGGGTGCAAAATTTAGGGAATGCATTTCTGGCTCAGCCGAAGGACGTCATGGACTCCGTGCAGCGTCTTCGCGCGCTGGCGCAGCAAACCGGCGCGCTGCAATCGACTCCTCAGCAGACGGTGACCACGGTTAAAAAAGCCACACCCGCCAAAAGTACCACCGCAACGGTCGCCGCCGCGCCTGCAAGCGAGACGGTGATAAAGATTGAGCCCGCCGATCCGCAGGTAGTGTATGTCCCCACCTATAACCCAACGGCCGTTTACGGCACCTGGCCAAACGCCAGCTATCCGCCGGTTTATCTCCCCCCGTCTCCCGGCGAGCAGTTCACCAACAGCTTTGTAAAAGGGTTCGGCTATAGCCTCGGCGTGGCTACTACCTATGCGCTGTTCAGCAATATCGACTGGGACGATGACGACGATCACCACCACCACGATGATGATTATTATCGCCATGACGGATACTCGCATAACGGCGATAACATCAATATCAACGTCAATAATTTCAATAAAATAACCGGCGAGCACCGCACGGATAACAATATGGTGTGGCAGCACAACCCGGCGTATCGCAACGGGGTGCCCTATACCAACAGCCAGCTTGCCAGCCGGTTCCATCCGACGTCGACCCCCACCGGGTTGAGCGCGACGCAGCATCAGCCGGTTAACCGTGACATTCAGCGTCAGGCGGCATTGGCGCAGGTGCAAAAATCGACCGGGAAATCGCTGTCGCAACTGCAGCATCCCGTCACCCGAAACGTGCAGCATCCCGCCTCCACCCAGCAGCTAAGGCAGATCACACAGCGCAATAACTACCGGGGCTACGACGGGATAAAACCGCACGCGCAGCAGCCAAATACCCACGCCCTTCAGGATCGCCTGCAGACCGAGCGACGCGCGCAAAGCCAGCATCCTCAGCGTTATGCCAACGCCCTGAGCGGCAACGACAGCCGTTCTCCGAGCTGGCAGGCGCAGCAGCAGCGCGGGTTACAAAGCCGTCAGCGAGCGTCGCTGAGCGATGAACAACGTGCCAGCCTCAGACAACAGGCGTCTGAACGCCACGCCGAACACCGAGAATTCCGCCACCGTTAAGGACATCATGATGAAAAGACAACTGATTGGCGGCGCACTGTTGCTTATGGTATCCACCTTCGCCCTGGCCCAGCAGAATTTCACGACGCCGGGACAGGCAACGGACGCCCTGACAAAAGCCATCAGCGAGCAAAACGAGGAGGCACTCAACAGCCTGCTCGGCGATAACTGGCGTGATTATCTGCCGCCTGAGGGCGTTGACCCTGAAGCCGTGGCGCGTTTTTTACGCGACTGGAAGATAAGCCATCACGTCGCCATTAACGGCAATACCGCCCATCTCTACGTTGGGGAAAACGGCTGGCAGCTGCCTATACCCGTCGTGAAAAAATCCGACGGCTGGCAGTTTGATATGCAAAAAGCCGCCGACGAGATCCAGACGCGTGAAATCGGGCGCAACGAGCTTGCGGCAATTGAAGCCTTACACGGCTATGTGGACGCGCAGCAGAGCTATTTTGCGCTGAATCAGCATTACGCCGAAAAAATCGTCAGCGCTGAAGGAAAAAAAGATGGTCTGTACTGGCCCGTCTCACCGGGCGAAGCGCCCAGCCCGCTCGGACCGGCATTTAGCCCGCAAGAGCCTGGCGCCGGTTATCACGGCTATCGTTTCCGGATCCTGCCCGATAAAGAGGGCTTTGCCATGATCGCCTGGCCGGTGCGTTACGGTCAGACGGGCGTGATGAGCTTTATGATTAATCAGGACGACAGGGTTTATCAGGCCGATCTCGGCAGTGCGTCCGGCCAAAAAGCAGAGGATGTAACCTCCTTCCACCTGGATAAAAGCTGGGAAGCCGTCGCGCCATAAATCCTTCGCGTGGCGCGCTGGTTCAGCACGGCAAAAGCAAAAAAAACGCCTCCGAAGAGGCGTTTATCAGCAATAAAGAAACTTATTTCTTCTTCGCTTTGGCGTTTGGCAAGTCGGTGATGCTACCTTCAAACACTTCTGCAGCCAGGCCCACAGACTCGTGCAGAGTCGGGTGCGCGTGGATGGTCAGCGCGATGTCTTCAGCGTCACAGCCCATTTCGATCGCCAGGCCGATTTCGCCCAGCAGCTCGCCGCCGTTGGTCCCGACAATCGCACCACCGATAACACGGTGAGATTCTTTGTCGAAGATAAGCTTGGTCATACCGTCTGCGCAGTCAGAGGCGATAGCACGGCCAGAAGCAGCCCACGGGAAGGTGGCGGTTTCGTAGCTGATGCCTTTCTCTTTCGCTTCTTTCTCGGTCAGACCCACCCAGGCAACTTCTGGCTCGGTGTAGGCGATAGATGGGATCACTTTCGGATCGAAGTAGTGCTTCATGCCCGCGATAACTTCAGCGGCAACGTGACCTTCGTGAACACCTTTGTGTGCCAGCATTGGCTGACCAACGATATCGCCGATAGCAAAGATGTGCGGCACGTTGGTGCGCAGCTGCTTGTCAACGCGGATGAAGCCACGGTCGTCCACTTCCACGCCGGCTTTGCCTGCGTCGAGGTTTTTACCGTTCGGCACACGGCCGATAGCCACCAGCACGGCGTCGTAACGCTGTGGTTCTGCAGGGGCTTTTTTGCCTTCCATGGAAACGTAAATACCGTCTTCTTTCGCTTCAACGGCAGTTACTTTGGTTTCCAGCATCAGGTTGAACTTCTTGCTGATGCGCTTGGTGAAGACTTTAACGATGTCTTTGTCAGCAGCCGGGATAACCTGGTCGAACATTTCAACCACGTCAATGTCTGAACCCAGCGCGTGGTACACGGTACCCATTTCCAGACCGATGATACCGCCACCCATTACCAGCAGACGCTTAGGAACGGTTTTCAGCTCCAGCGCATCGGTGGAATCCCATACGCGTGGGTCTTCATGTGGAATGAACGGCAGTTCGATCGGACGGGAACCCGCCGCGATGATCGCGTTGTCGAAGTTGATCACGGTTTTGCCGTTTTCACCTTCCACTTCCAGGGTGTTCGCCCCGGTGAATTTACCCAGACCGTTAACCACTTTCACTTTACGGCCTTTGGCCATACCTGCCAGACCGCCGGTCAGCTGAGTGATAACTTTCTCTTTCCAGGTACGAATTTTGTCGATATCGGTTTTCGGCTCGCCGAAGACGATACCGTGTTCAGCCAGCGCTTTGGCTTCTTCGATAACTTTCGCTACGTGCAGCAGCGCTTTAGAAGGGATACAGCCGACGTTCAGACAAACACCGCCGAGGGTGTTGTAACGTTCTACGATGACGGTTTCCAGACCTAAATCCGCGGCGCGGAATGCTGCGGAATAACCTGCCGGGCCTGCCCCAAGTACTACGACCTGAGTTTTGATTTCTGTGCTCATCATGACCTCTTAATTTATACCCGTCGTCCACCGGGTCGTTCTATCCGCCCGTATTTTACAAAATTGTTAACAATTTTGAAACAACAAACGGCTCATGAATTCTCGCTTTCGCCAGTAACCTCACTGACATCACAAGGTTACCAGAAAAAAGCCGGCCGTCTGGCCGGCTTTTCGATTACATCACCAGGCGGCGAATGTCGCTCAGGGTGTTGTTGATGATGGTGATGAAACGCGCACCATCTGCACCGTCGATGACGCGGTGGTCGAAGGAGAGAGAGATTGGCATCATCAGACGCGGCACAAACTCTTTACCATTCCACACCGGCTCCATCGCGGACTTGGACACACCGAGGATGGCCACTTCCGGCGCGTTTACAATCGGTGCGAAGTGGGTCGTACCCAGGCCGCCGATGCTGGAGATAGTGAAGCAGCCGCCCTGCATTTCGCCGGCAGTCAGCTTACCATCGCGCGCTTTTTTGGAGATGGTGGTCAGTTCACGGGACAGCTCGGTAATGCTCTTCTTGTTCACGTCTTTGAAGACCGGAACAACCAGACCATTTGGCGTATCAACCGCAACACCGATGTTGATGTATTTCTTCAGCGTCAGCTTCTGGCCGTCTTCGGACAGGGAGCTGTTGAAGCGTGGCATCTGTTCCAGCGCCGCCGCAACCGCTTTCATGATGAAGACCACTGGGGTGAATTTCACGTCCAGTTTACGCTTCTCAGCTTCGGCGTTCTGCTGTTTACGGAACGCTTCCAGATCGGTGATATCGGTCTTATCGAAGTGCGTAACGTGCGGGATCATCACCCAGTTACGGCTCAGGTTAGCACCAGAGATTTTCTGAATACGGCCCAGTTCCACTTCTTCGATTTCGCCGAACTTGCTGAAGTCCACTTTTGGCCATGGCAGCATGCCCGGGATACCGCCGCCAGCGGCTGCAGCAGGTGCCGCTTCAGCGCGTTTCACCGCGTCTTTCACGTAGGTCTGAACGTCTTCACGCAGGATACGACCTTTACGACCGGTCCCTTTCACTTTCGCCAGGTTCACACCGAACTCGCGCGCCAGGCGACGAATCAGCGGTGTTGCGTGGACGTAAGCGTCGTTTTCAGCGAACTCGGATTTGCCTTCCGCTTTTGCAGCAGGGGCAGCAGCAGGTTTAGCAGCCTGAGCCGGTGCAGCAGCCGGAGCTGGAGCAGCCGCGGCAGCCGGAGCGGCCGCAGGCGCAGCGCCTTCTACTTCAAAGACCATGATCAGAGAACCGGTAGACACTTTGTCGCCGGTGCTGATTTTGATCTCTTTAACGGTACCGGCGAACGGTGCAGGAACTTCCATGGAAGCCTTGTCGCCTTCAACGGTGATCAGTGACTGTTCAGCGGCAACTTTGTCGCCCACTTTCACCATCACTTCGGTCACTTCAACTTCGTCACCGCCGATGTCCGGTACGTTAACGTCTTTCGCACCGCCAGCCGCTGCTGGTGCAGCCGCCTGGGCCGGAGCCGCTTCGGCTTTCGCCGGAGCCGCCGCGCCTTCAGCGCCAGCCACTTCAAAGACCATGATCAGGGAGCCGGTAGACACTTTGTCACCGGTGTTGATTTTGATCTCTTTAACGGTACCTGCGAACGGCGCAGGGACTTCCATAGAGGCTTTGTCGCCTTCTACGGTGATCAGGGACTGTTCAGCCGTAACGGTATCGCCCACTTTCACCAGGATTTCAGTGACTTCAACTTCGTCACCGCCGATGTCAGGCACGTTAACGTCTTTCGCTGCCGCAGCAGCAGGTGCTGCAGCCGGAGCGGCTTCTTTCTTCTCTTCTGCCTTAGCAGGTGCAGCATCAGCTGCACCGTCGGCGGAATCGAAAATCATGATCAGTTTGCCCGTCTCGGTTTTATCGCCAACAGAGACTTTGATCTCTTTAACGATGCCAGCCTGAGGAGACGGCACTTCCATAGAGGCTTTGTCGCCCTCTACGGTGATCAGCGACTGTTCAGCTTCAACTTTGTCGCCCACTTTGACCAGGATCTCGGTGATTTCAACTTCATCAGCCCCGATGTCCGGTACATTGATTTCGATAGCCATTATTCTTTTACCTCTTACGCCAGACGCGGGTTAACTTTTTCTGCATCGATGTTGAATTTGGTAATTGCATCCGCAACCACTTTTTTATCGATTTCGCCACGTTTAGCCAGTTCGCCCAGAGCTGCTACAACCACGTAAGAAGCATCAACTTCGAAGTGGTGACGCAGGTTTTCGCGGCTGTCAGAACGACCGAAGCCGTCAGTACCCAGAACGCGATAATCATCCGCTGGAACGTAAGTACGAACCTGCTCAGCGAACAGTTTCATATAGTCAGTAGACGCCACCGCTGGCGCGTCGTTCATCACCTGAGCGATGTACGGAACGCGTGGGGTTTCCATTGGGTGCAGCATGTTCCAGCGCTCACAATCTTGGCCATCACGCGCCAGTTCAGTGAAGGAAGTCACAGAGTACACATCGGAACCCACACCGTAGTCTTTCGCCAGGATCTGTGCTGCTTCACGGACGTGACGCAGGATAGAGCCGGAGCCCAGCAGCTGAACTTTACCTTTGCTACCTTCGAGGGTTTCGAGTTTGTAGATACCTTTACGGATACCTTCCTCGGCACCTGCTGGCATAGCCGGCATGTGGTAGTTTTCGTTCAGCGTGGTGATGTAGTAGTAAATGTTCTCTTGTGCTTCACCGTACATACGGGTCAGACCGTCGTGCATGATGACAGCCACTTCGTACGCGTAAGACGGGTCGTAAGAGATACAGTTAGGGATAGTCAGCGACTGAATGTGGCTGTGACCATCTTCGTGCTGCAGGCCTTCACCGTTCAGGGTCGTACGACCAGAAGTACCACCGACCAGGAAGCCGCGAGCCTGTTGGTCGCCCGCCTGCCAGCACAGGTCACCGATACGCTGGAAACCGAACATGGAGTAGTAGATGTAGAACGGGATCATCGGCAGGTTGTTGGTGCTGTAAGAGGTCGCAGCAGCCAGCCAGGACGCGCCTGCACCCAGCTCGTTGATACCTTCCTGCAGGATCTGGCCTTTCTCGTCTTCTTTGTAGTATGCAACCTGCTCACGGTCCTGCGGGGTGTACTGCTGGCCGTTCGGGCTGTAGATACCGATCTGACGGAACAGACCTTCCATACCGAAAGTACGCGCTTCGTCGGCGATGATTGGAACCAGACGATCTTTGATCGACTTGTTCTTCAGCATCACGTTCAGGGCACGCACGAAAGCGATGGTGGTGGAGATCTCTTTGTTCTGCTCTTCCAGCAGTTGAGAGAAGTCTTCCAGCGCTGGCAGTTCCAGTTTCTCGGTGAACTTAGGCTGACGAGCAGGCAGGTAGCCTTTCAGCGCCTGACGACGTTCGTGCAGGTACTTGTGCTCTTCAGAGCCTTCCGGGAAGGTGATGTAAGACAGGTTTTCTACCTGCTCATCGGTCACTGGAACGTTGAAACGGTCGCGGATATAACGCACGCCGTCCATGTTCATTTTCTTCACCTGGTGAGCGATGTTTTTACCTTCTGCGGTATCACCCATGCCGTAACCTTTGATGGTGTGGGCCAGGATTACAGTCGCTTTACCTTTGGTTTCCTGCGCTTTTTTCAGTGCCGCGTAGACTTTCTTCGGATCGTGACCGCCACGGTTCAGCGCCCAGATCTGCTCATCAGTCCAGTCTGCAACCAGTGCGGCGGTTTCAGGGTATTTACCGAAGAAGTGCTCACGCACGTAGGCACCGTCTTTGGATTTGAAGGTCTGGTAGTCGCCGTCAACGGTTTCGTTCATCAGCTGAATCAGTTTACCGCTGGTGTCTTTACGCAGCAGCTCATCCCAACGACCGCCCCACATCACTTTAATCACGTTCCAGCCAGCACCCGCGAAGATGCCTTCCAGTTCGTTGATGATCTTGCCGTTGCCGGTTACCGGACCATCCAGACGCTGCAGGTTACAGTTGATGATGAAGCACAGGTTGTCCAGCTTCTCACGGGTCGCGATGGTGATCGCACCCTTAGATTCTGGCTCATCCATTTCGCCGTCGCCCAGGAAGGCGTAAACGGTTTGCTCTGAGGTGTCTTTCAGACCACGGTGTTCCAGATATTTCAGGAATTTAGCCTGATAAATCGCGCCGATTGGACCCAGACCCATAGATACGGTCGGGAACTGCCAGAATTCTGGCATCAGTTTAGGGTGCGGATAAGAAGACAGACCTTTACCGTGAACTTCCTGGCGGAAGTTGTTCATCTGCTCTTCAGTCAGACGACCTTCCAGGAACGCACGCGCGTAGATGCCCGGAGAGATGTGGCCCTGGAAGTACACCAGATCGCCGCCGTCTTTCTCGTTGGCCGCACGGAAGAAGTGGTTGAAGCACACTTCATAAACGGTTGCAGAAGACTGGAAGGACGCCATGTGGCCACCCAGTTCCAGGTCTTTTTTGGACGCGCGCAGAACGGTCATGATGGCGTTCCAGCGGATAGCAGAACGAATACGACGTTCCAGATCCAGATTGCCCGGGTATTCCGGTTCGTCTTCGACGGCAATCGTGTTTACGTAGTTGTTAGCCCCTGCACCTGCAGCAACCTTCACACCGCCTTTGCGGGCTTCTGAAAGCAGCTGATCAATCAGATACTGAGCGCGCTCAACACCTTCTTCACGGATGACCGATTCGATCGCCTGTAGCCAGTCGCGAGTTTCGATCGGATCCACGTCATTTTGGAGACGTTCTGACATGGGGGTATTCCTTATCTATCTAATACGTTGATTTGTCTGGAACCTGTCCCATTGTATTTTCGCCAGAAAACACAATAAGACAGGTTCTGCGTTTAGTTGCCGCGCTCTAAAATGTCGGCGCTTAATCCTTTCGTTGCTGTATGCGGCGAAGTGAGCGTTCACGACGTGATTGCTCACGGCTGCGGTCCAGCAAGATTTCCTCAATGAAAGCCAGGTGACGGTGCGACGCTTCGCGCGCCTGCTCCGGTTCTCCGGCCATTATCGCCTCGAATACTCGGGTGCGATGGTTGCTTACCAGTGGGAGCATTTCCCGACGGGCATACAACAATTCAAAATTCTGACGAACGTTCTGGGCCAGCATCGGCTCCATGCAGCGTAGCAGATGGAGGAGCACCACGTTGTGTGCTGCTTCGGTGACGGCAATTTGATACTGGACTACGGCGCTGGACTCGGCGTCTAAATCGCCGGACTGCTGTGCCCGTTCAATGGCCTGATGCAGCTCGCGGATACGCACGCGATCTTCATCAGTGCTGCGAAGCGCGGCGTAATAGGCCGCGATGCCTTCCAGCGCGTGACGGGTCTCAAGCAGATCAAACTGGGATTCTGGGTGGTCAGAGAGAAGTTCTACCAGCGGGTCGCTGAAGCTCTGCCACAGGCTGTTTTGCACAAAGGTTCCGCCGCCCTGACGACGAAGGAGCAAGCCCTTTGCTTCGAGACGTTGAATCGCCTCACGCAGAGAGGGACGGGAAACGTCGAACTGTTTTGCCAGCTCGCGTTCTGGCGGAAGTTTTTCACCCGGGCGCAGTGTCCCTTCGAGGATCAAAAACTCCAGCTGTTGCTCAATCACATCGGATAATTTTGGTTGGCGAATTTTGCTGTAGGCCATATTCCCTGTCTTACGCCTTTTTGCCCGGAGTCAATTGGTCTTACCAATTTCATGTTCGTATCGCTAAAGTAACAAAGTATTCACCTTCTGTCCATATTGGTTTTGATTGAAATCAGTAAACCCTGCACTTTTTAACAACCTTACAGAAATAACGTTTCAGAAATGTAACTTTGCACAAATGAGTTGATTACCCACAAAGAGGCAGTTTTAACCTTAATGAAACGAGGGTTTTTGTAATCTGAAGCGATTCAACAAGGCAAATCATGAAAATTCGCCCCCTTATGGAGCATTTCTATTCTATAGGTTGGGAGACGGAGAGTTAGCGCGCAGATTTACAAATGCTTTCTTTTTATTCAAGTCGTCATCGACCCTTCATAAAGCAGGTGCATTCGCGGGCGCTTACCACTATTCTTTCGCTTACGGAAGTCATCTCCGATTTTTTCGGCATCGTTAGCCGTAAAGAAATAAATACAGAACATGGACTTTCATAATTACACACGCACAGCGTGAACATAACAACCACACACGAGGTTTCAAATGGAAGCTCAACAGCATGGCGATCAGCTCAAGCGCGGCCTTAAAAACCGCCATATACAGCTCATCGCATTGGGTGGTGCCATTGGTACCGGCCTGTTTCTGGGAAGCGCATCGGTTATTCAGTCAGCCGGACCGGGCATTATTTTGGGTTACGCCATCGCAGGGTTCATTGCCTTCCTGATTATGCGCCAGCTCGGTGAAATGGTCGTTGAAGAGCCGGTTGCAGGCTCGTTCAGCCACTTTGCTTATAAATACTGGGGCAGCTTTGCGGGCTTCGCCTCCGGCTGGAACTACTGGGTGCTGTACGTTCTGGTTGCCATGGCCGAACTGACCGCCGTCGGCAAGTACATTCAGTTCTGGTACCCGGAGATCCCCACCTGGGCTTCCGCCGCCGCGTTCTTCGTCATCATTAACGCCATCAACCTGACCAACGTGAAAGTGTTCGGTGAGATGGAGTTCTGGTTTGCAATCATCAAAGTCATTGCCGTTGTGGCGATGATTATCTTCGGCGGCTGGCTGCTGTTCAGCGGCAACGGCGGCCCGCAGGCGACGGTGCGTAACCTCTGGGAGCAGGGCGGCTTCCTGCCGCACGGCATGACCGGCCTGGTGATGATGATGGCGATCATTATGTTCTCCTTCGGCGGCCTGGAGCTGGTAGGCATCACTGCCGCAGAAGCCGATAACCCGGAGCAGAGCATTCCGAAAGCGACCAACCAGGTTATCTACCGTATTCTGATCTTCTACGTAGGCTCGCTGGCCGTGCTGCTTTCCCTGCTGCCCTGGACGCGCGTCACGGCGGACACCAGCCCGTTCGTTCTGATCTTCCACGAGCTGGGCGATACCTTTGTGGCGAACGCGCTGAACGTCGTGGTACTGACCGCCGCGCTGTCCGTGTATAACAGCTGCGTTTACTGCAACAGCCGTATGCTGTTTGGCCTGGCACAGCAGGGCAACGCCCCGAAAGCGCTGCTCAACGTCGACAAGCGTGGCGTACCGGTGAACACCATTATTGTTTCAGCCGTGGTCACTGCGCTGTGCGTGCTGATCAACTACCTGGCACCGGAATCGGCCTTTGGCCTGCTGATGGCGCTGGTGGTTTCTGCCCTGGTCATCAACTGGGCAATGATCAGCCTGGCGCACATCAAATTCCGCCGCGCCAAGCAGCAGCAGGGCGTCACCACACGCTTCCCTGCCCTGCTCTACCCGCTGGGTAACTGGGTTTGCCTGCTGTTCATGGCGGCCGTACTGGTCATCATGCTGATTACCCCAGGCATGGCGATTTCCGTGTACCTGATCCCGGTCTGGATTGCGATCCTCGGCGTGGGCTATATGGTTAAGCAGAAAAATGCCAAAACGGTAAAAGCGCACTGATCCGCCTCCTCTGCGCCTGCCTCTAACGGGCGCAGAGGATTGTTACCTTCCTCACAGATTCACATCCACAGCCATTTTATCCATATCACCGCCTCTATGTTGCAACGCATATATCGCCTTGTCGGCGTTTAATTCTCTCCATACCGCAACCCGGAGAGCTGTCGATGGATAACAATAAACTGTCAGTGAAAGAGAAGATCGGCTATGGGATGGGCGACGCAGGATGTAACATCATCTTCGGCGCTATCATGCTGTTTGTTAACTATTTCTATACGGATATTTTTGGTCTTGCCCCCGCGCTGGTCGGCGTTCTGCTGCTGTCCGTGCGCGTCATTGACGCCGTAACGGACCCGATCATGGGCGCCATTGCTGACCGTACCCGCAGCAAATATGGCCGTTTTCGTCCATGGCTGCTGTGGATTGCCTTCCCCTATGCGCTGTTCAGCATCCTGATGTTCACCACCCCGGAGTGGAGTTACAACAGCAAAGTTATCTATGCGTTTGTGACCTATTTCCTGCTGTCCCTGACCTACACCGCCATTAACATTCCCTACTGCTCGCTGGGCGGCGTGATCACCAACGACCCAAAAGAGCGCGTGGCCTGTCAGTCCTACCGTTTTGTGATGGTCGGTATCGCGACTCTGCTACTGTCGCTGACGCTGCTCCCGATGGCCGACTGGTTTGGCGGGGATAACAAAGCCAAAGGCTACCAGATGGCGATGACCGTGCTGGCGCTGATCGGAACCTGTATGTTCCTGTTCAGCTTCTCTACCGTACGCGAGCGCGTGCGTCCGGCGGTCCAGACCCATGACGAGCTTAAAAACGACCTTAAAGACGTGTGGAAAAACGATCAGTGGGTGCGCATCCTGCTGCTGACCCTGTGCAACGTCTGCCCCGGTTTTATCCGCATGGCGGCGACGATGTATTACGTCACCTGGGTGATGGGCCAAAGCACCCACTTCGCCACGATCTTTATCAGCCTGGGCGTAGTGGGCATGATGATCGGCAGTATGCTGGCGAAAGTGCTGACCGACCGCTGGTGTAAGCTGAAAGTGTTCTTCTGGACCAACATCGTGCTGGCGATTTTCTCCTGCGCGTTCTACTTCTTCGACCCGAAAGCGACCGTCGCTATCGTGGTGCTCTACTTCCTGCTGAACATCCTGCATCAGATCCCGTCGCCGCTGCACTGGTCGCTGATGGCCGACGTCGATGACTACGGCGAATGGAAAACCGGTAAACGCATCACCGGGATCAGCTTCTCCGGCAATATCTTCTTCCTCAAGCTCGGGCTGGCGATTGCCGGGGCGATGGTCGGTTTCCTGCTCTCCTGGTACGGTTACGACGCCGGCGCGAAAGCGCAAAGCGCGGATGCCCTCAACGGGATTGTGCTGTTGTTTACCGTGATCCCAGGCGTGGGGTATCTCATTACCGCGGGCGTGGTTCGCCTGCTGAAGGTCGATCGTGAAACTATGAAGCAGATCCAGGAAGACCTGGAGAAGCGTCGCAATAACTACCGCGAGCTGAACGATTATCAGGAACTCAAAGCCGCTGAGACGAAATGACGAAATAAGGAAAGCCGAATGCAAACCTGGCCCAACCCGTTTATCGAACAACGAGCCGATCCCTATATTTTGCATCATGAGGGGCAATACTATTTTATTGCCTCGGTGCCAGAGTACGACAGGCTGGCGATCCGCCGCGCTGACACGCTGGAAGGGTTACGCAGCGCCGACGAGGTTGTCGTGTGGCGTAAACCCGATACCGGACCGATGAGCCAGCTGATCTGGGCACCGGAGCTGCATTACATCGACGGGAAGTGGTACATCTATTTTGCCGCCACGCACACCCAGGCGCTGGATAATCTCGGGATGTTCCAGCACCGCATGTTCGCGATTGAATGCGCCGACCGCGATCCGCTAACCGGCTCATGGGTGGAAAAAGGGCAAATCAACACGCCTTTTGACACCTTTGCGCTGGATGCCACCACCTTTGTTCATCAGGGTAAACGCTGGTATCTGTGGGCGCAAAAAGCCCCGGATATCTCCGGAAACTCCAATCTTTATCTCTGTGAAATGGAAAACCCGTGGACGCTGAAAGGCGAGCCGGTGATGCTCAGCAAACCGGAATACGACTGGGAGTGCCGTGGATTCTGGGTCAACGAAGGTCCGGCGGTACTGATGCACGGCGACAGGCTGTTTATCAGCTACTCCGCCAGCGCTACCGATGAAAACTACTGCATGGGGCTATTGTGGATTGATGTTGATGCCGATCCGCAAAACCCGGCGAACTGGCATAAAGCCCCGCGCCCGGTATTCCGGACCAGCTATGAAAATCGTCAGTATGGCCCGGGCCACAACAGCTTTACGCAAACGTCGGAGGGGGAAGACGTGCTGGTGTACCACGCGCGAAACTACACCGAGATTGAGGGCGATCCACTGTACGATCCGAATCGCCATACCCGCCTGAAACAGGTCCGCTGGGACGAAAACGGGATGCCTGATTTTGGCATCCCGCCTGCGGACACGCTCTGATCGGTACGGCGCGCTGGCTTAAACCAGCGTGCCGTAAATGGTCAGCAGCGCCACAATCACCACGACCACGAACGAGGTTTTCTTCGCCATAGAAACGGCAGCTTTCGGCGTTTCAACTTTATCGGTATGCGGTTCACGCGCCAGCGAGAATTGCGCCAGACGCGTTAACACGTGGTACTGCGAAGTATGACGGTCGGCAAGTGAGGCAAACCACGCCGGGAGCGCCTTTTCGCCGTGGCCGATCAACGCATACACCACGCCCACTAAGCGCACCGGGATCCAGTCGAGTACATGGAGAATGGCATCAATTCCCGACAGCAGACGCTCGTGCGGTGTCAGGTAGCGGGCAAGCCAGGTTTGCCAGGCGCGCAGGAACGCATACCCCATCAACAGTACCGGCCCCCACGGGCCCCCCACCACAAACCAGAACAGCGGCGCCAGATAGTAGCGGAAGTTAATCCACAGCAGAGCGTTTTGCAGTTCGCGCAGGAACTCGCGCTCGTTACAATCCGGCGGCACGCCGTGGATCATCGTCAGCTCGCTTGCCATGGCGCTACGCGCATGAACGTCATCGCGGGATGCGGCCTTAAGATAGGCGTGATAGTGCAAACGCACTTTGCCCGCGCCGATACACAGCACGCCCAGCAGGATCCACACCACCAGCAAGGGTACGTTGAAAAACAGGCCGTAAAGGGCGCGCAGCAGCAGGAAGGTAATGCCCATCACGCAGGCCATCATCAGCAGCGTGCGCAGCATGGAAAAGTGTTTGATACGGCGGAAAAGCACTTCCAGTCGATGATCCAGGTGCCAGTGCTCGCCAAGTTTAAACAGGCGTTCGGCGATCATAACCAGCAGCATGGTAAACAACGTCATGTTATCTCCTTATCTGACGACGCGGTAAGCATGGCGCGAAACCGGGACCAGTCGAATGCCGGGCCGGGGTCGGTTTTTCTCACGGGAGCGATGTCGCTGTGCCCCGCGATATTCTCGGCAAGGGCAGGATACAGCCCGATAAGCGCCTCAGTGACAGCGACCAGCTGTTGGTACTGTGCGTCCGTGTAAGGCGTCGTATCCGTCCCTTCCAGCTCAATACCAATCGAGAAATCGTTGCAGCGCTCGCGCCCCTGATACATCGACACGCCCGCATGCCAGGCGCGCTTATCAAAAGGAACATACTGAACTACTTCCCCATCGCGACGAATCAGACAGTGGGCCGATACGCGCAGATGGGCAATTTCAGCAAAGTATGGGTGCACATCAGGATCAATCGTTCCCGTGAATAACGCGTCGATCCACGGACCGCCAAACTCACCCGGCGGAAGGCTGATATTATGAACCACCAGCAGTGTGGGCGTTTCGTCCTCCGGGCGGCTGTCGTGGTGCGGCGAAGGTACATGCCGCGCATCCACCAGCCATCCGTTTTCTAACAGCATGCTGGAACTCCTTATGTGTGGTGCAGTTTCTCGGTTCAGAGTAGCATGTTTCAATATTATGATTCGTTACCAATTTGGAGTTTTATCATGCCGCCTCGCCGCTATAACCCCGACCATCGACGTGACGCGCTTCTGGAACGTATTAACAGAGATATTCCGGCAAGCGTTGCCCAGGCTTTAAAAGAGGACCTGGGCGGCGACGTGAATGCCGATAACGATATTACCGCACAATTATTGCCGAAAGAGACACGCTCGCACGCGGTGATCATCACCCGTGAAGAGGGCGTGTTCTGCGGTAAACGCTGGGTTGAAGAGGTCTTCACCCAGCTTGCGGGCGACGAGGTGAAGGTCACCTGGCATGTTGAAGATGGCGATACCCTCATCCCCAATCAACCGCTGTTCGAGCTTGATGGCCCCTCCCGCCTGCTGCTGACAGGTGAGCGCACCGCGCTTAACTTTGTCCAGACGCTTTCCGGCGTCGCCAGTGAAGTTCGCCGCTACGTTGACCTGCTGGCCGGCACGCGCACGCAGTTGCTGGACACGCGCAAAACCCTGCCGGGCCTGCGCACCGCCCTGAAATACGCCGTGCTCTGCGGCGGCGGCACGAACCACCGTCTGGGCTTATCCGACGCCTTCCTGATCAAAGAGAACCACATTATTGCCTCTGGCTCTGTACGCCAGGCCGTGGAGAAAGCCTTCTGGCTGCACCCGGACGTGCCGGTCGAGGTGGAAGTCGAAACCCTTGAAGAGCTGGAGCAGGCCATTAAGGCGGGCGCGGATATCATCATGCTCGATAACTTCGAGACGGAGCAAATGCGCGAGGCGGTAAAACTCACTAACGGACAGGCGCGGCTTGAGGTGTCTGGCAACGTGACCTTCGATACCATCCGCGAGTTCGCCGAAACCGGCGTGGATTACATCTCCGTGGGTGCGCTGACCAAACACGTACGTGCCCTCGATCTCTCGATGCGCTTCAAATAATACGTCCTCCCCTCTCGACCCGGAGAGGGGAAAATAGAACCCCGCTCGCAAAGATAATGCCCTGGTGTGCAACAACGCATTAAATCCCTGAAAGCCTCTTCCCGTTCCTTTTTTTGCCCCTCGTCTGTCTTCTCGCCTGCTGACAAAGTAGCGCCACCTAATCTGAGGAGCAGATATGAACAGACAACACGGATTTACGCTCATTGAGCTGATGGTGGTCATTGGCATTATTGCCATCCTGAGCGCCATTGGTGTACCCGCCTACCAGAACTACCTGCGAAAAGCCGCGCTCACCGATATGCTGCAAACCTTCGTTCCCTACCGCACCGCCATTGAGCTGTGCGCGCTGGATCACGGGGGTGTGGAGCGCTGCGACGCGGGCAGCAACGGCATTCCTTCCGCCACCACGACGCGCTATGTCTCTGCCATGAGCGTCGCGTCAGGCATTGTGACGTTAACCGGCCAGGAGAGTCTGAACGGGCTTGAAGTGGTGATGACGCCGCAGTGGAACGAGGGCAACGGCATGACGGGCTGGAAGCGCGACTGCAATATCGCTGACGACAGCGCCCTGAAGCAGGCCTGCGAAGACGTCTTCCGCTTCGATGATCATTGACAGGAGCCGAGGATGAATACCGAACAACTCACGGCGCTCTGTCAGCGCCACCATGCCCTGCTGTTGACCAGCGACGACGATATGATTGACATTGCGGTGGTTGGCAATCCCGGGATGGAACTGATGGAGGCGTTACGCTTCGCGACGCAAAAGCGCATCGATATTGAATGCTGGACCGCCGAGCGCATGGAAAAGCAGCGGCAGTTCGCCTCGCCTTCTCCACTGCCAGCGGTTCCCGCCGCCCGTACTGCGGTGGATGCCCTGAATAATACGCTGCGCGAGGCGCTAAGCCAGCGCGCCTCGGATATTCATATCGAACCGTCAGAACACGCCTGCCAGATCCGTTTACGTATCGACGGCGTGCTTTGCCCACAGCCGCCGCTTGCGCCCGCGCTGGCGAACACGCTCATCGCCCGGCTAAAGGTCCTGGGAGATTTGGATATTGCCGAGCGCCGTCTGCCACAGGACGGACAATTTACGGTCGAGCTGGCAGAGAAGCCCGTCTCTTTTCGTATCGCCACCCTTCCGTGCAGCGGCGGAGAAAAAATCGTCCTGCGCCTGCTGCATCAGGTCCAGCAGGCGCTGGACGTGGGTCAACTTGGGATGAGTGCGGATCAGCTCGCGCGCTTCACCGATGCCCTGCACAAACCACAGGGGCTGATTTTGGTCACCGGACCTACCGGCAGTGGCAAAACCGTCACGCTCTACAGCGCGCTGCAGGCACGTAACGCGCCTGAGGTGAATATTTGCAGCGTGGAGGACCCCATTGAAATTCCGCTCGCCGGGTTAAACCAGACGCAAATCAACCCGCGTGCGGGCTTAACCTTTCAGAGCGTGCTGCGGGCGCTGCTGCGCCAGGATCCGGACATCATCATGGTGGGGGAGATCCGCGATGGCGAAACGGCGGAAATTGCCATCAATGCCGCCCAAACCGGACACCTGGTTCTGTCCACGCTCCACACCAACTCAACGGCAGAAACGCTTGTCCGTCTGCAACAAATCGGGGTTGCGCGCTGGACGATCTCCTCCGCCCTCTCGCTGGTTGTAGCTCAACGGCTGGTTCGCCGCCTGTGCCCACACTGCCGGAAAGAGGCGAGCAGCAAAACGGAATTACCCCGCTCGGTGTGGCCCCGGCCACTGCCGCGCTGGCTGCCCTCAGGCTGCGATCGCTGCTATCACGGTTTTTATGGCCGCGTGGCTATTTTTGAAGTGCTGGCGATAGACAATGCGTTGCGTCAGGCAATCGCCAGCGGCGCAACGAGTGACATTATAAATGAGAGCGCCCGTCAGGCGGGTATGCTGTCGCTGTTTGAACACGGCTGCCTGGCCGTGGAGCAAGGGCTCACGACCGTCGAAGAGCTTCTGCGCGTGCTGGGAATGCCTGATGACTGCTAATCAGCTGTGGCAATGGCGGGCGCTGTCACACGACGGTGAACTGCAGCAAGGAACGCTGTGGGCGCAAAACCGCGAGGCGGCGTTTGCCACATTAATGCATAAAAACCTGCATCCGCTGGCGCTCAAGCGCCGCAGGTTACGCCAGCGCTGGCAGATCGATCACTGCTACGCTATTTTCCAGCAGCTCGCCACGCTGCTACAGGCGGGTCTGACCCTGTCGCGCAGCCTGGCGATGCTGGCACAGCAGCACCCTTTGCCGCAATGGCAGGCGTTACTGCAGGCCATTGCCGATGACCTCAGCGAAGGGTGTGCCTTCTCTGAGGCCCTAAAACAGTGGCCCGAGGTGTTTCCTCCGCTGTATGTCGCGATGGTCAAAACGGGCGAGCTCACGGGTAAGCTGGAGACCTGCTGCCGCCAGCTTGCACAGCAGCAGAAGTCTCAGCAACTTCTGCGCGCAAAGGTGATGAAGGCGCTGCGCTACCCCATCATCATCCTGACGCTGGCCGCAGCGGTGGTACTGGCGATGGTTACGCTGGTCCTGCCGGAGTTCGCCGCCATCTACAGCACATTCAATACGCCGCTCCCCTGGCTGACGCAGAGTGTAATGCGCTTGTCGGCGTTCATTCAGCATCATGCGGTCGTACTGATCGTTCTGTTCATTACCCCTTTTATCGGCGCGTATGGCCTCAGGCGGCATCCTCTATGGCAACAATTCAGCCAGCGTCTGTTGCTGCGTTTGCCGGTCCTGGGTGCGCTGGCACGGGGGCAAAAACTGGGACAGATCTTTACCGTTCTGACGCTGACCCAGCAGGCAGGCATCGCCTTTTTACACGGCATGGAAAGCGCGGCGGAGACCGTTGAAAGCCTGTTCTGGCAAGAGCTACTGACGGGGATCCGTGAAGATGTCGCGCAGGGGTCGCCGGTCTGGTCTGCATTTCAGAAGTCAGGTGTGTTTACGCCCCTGTGCATTCAGCTGGTTCGCACCGGCGAAATCTCGGGCGCGCTCGACGCGATGCTGGCAAACCTGGCACGTCATCATACGGAGCAGACGCTCCAGCAGGCGGACAACCTGGCGGCGCTTCTTGAGCCTTTACTGCTGATCGTGACGGGGGTGATTATCGGGACGCTGGTGGTGGCGATGTACCTGCCGATTTTTCATCTGGGCGATGCGATGAGCGCGGGATAGCGCTGGCGCAAGGATGCGCCAGCGAAAGCCATTACAGGCTGTTGAATACGCGGTTTTCCTGTTCCTGAACGCGAATAAACGTCGTGCGTTTAGTCAGCTCTTTCAGGCGGGAGGCCCCCACGTAGGTGCAGGCAGAACGCAGGCCGCCGAGGATATCACGCGCCGTGTTTTCTACCGGGCCGCGCAGTGGCAGCTTAACGGTTTTGCCTTCTGCCGCGCGGTATTTTGCCACGCCGCCGACATGACGCGTCATCGCGGATTCAGAGCTCATGCCATAGAACAGCATAAATTTCTCACCGTTTTCTTCCACCACGGTACCGCCGCTCTCTTCATGGCCTGCCAGCATACCGCCAAGCATCACGAAATCAGCGCCGCCGCCGAAAGCTTTAGCCACATCGCCCGGCATGGTGCAGCCGCCGTCGCTGATGATCTGCCCGCCAAGGCCGTGTGCCGCATCCGCACACTCAATCACCGCAGACAGCTGCGGATAACCGACGCCGGTTTTCACACGCGTGGTGCAGACAGAACCCGGGCCAATGCCCACTTTCACGATATCCGCGCCGGAGAGGATCAGCTCTTCACACATTTCGCCGGTCACCACGTTGCCCGCGATGATGGTTTTTGTCGGCCAGGCTTCACGCGCTTTGCTGACGAACTGAACGAAGTGTTCTGAATAACCATTCGCAACATCAATACAAACAAAATTCAGCGCCGGGTTGGCGTTCAGGATCTGTTTGGTTTTCTCGAAATCAGCATCGGACGTGCCGGTAGAGACCATCACATGCTTAATCACTTCATCAGAGGCAGCAGCGACAAATTCGTTCCACTCTTCCGGGCTATAGTGCTTATGCACGGCGGTCAGCACGTCAAATTTGGCCAGCGCTGTTGCCATGGCAAAGGTACCCACCGTGTCCATATTGGCCGCGATAATAGGCACGCCAGACCAGGTCTGACCGGAGTGTTTAAAGGTGAATTGACGATCGAGTTCAACGTCTGAGCGACTTTTCAGCGTAGAGCGTTTAGGGCGGATAAGAACGTCTTTGAAACCTAACTTCAGATCTTCTTCGATACGCATGTGCGGATTCCTGGGGTTAGAGGCAAAAATGTTAAAAGCACAACTCCAGTGACGTTATCATACGCACTAATACCTGCTCCGCAAGACTGCGAAAATCTCTTTTTTTACGCTACAATCCTATAAATTTACCTGAGAAAAGGCGGGTAAAGGGAGCGAAACATCGCGTGCAGCATGTTTGAATTTCAAGCAACTGATTTTAAAAATGAATAATTCCCAGGATTTGATTTAATGGGGTACATCGTCGCATTAACCGGCGGCATCGGTAGTGGTAAAAGTACCGTTGCGAACGCGTTTTCTCGTCTGGGCATCACGATAATCGATGCCGATATTATTGCCCGTCAGGTGGTAGAGCCGAATACACCAGCGCTAAAAGCCATCGAAACGCATTTCGGCAGCCGCATCCTCAATGCGGATGGCACGCTTAACCGTCGGCAGCTTCGCGAATACATTTTTTCTGATTCTTCAGAAAAAGTCTGGCTTAATGCCCTGCTCCACCCCATTATCCACCAGGAAACCCAGCGTCAGATCGCTGAAGCACGCTCGCCCTATGTTCTGTGGGTTGTCCCACTGTTGGTCGAAAACCAGCTGCAGAGAAAAGCCGACAGAGTTCTGGTGATCGACGTGTCTCCCGAGACGCAGATCCAGCGCACCATGGCCCGCGACAATGTTTCGCGCGAGCATGCTGAACAAATTCTTGCCGCTCAGGCCACGCGCGATGCGCGCCTTGCCGTAGCGGATGATGTTATTGATAATAACGGCGCACCAGATGCCATCGCATCGGATGTTGCCCGCCTGCATGAGCAGTATCTGTCGTTCGCCGCGCAGGCCGTTGCACAGGAAAAACCATGATGTCGACCCATATCCTTTTTGAGCATCCACTTAATGAAAAAATGCGTACCTGGCTGCGTATTGAGTTTTTGCTCCAACAGCTTTCACATCACCCCTCTATTAGCGACCATGCCGCGGCACTGCACTTCTTCCGCAATATTGGCGACTTGCTGGATGTGATTGAACGCGGTGATGTCCGCACGGAATTGCTGAAAGAGCTGGAGCGCCAGCAGCGTAAATTACAGGCGTGGGCAGAGGTGCCTGGCGTTGACCAGAGCCGCATCGATTCGCTTCGTCAGCAGTTGAAAAACAGCAGCACGATCCTGATGGGCGCACCGCGCGTCGGGCAATTTTTACGTGAAGATCGCCTCATCGCCCTGGTCCGCCAGCGTCTGAGTATTCCGGGCGGCTGCTGCAGCTTTGACCTGCCGACGCTTCACATGTGGCTGCACATGCCGCAGGCGCAACGTGACGCGCAGGTGCACAGCTGGCTGGCAAGCCTGGATCCAATGAATCAGGCCCTGACGCTGGTGCTTGATCTTATCCGCAACTCGGCCCCTTTCCGCAAGCAGACCAGCCTCAACGGGTTCTATCAGGATAACGGCGACGACGCGGATCTGCTGCGCCTCAATCTCTCTCTTGGCGAGCAGCTCTATCCGCAAATTTCCGGCCATAAAAGCCGTTTTGCGATCCGCTTTATGCCGCTCGACAGCGAAAATGGCACCGTACCGGAGCGCCTTGATTTTGAACTGGCCTGTTGTTAAGGAGTGCCCGTGACTGACATTACTACCGTAAGCTGCCCCACCTGTGGGAAAACCGTTGTCTGGGGCGAAATCAGCCCGTTTCGCCCGTTCTGCTGCAAGCGCTGCCAGCTGATAGACCTTGGCGAATGGGCCGCGGAAGAGAAACGCATCCCGAGCGAAGGCGATCTTTCTGACAGCGACGACTGGAGCGAAGAGCAGCGGTAAGTTAACCGCCCTCTACTAACCGGGTGATCACGGGCGCATTGGCGGGTGGGAATTTTTCCGCATCACTCGCCTGAAGCGCAACCCAGTTACCCGGTTGCCCCTCTTTGCCCCAGGGCTCGCCTTCCCAGTTTTCCACCAGCCAGAACCACAGCGTAACGTGGCGATCCGGAAACTGATACTCCAGCTTATCAAACAGCGTAGCGCCCAGCGGGTTGATACCCACCTCTTCCTGAAGCTCGCGCACCAGCGCCTGTTCCGGCGTTTCGCCTGACTCTATTTTCCCGCCAGGAAACTCCCACTTATTCGCCATATGGGCGTCGGCGGCACGCTGGGTAATGAAGATCTGATGTTGCGGGTTACGGATAATCCCGACGGCGATTTGCAGTGTTTTCATCATGTCGCTTCCATAAAAAAGGCGCAGTAATCTGCGCCTTTTCAGTGTGTAAACGTCTTAGCTCAGGCGGCCGTGGCACGCCTTGTATTTTTTGCCTGAACCACATGGGCATGGGTCGTTGCGGCCCACTTTGCGATCGCCTGTCTGCGCGGCAATCGCTACCGCCGCTTCGCTCTCGTCAGTCTGGTGGCTCAGCTGCTGCATCTGGGCCAGACGCTCGGCCTCTTCGCGACGCTGCTCTTCCATCGCTTCCACTTCTTCAGGCATACGTACCTGAACTTTGCTCAGGGTGCTGATCACTTCATACTTCAGCGACTCCAGCATGGCGGCAAACATGGAGAAGGATTCGCGCTTGTACTCCTGCTTCGGATCTTTCTGCGCATAGCCGCGCAGGTGAATACCCTGACGCAGGTAGTCCATCGCCGCCAGGTGCTCTTTCCACAGGGAGTCGAGCGTTTGCAGCATCACGCCTTTCTCGAAGTGACGCATCATCTCTGCGCCAACCACCTCTTCTTTGCGCTTATACACTTCCAGCGCGTTTTCAAAGATACGCTCACGCAGCGTCTCTTCGTGCAGCTCAGGCTCTTTGTCCAGCCACTCTTTGATTGGCAGATCGAGGTCGAAGTCGTTTTTCAGACGTTCCTGCAGGCCTTCGATATCCCACATCTCTTCCAGAGATTGCGGTGGAATATGGCCGTCGATGGTTGCCTTGAAGACATCTTCACGGATGCTGTTAATGGTTTCGCTTACGTCGGACACGTCCAGCAGTTCGTTACGCTGGGTATAGATCGCACGGCGCTGGTCGTTGGCTACGTCATCATATTCCAGCAGCTGCTTACGAATATCGAAGTTACGGCTTTCCACTTTACGCTGGGCGTTCGCAATCGCTTTGGTTACCCATGGGTGCTCGATCGCTTCGCCTGGTTTCATCCCCAGTTTACGCATCATGCCGGACACGCGGTCAGAGGCGAAAATACGCATCAGCGCATCTTCCATAGACAGGTAGAAACGGGAAGAACCGGCATCACCCTGACGACCCGCACGGCCACGCAGCTGGTTATCGATACGACGAGATTCGTGACGTTCGGTACCGATAATATGCAAGCCGCCTGAAGCCAGAACGGCATCGTGACGCACCTGCCAGTCGGCTTTGATCTGCGCGATCTGCTCTGGCGTTGGGTTTTCCAGTTCAGCGACTTCTGCCTGCCAGCTACCGCCGAGCATGATGTCGGTACCACGACCCGCCATGTTGGTGGCGATGGTAACGGCTCCCGGATAGCCCGCCTGCGCAACGATATCCGCTTCTTTCGCGTGGAACTTGGCGTTCAGAACGTTGTGTTTGATACCCGCTTTGGTCAGCTCGTTTGAAACCACTTCGGATTTCTCGATGGAGATGGTCCCCACCAGCACCGGCTGGCCTGCTGCGGTACGATCGCGAATATCTTCGATGATCGCCTGAATTTTTTCTGCTTCGGTCATGTAGACCAGATCCGGCATGTCCTTACGGATCATTGGACGGTTGGTCGGTACCACCACGGTATCCAGCTTGTAGATGGAGCTGAATTCAAACGCTTCGGTATCCGCAGTACCGGTCATCCCGGCCAGCTTCTCGTACAGACGGAAGTAGTTCTGGAAGGTGATGGAGGCCAGCGTCTGGTTTTCGTTCTGGATCTCAACGCCTTCTTTGGCTTCAACGGCCTGGTGCAGACCATCGGACCAGCGACGGCCCTGCATGGTACGGCCAGTGTGTTCGTCAACGATGATCACTTCACCGTCTTTCACGATGTAGTCAACGTCGCGGGTGAACAGCGCGTGGGCGCGCAGCGCCGCCGTCACATGGTGCATCAGCATGATGTTGGTCGGAGAGTACAGTGACTCACCCTCTTCCATGATGCCCTGTTCAACCAGCAATTCTTCAATCTGAACCAGACCGCGCTCGGTCAGGTTGACCTGACGTGCTTTTTCATCCACGGAGAAGTGACCTTCACCCTGGAAGGTGTCGGAGTCTTCTTTTTCCTGGCGCAGGAGGTGCGGAATGATTTTATCGACTTTGCGGTACATTTCGGAGCTGTCTTCGGCCGGGCCGGAGATGATCAGCGGGGTACGCGCTTCATCGATCAGGATGGAGTCCACCTCATCCACCAGCGCATAGTGCAGTTTACGCTGTACGCGCTCTTCCGGGCTGAACGCCATGTTGTCACGCAGGTAGTCGAAACCGTATTCGTTGTTGGTACCGTACGTGATGTCCGCGTTATAGGCTTCACGCTTAGCTGGAGCAGGCAGACCGGACATGTTGATGCCCACGGTCAGGCCCAGGAACTCGAACAGCGGGCGGTTGTTTTCGGCGTCACGCTGTGCCAGATAGTCGTTGACGGTAACCACGTGAACGCCTTTACCGGTCAGCGCGTTCAGGTAAGCCGGCAGCGTTGCGGTCAGGGTTTTACCTTCACCGGTACGCATTTCCGCGATGCAGCGTTCGTTAAGCACCATACCGCCCAGCAGCTGAACGTCGAAGTGGCGCATACCGAACACGCGCTTACTGGCTTCACGCACAACGGCGAAAGCTTCCGGGATCAGGCTTTCTAAGGTTTCACCTTTCTCCAGACGTGCGCGGAATTCCACGGTCTTGGCTTTCAGCTCATCATCAGACAGCTTCTCCATCGCCGGTTCCATGCCATTGATAACGGAGACAGCTTTGCGCATGCGGCGCAGGGTACGATCGTTACGGCTACCAAAAACTTTGGTTAATAATTTGATTAGCATAATAAATTCTCAAACGCCCCAGTGCGGGCAGATAAATTAAGGTATTGAAAAAGGGTTAATTTAGCTGAGGCGCTGAGGCCCGGCGCGAATACCGTGAGCCTGGCTGATCCATGAGGAAACAGAGAATGTGGCGGGAGAAACGAACGCAACGTGCGTCTTCTGGCGTACAGCGACCGGCGGCTGGCTATCCTGCGTCAGCAGGGCATTGAGCGTGTCCAGCAGGGCAAGGTGCTGTACCTGAGCAGGCAGCGTCTGTTCCGCCACCGGCATCGTCTGCGGTGCCATTGCGAATGACAGATGGCGAATAACCGTGCGGATGGCGTGCTGGTGCCAGTAATCAACCGAGTAATTAGGCCGGCGATTGGCTTCAAGCCACGCGAGGTTAGTAATGTTAACCCGCGTGCTGAGATCGTGTTTACTGGTGGAAGCTTTGGTTGGCGTGTCCGCCTGAGCGCTGTTGCTGAGCGCAGGCAAGCCGAGGCTCGCCGCGACCATCCCTAATAAGAGATGCGGCCAGAAATAACGTCTGCCAAATTGTCGCCAGCGCGTCAGTATTCCGCTCACCTGCTCCACCACATAAGCCAGCCTGATACAGGCCGGGATCAATTATTCTTTTAGCGCCCAGATATTACCACTAAAGCCAATGCACATCAGCAGGAATGACGAGTTGCAGCGAGGAAAAACGGTCAAGAATGCAGCTAACGCACGGATTTTCAGCGCCAGACAAAGGCGACAGGAAAACGGGAACAGATCTGAGAAAGGTAAAAATAAAAACGACTGGTTTCCCTGGCCGGAGAGAGTACCAGGTTAACCAGTCGATTTTTTACGCAACGGATTGAGCGTTACGCCAGGACCGTATTGGGTGCTTTGAACGCCAGCGGCAGTTCTGCTTCGTCTTCGAAGGTCACATATTCCCAGGCTTCCTGTTTCGCCAGGACGGCCTGCAACAATTTGTTGTTCAGCGCATGACCGGATTTAAACGCGGTAAATGCACCAATGATATTGTGACCACACATGAAGAGGTCGCCGATAGCATCCAGCATTTTGTGACGAACGAATTCATCTTCAAAACGCAGGCCGTCTTCGTTCAGTACGCGATAATCGTCAACAACGATGGCACAATCGAAGCTGCCGCCCAGGCACAAACCACGGGACTGCAGATATTCGATATCACGCATGAAGCCAAACGTACGAGCACGACTGATCTGGCGCATAAACGCATCAGCAGAGAAGTTCATCGCATAGCGTTGGGTGCTGGCATCAATCGCCGGATGGTTAAAGTCGATGGTAAAGTCCAACGAGAAACCATTGTACGGTTTGAATTCAGCCCACTTGTCGCCATCCTGGACACGAACGGTCTCTTTGATGCGAACAAATTTCTTCGCGCAGTTCAGTTCTTCAATGCCGGCATCCAGCAACAGATAAACGAACGGAGCAGCACTACCATCCATAATCGGGATTTCTGGCGCATCGACTTCAACCATAATGTTGTCGATACCCAGACCCGCCAGGGCGGCGTTCAGGTGCTCTACGGTAGAAATCCGCACGTCATGCTCATTCACCAGGCAAGTACAGAGCATAGTATCACGCACAGATTTGGCATCGGCCGGAAAATCTACCGGTGGATTCAAGTCGGTGCGACGATAGATGACCCCGGTATTGGCCGGCGCAGGGCGTAACGTCAGTGTGACTTTCTTGCCGGTATGTAAACCGACACCCGTCGCCTGAACGATACGTTTAAGTGTCCTTTGTTTGATCATCGTATAATCTCGCCAAATTAACTATCCAACCGAAAGTGTATATCACTAACGGTGGGCCAGTTTAGCACAAAGAGCGAAAATCCCCAAATTCCAGCCAATTCTTAGTCAGCTTGCTTACGCAGGAACGCCGGGATGTCCAGATAATCTGGCTCTTTCGCAGTTTGTGGCGTGTTATCGTTAACCACTTTCGCGGCAGGTTTTTGCTCTTGCGTCAGCGGAGCCATACCGTGCTGCTGGTAACGATCCATTACCGGCTGCTGAGTCTGTTTGTTGGTCACCAGGGTGATCTCAGGGCGCTTGTCCATACCGATACCGGTGGCAACAACCGTTACGCGCAGCTCGTCGTTCATTTCCGGGTCAAGGGATGTACCGATAACCACGGTTGCGTTGTCGGACGCGAACGCACGGATAGTGTTACCCACGGTTTCGAACTCATCCAGACGCAGGTCAAAGCCAGCGGTAATGTTGACCAGCACGCCGCGCGCGCCGGACAGATCGATATCTTCCAGCAGTGGAGAAGAGATCGCCATTTCAGCCGCTTCTTCCGCACGGTCTTCACCGCTTGCCACGCCAGAGCCCATCATCGCGTAGCCCATTTCGGACATCACGGTGCGAACGTCTGCAAAGTCAACGTTCATCAGGCCAGGACGGGTAATCAGTTCAGCGATACCCTGGACTGCGCCTTTCAGCACGTCGTTTGCTGCGCCAAAGGCGTCAAGCAGGGAGATACCGCGACCCAGAACTTTCAACAGCTTGTCGTTCGGGATAGTAATCAGAGAGTCCACGTGCTTGGACAGCTCGGTGATACCCTGCTCCGCGAAAGCCATACGCTTCTTGCCTTCAAAGTTGAAAGGCTTGGTCACGACGGCAACGGTCAGAATACCTAAATCTTTAGCCACTTCTGCCACAACAGGCGCTGCACCGGTGCCGGTACCGCCGCCCATGCCCGCTGCGATGAAGACCATGTCTGCACCGTCCAGCGCGGCACGCAGGGCTTCACGATCTTCTTCAGCGGCGTTACGACCGACTTCAGGGTTAGCCCCAGCACCCAGACCTTTGGTGATGCCACCACCGATCTGAATCGTCTGGCCTACGGCCGTCTTACGCAGTGCCTGTGCATCGGTGTTAACTGCGAAAAATTCAACACCTTCAATGCGCTCGCGCACCATATGCTCTACGGCGTTACCGCCGCCGCCACCGACGCCGATGACTTTAATCACCGCGTCGTTGGTCAGTTCCATAGGTTCAAACATAATTTCTCTCTCCGTTGTGCCTGTCGCCCGAGACCGCTAATTCTCTCCGGTCTCTTAAAAAAATTAAAACTCTTTTCGCAACCAGTTGTTCAGTCGTTTGACCCACGACCCCACTGATACGCGTTTTTCCACTTCTGCTTCACCACTCAGATGGGATTCTTTCCCGTAGTGCAGCAGGCCCACGGCCGTTGAATAGTACGGCTCCTGAGCATAATCCGTTAACCCGGTGATATTCAGCGGCGCACCAATACGCACCTGCGTATGGAACACGCGCTGAGCGCAGGCCGCAAGACCTTCAATTTGCGCTGCCCCGCCGGTTAATACAATCCCCGCCGCGAGATGGTGTTTCACACCCTGCTGGCGAAGCTGCTCCTGCAACTGCAAAATCTCTTCGTTAACCAGGTTGAGCAGCTCGGTATAGCGCGGCTCAATCACCTCTGCCAACGTCTGGCGCTGAAGGCTGCGCGGCGGACGACCGCCCACACTCGGTACTTCAACGCTCTCATCTTTACCTACGATAGAGCCAAGTGCACAACCGTGGCGCACTTTAATCGCTTCTGCATCACTCGGTGGCGTACCAAAAGCGTAAGCAATATCGCTGGTCACAACGTTCCCTGCGTACGGGATCACTTTGGTGTGGCGCAACGCACCGCCGGTATAGACGGCCATGTCCATTGTACCACCACCAATATCGACCACACAGACGCCCAGTTCACGTTCATCTTCGGTCAGCACAGAATAGCTTGCGGCCAGACCGGCGAAAATAAGTTGGTCAACTTTCAGACCACAACGTTCAACGGCTTTTACAATGTTCTTCGCCATATCGTTGTGACATGTGATCAGGTGCACTTTTGCCTGCATACGCACGCCGGAAAGACCGACCGGATTCTTGATCCCTTCCTGATAGTCGATCGCATATTCCTGTGGGATCACATGCAGCACGCGATGCTCATCGCGCACGCGCACGGACTTCGCCGTATGCACAACGTTTTCAACGTCTTCCTGCGTCACTTCTTCTTCTGAAATCGGCACCATACCAATTTCGTTCTGGCAGCTGATGTGCTTGCCAGACAGGGCCAGATAGACAGAAGAAATCTGGCAATCGGCCATCAGTTCAGCCTGGTCGATGGCGCGCTGAACGCATTTCACCACCGACTCAAGGTCGTTTACCCCACCTTTGTCCATACCCCTGGACGGGCAACTGCCCACGCCAATGATATTGACCATACCGTCGGGCAGAACTTCCCCTACTAAAGCGGCAACCTTTGCGGTGCCAATCTCCAGTCCAACTACCAGTTTTCTGTCCGTCGCCTTGATCATTGTTGTTTTGCCTGTACCTGTGCCTGATTCTGTTGCTGATTAGGTTCCTCGACCGGAGCCGGCTCCCAACCGACTGCTGCGCCTGAGTCATAGCGCAAATCAACGTAGCTTATCCGTTTGCCGTCCGTCTGCGCCTGCTGTTGTAAAACCGGGTAAAGTTCGACAAAACGCGCCAGACGTTTCATTGTGTCGCCGCGACCAAGGTTAAGCTTAATGCCGTTCGTTAACGTCAACTGCCATGAGCGGCGCGCCGTCATCGCTGCCTCTTTTAACGTAAAGCGGTCCTTAGCCAGCACCTGGCCCATATCACGAAAACCCTGCAACACTTCGTTTTCGCTACCTTCCGGGCCATACAACATCGGTAAATTTTGCTTGCTGACACGATCGCTCGGCACGCTGAAGGAATTTCCATCCACGTCTACCATGTGCTGATCATTCCAACGCGCAATGGGCACATATTCAACCAGATGAATCTTCAATTCATCAGGCCATTGCTTTCTGACGCTCGCCTGTTTTATCCACGGCAGACGTTCAATCTGACTCTGAATGATATTCACATCCTGAGTCATAAAGGTGCCGGGCGAGCCCAGCGCCAGGATCGACTGGCGAATATCATCGTTACGCGTGTAGTGGCGCTCACCGGTCACCACCAGCTTCGAGAGCGGTAACCGCTGCGCATCTTCCATCCACCCCAGCACCATCCAGCCGCTGATAAACACGGTGCACAGCACCCCCAGCAGGAAGAGGATCCCTGCAAGACGCGTTCCATTACTCCGGCGCGAAGACGTATATTCTTCTTCTTCGTCGCGGTTGCGCGTGTTCAATGCAGCCTGAGACATATCAGCCCGCCTGGTCCAGTATGCGTACAACAAGCTGGGAGAAGCTCATGCCCGCCTGACGCGCCGCCATCGGCACAAGGCTGTGGCTGGTCATGCCCGGCGAGGTATTCGCTTCCAGCAGATAAAATTGCCCGTCACCGTCGAGCATCACGTCAATTCTTCCCCATCCCCGGCAGCCTAAAACAGTCCAGGCTTTAAGCACCAGAGCGCGTAAATCAGCCTCACGTTGATCTTCTAAACCTGATGGGCAAAAATATTGCGTCTCATCAGAGAGATACTTCGCCTCATAATCATAGAAGACGCCAGCGGGTTGGATGCGAATTGACGGTAAAATTTCTTCACCGAGCATCGCCACGGTATATTCTGGCCCGCTAAGCCATTTTTCGATTAAAACTTCTTCATCATGTTGAAATGCCAGTGCTAACGCGGCGGGTAAATCCCCCGCTTTATCGACTTTCGACATACCAACGCTCGACCCTTCACGGCTCGGCTTAACAATAACCGGTAACCCCAGCGCCGCAATGCGTCCATTAACGCTATCGTTAAGGCCCATTTCATATTCGCGACGCGTCAGGGCAACCCATGGCGCAACGGGTAAACCCGCGCCCTGCCACAGCAGTTTGCTGCGCAGTTTATCCATTGAGATCGCCGAGGCCATTACGCCGCTGCCGGTGTACGGCAGGCCGATGAGTTCCAGCAGCCCTTGCAGGGTGCCGTCTTCACCGCCGCGGCCGTGCAGCGCGATAAAGACCTTATCAAAGCCCATCGTTTTCAGCTGCGTCACATCCACGTCTTTAGGATCGACCGGGTGCGCATCCACGCCGCCTTCACGCAGGCCCGCCAGTACGGCAGCGCCTGAGTTCAGGGAAACATCGCGTTCAGCGGACGTCCCGCCAAACAGGACCGCAATCTTATCAGCCATGACGCTCGTCCTCGTGAGTTTGCGGCTTCAGTTTGATTTCGGCTAAGGTACGGGCGATTTTGCCGATATTTCCCGCACCCTGAATCAGAATCAAATCGTTACCGGTCAGTACCGGTGCCAGAATTTCAGCCACCTGAGCGGGCTCTGGAACCAAAATAGGATCCACTTTACCGCGTCCACGAATGGTACGACACAAAGAACGGCTGTCTGCACCCGGAATCGGAGTTTCACCTGCTGAATATACATCCAGCATGAGCAGCGTATCGACCTGAGACAATACGTTGGCGAAGTCGTCATAGAGATCGCGGGTGCGCGTAAAGCGGTGCGGCTGGAAAATCATCACCAGGTTTTTGTCCGGCCAGCCAGCACGCGCGGCTTTGATCGTGGCATCGACTTCGGTCGGATGGTGACCGTAGTCGTCCACCAGCATGGCGCTCCCGGATTTACCGTTTACGGCATCCAGCGGGAACTCACCGAGGAAGTCGAAGCGACGACCTGTACCCTGGAAGCTCTCCAGCGCGCGCAGGATCGCCTCGTCATCAATGCCCTCTTCCGTCGCAACGGCTACTGCCGCCGCGGCGTTCAGGGCATTATGGCGCCCTGGCGCATTAAGGGTAACGTGCAGCAATTCTTTATCCTGACGGGCAAGCGTGAAATGCCCCTGCGCGCCAGATTGTTTGTACTCTTCCACCCGCACGTCAGCGTCTTCGCTAAAACCGTATGTAGTGATTTGACGGCCAACACGCGGCAGCAGCTCGCGGATCACCGGATCGTCAACGCACATCACCGCACGACCATAAAACGGCAGATTGTGCAGGAAATTAATAAAGGTCTGTTTTAAATTTTCGAAGTCGCCCTGGTAGGTATCCATATGGTCGGCTTCGATATTGGTGACAATCGCCACCATCGGCTGCAGATGCAGGAACGACGCATCGCTTTCATCCGCTTCCGCAATCAGGTACCGGCTGTGGCCCAGACGCGCATGCACGCCCGCCGCTTTGACCAGGCCACCGTTAACAAACGTCGGATCCAGGCCCGCTTCTGCGTAGATGCTTGAAACCATCGCCGTGGTCGTGGTTTTTCCATGCGTACCGGCAACCGCAATGCCATGACGAAAACGCATCAGCTCCGCCAGCATTTCAGCGCGGCGGATCACCGGAATGCGCGCTTCGTGCGCGGCAACGATTTCCGGGTTATCTGAAGAGATGGCGCTGGAGACAACAACCACGCTCGCATCGCTGACGTTTTCCGGGCGATGGTTAAAATAGATAGTCGCCCCAAGCGACGCCAGCTGCTGGGTGACCGGGTTTGGCGCCAGATCGGAACCACTGATCTGATAACCTTCGTTCGCCAACACTTCGGCAATACCGCCCATGCCAGCACCACCGATGCCAACAAAGTGAATGTGCCGGACACGACGCATCTCGGGCACGATTGAACGCAGTTTTGCCAGTTGTTGTGTATTCATTCTCTAAACGCCATCGACTACTTTAAAAAATTCGTGCAGCGCAACACGCGCTGCGAGGGTTAAGCCTGGGCTGCCAGGCTCACTTCTTTTGCTACCCGTTCCGTCGCATCCGGGATGGCGGTCGCGCGCGCGCGTTCGGCCATCTTCAGCAATGCGTCTCTGTCCCAGCCCGCCAGAGTGGTGGCGACCGCATCGGCGGTAAATTGTGGCTGCTCAAAAATTTTGGCTGCTCCGGCTTTCTCAAGCGGCAGCGCATTCCAGTACTGCTGTCGGTCTTTGTGCTGGAAAGGCACAAATAGCGCGGGTAAACCGGCGGCGGCGATTTCGCTCACCGTCAGTGCGCCAGAACGACACACCACGACATCGGCCCAGGCGTAGGCTGCGGCCATGTCATCGATAAACTCCGTCACTTTATGCTGCGGCTGGCCGTGCTCTGCGTACAGCTGCTCTACCATCTGCTGAGCGCCTTTTCCGCTTTGATGCCAGATCGTCACGGCATCACCCAGCTTTGCGGCCGCCTGCGGCATCGTCTGGTTTAAAATACGCGCGCCCTGAGAGCCGCCGACGACCAGCACACGCACCGGCCCTTCACGGCCCGTCAGGCGAGCATCAGGCAGCGGCAGCGCCAGCACGTCAACGCGCACCGGGTTGCCCACAACGTCTGCTTTTGGAAATGCACCCGGGAAGGCCTGCATCACCTTGGTGGCGATTTTCGCCAGCCATTTGTTGGTCAGCCCGGCGATGCCGTTCTGCTCGTGCAGAACGACAGGAATGCCCAGCGACCACGCCGCCAGCCCGCCAGGACCCGAGACATAGCCGCCCATGCCCAGCACAACGTCGGGTTTAAAGCGTTTCATAATGGCACGGGCCTGACGCCAGGCGTTGAAGATCCGCACCGGTGCCAGCAACTGCGCCTTGATACCTTTTCCGCGCAGGCCAGAAATACGAATAAAGTCGATCTCAATACCGTGCTTCGGTACCAGGTCGGCTTCCATGCGGTCTGCGGTTCCCAGCCAGCGTACCTGCCAGCCCTGATCCATTAAATGGTGCGCAACCGCAAGTCCGGGGAACACATGCCCGCCCGTACCGCCTGCCATCACCATTAACCGCTTCGGTTGATTCATCGTGAACCTCGTGTAAACGCCTGGGCTTTTTCCAGACGCGTTTCATAATCAATACGTAACAAGAACATGATCGCCGTCGACATAATCAACAGGCTGGAGCCACCATAGCTGATTAACGGCAACGTCAGACCTTTGGTCGGCAGCATACCTGCTGCGGCCCCGACGTTAACCAATGCCTGGAAGCTAAACCAGATACCAATTGAGCAGGCCAGAAAACCTGAGAAGCGGTGATCGATTTCCAGCGCTTTCCGGCCAATCGACATGGCGCGGAAAGCGACGAAGAATACCATTAATAGTGCCAATACCACACCGATATAACCCAGTTCTTCCCCAATAATGGAGAAGATGAAGTCGGTGTGCGCCTCAGGTAAATACTCCAGTTTTTGAACGGAGTTGCCCAGGCCTTGTCCCCAGACTTCGCCGCGGCCAAATGCCATCAGCGACTGCGTCAGCTGGTAGCCGCTGCCGAACGGGTCTTCCCACGGGTTCCAGAACGAGGTCACACGGCGAATACGGTATGGCTCAGCGAGGATCAGCAGTACCACTGCAGAAATCCCCATGCCGATAATCGCGATAAACTGCCACAGCTTCGCACCCGCCAGGAACAGCATCGCCAGCGTGGTCACAAACAGCACTACCACCGTACCGAGGTCAGGCTGCGCCAGCAGCAGAACGGCGAGAACCAAAATCACGCCCATCGGCTTTAAGAAGCCGCGAAGGTTGTTACGCACTTCGTCAACTTTACGCACCAGGTAGTTCGCCAGGTAACAGAACAGCGAGAGCTTGGTGAACTCTGCTGGCTGAATACGCAGCGGACCAAAAGCAATCCAGCGCGATGCCCCGTTTACGGAGCTGCCGACAACCAGCACGATCAGCAGCATGATGATCGAGGCAATCAGCATCGCGGTACTGTGGCGCTGCCAGAACTCCATCGGCAGACGCAGGGTTATCATCGCCAGGCAGAACGCCAGAATAATGTACAGGCCGTCACGCTTGGCAAACAGGAACGGATCGTTAGCCAGACGCTGCCCGACAGGCATCGATGCCGAGGTCACCATGATAAAGCCGATCGCCGCCAGCCCCAGCGTGAGCCAGAACAGCATGCGGTCGTACATCACCAGGCTATCGGAATCTTTGTCCCGGGAGGCCATGACCCAGCCTTTTAGCGCCGCGAAAAGCCATACCAGGATGCCAAACCCCGGCAGACGCGGCATTCTCAGGCGAGGGAGAGAGAAACGCATCAGCCTAACTCCTTCGCCAGGCGGGTGAAGATATCGCCCCGCTGCTCAAAATTCTTGAATTGATCGAGGCTGGCGCAGGCAGGAGAAAGCAGCACCATATCGCCGGGCTGAACGCGCGGCGCAATCAGGCGCATCGCCTGCTCCATGGTCTCTGTTTGCTCGGCAATCTCAGGGCGCAGCTGCGCCAGCTCGCCGCCATCGCGTCCGAAACAGTACAGGCGGATGTTATCGCCCGCGAGGTACTGCTTCAGCGAGGAGAAATCGGCTGATTTGCCATCGCCACCCAGCAGCAGATGCAGCGTACCGTCAACGTGCAGGCCATTCAGCGCGGCCTCGGTACTGCCGACGTTCGTGGCTTTGGAGTCGTTGATCCAGCGCACCCCGTTGTGCTCCAGCGCCAGCTGGAAACGGTGTGCCAGACCTGAATAAGTGGTCAGCGCCTGCAGGCTGGAAGAGCGCGGCAACCCCACCGCATCCGCCAGCGCCAGCGCCGCCAGGGCGTTGGTATAGTTATGCTGGCCGGACAGTTTCATCTCTTTCACGTTCAGCACTTTCTCACCCTTCACGCGCAACCAGGTTTCGCCCAACTGACGGTTCAGGTGATAATCGCCCATAGTGATGCCAAAGCTGATACAACGATCGTCCGCGCCGCGCACCGGCATGGTGAGCGCATCATCGGCGTTGACCACGCAGACTTTGGCATTTTCATACACGCGCAGCTTGGCCGCGCGGTACTGCTGCAAACCAAACGGATATCGATCCATATGATCTTCGGTCACGTTGAGGATCGTCGCCGCGGCGGCATGCAAACTGGTGGTGGTTTCCAGCTGGAAGCTGGAGAGTTCGAGCACGTACAGCTCACAGCCTTTATCCAGCAGCATCAGCGCCGGCAGGCCGATATTCCCGCCCACGCCCACGTTCATGCCCGCGGCTTTTGCCATCTCGCCCACCAGCGTGGTGACGGTGCTTTTGCCGTTTGAACCGGTAATCGCAATGATGGGGGCCTGCGCTTCCCGGCAGAACAGTTCAATATCACCGACAATCTCAACGCCCGCATCGGCAGCAGCGCTTAACGAAGGGTGTGCCAGCGCCATACCCGGGCTGGCAACAATCAGATCGGCGGCCAGCAGCCAGTCATCATTCAGACCACCAAGGTGGCGTTCAACCTGCTCTGGCAGCGTGTCCAGACCCGGCGGAGAAACACGCGTATCCATCACCCGCGGCGTTACACCCCGCGCGAGGAAAAAGTCCACGCAGGAGAGGCCGGTCAGGCCTAACCCGATGATAACGACTTTTTTACCCTGGTAATCTGCCATGATTAACGTACCTTCAGCGTTGCCAGGCCAATCAGGACCAGCATCAGCGAAATAATCCAGAAGCGCACAATCACGCGCGGCTCCGGCCAGCCTTTCAGTTCATAGTGATGGTGAATCGGTGCCATGCGGAAGATGCGCTGTCCGCGCAGCTTGAAGGAACCCACCTGCAGAATGACCGACAGGGTCTCCACCACAAACACGCCGCCCATGATCACCAGCAGGAACTCCTGACGCAGCAGCACGGCGATAATGCCGAGCGCGCCGCCCAGGGCCAGCGAACCGACGTCGCCCATAAAGACCTGCGCCGGATAGGTGTTGAACCACAGGAAGCCCAGCCCCGCCCCGACGATCGCCGTACAGACAATCACCAGTTCACCGGCGTGACGCAGGTAAGGAATGTGCAGATAGTTGGCAAAGTTCATGTTGCCTGTCGCCCAGGCGACCAGCGCAAAACCACCCGCGACAAAAACGGTAGGCATAATCGCCAGGCCATCCAGACCATCCGTCAGGTTGACGGCGTTACCGGTACCAACAATCACGAAGTACGCCAGCAGGATGTAGAACAGCCCCAGCTGCGGCATCACGTCTTTGAAGAAGGGCACCACCAGCTCGGTAGCCGGGGTATCCTTACCTGCCAGATACAGCGCGAAGGCGACGCCCAGCGCAATCACCGACATCCAGAAATATTTCCAGCGGGCAATCAGGCCTTTGGTATCTTTGCGCACCACCTTACGGTAGTCATCGACAAAACCAATAATCCCGTAGCCGACCAGCACGGTCAGCACGCACCAGACGTAAGGGTTTGACGGGTAAGCCCACAGCAGTACGGACACGACGATAGCGGTCAGGATCATAATCCCGCCCATGGTCGGCGTACCGCGCTTGCTGAAGTGAGATTCCGGGCCATCGTTACGCACAACCTGGCCGAAAGAGAGTTTTTGCAGACGGGCAATCATGCGCGGGCCCATCCACAAGGAGATGAACAGCGCAGTCAGCAGGCTGACGATGGCGCGAAACGTCAGATAGGAAAAGACGTTAAAGCCTGAATAATATTTGACCAAATGCTCGGCCAGCCAAACTAACATGTTCCGTTCTCCTGTAATGCGTGCACAACCTCTTCCATGGCGGCACTACGTGAACCTTTCACTAACACAGTCACAATTTGTTTTTCTGCAATTAACGCGTTGAGGCGTTCAATCAATTCGGCTTTGGTCGCAAAATGCTCGCCAACGCCGCTGGCCTGAGAAATCGCCTGACTCAATTTTCCTGCGCTCAGCACGCAATCCAGACCCGCCGCTTTCGCCGCCTCGCCCACCTGGATATGGCAGGCTTCGCTCTCATCGCCCAGTTCGCCCATATCACCGACAACCATGACGCGGTATCCCGGCATTTCCGACAGCACTTGCACAGCTGCGGTCATAGAACCGACGTTGGCATTGTAGGAGTCGTCCAGCAGCAGTTTGTTTTCTGCCAGCGGGATGGGGAACAGACGCCCCGGCACGGCTTTGAGATTCGCCAGCCCGGTTTTGATGGCGTCGTGCGACGCGCCCACGGCCATTGATAACGCCGCTGCTGCAAGCGCATTCGCGATGTTATGGCGACCCGGCAACGGCAGCAGCACATCCACACCACCCGTTGGGGTGTTGAGCGTGAACTCGGTGCCGTGCGACGTCACATGGATATTGGTTGCCGTAAAATCGCTGTTGGCGGCATTTGGGGAAAAGCGCCAGGTCTTACGCGAACCAATGATGCTCTGCCAGTTCAGCCAGTCGTTATTGTCGGCGTTCATAATGGCGATACCGTCAGCAGGCAGGCCAGTGTAGATTTCGCCCTTGGCTTTCGCCACGCCTTCCAGCGAGCCGAACCCTTCCAGGTGCGCAGCCGCCAGGTTATTCACCAGCGCCGCTTCCGGACGCGTCAGGCTCACCGTCCAGGCGATTTCGCCCTGATGGTTGGCCCCTAATTCAATTACCGCAAATTCATGTTCTTTGGTCAGACGCAGCAGTGTCATCGGCACGCCGATGTCATTGTTGAGGTTACCTGCGGTATACAGCGTGTTTCCGCACTGGCCGAGAATCGCTGCCGTCATCTCTTTGACCGAGGTTTTGCCGGACGATCCCGTCAGCGCCACAACGCGAGCCGGAACCTGCTGGCGTACCCACGCCGCCAGTTCGCCAAACGCCAGGCGGGTATCTTTCACCACAATCTGCGGCAGATCGATGTCGAGCTTGCGGCTTACCAGCAGCGCACCTGCGCCGTTCTCTTTAGCGCTATCGACAAAATCGTGCGCATCAAAACGCTCGCCTTTCAGCGCCACAAACAGGCAACCCGCGGTCACTTTGCGGGTATCGGTCGTTACGTCGTCAATGGTCAGATCCTGGCCCTGCAGCGTCCCCTTCAGGATGGCTGCGGCCTGGCTTAGCGTAATGCTAATCATGCTACAACTCCCAGCAGACGTGCTGCCGTTACGCGGTCGGAGTAGTCCAGACGGCGGTTGCCAACGATCTGATAATCTTCATGCCCTTTACCGGCCAGCAGAACGACGTCGTTCTCCTGCGCCTGCATAATGGCGTTGGTGACGGCTTCCGCGCGGCCTTCCACCACGCGGGCGCGGCCAGCGTCGAGCATACCGGCCAGAATGTCGTTGATGATGGCGCGCGGCTCTTCGGTACGCGGGTTGTCATCGGTCACCACCGGAATGTCCGCGAACTGTTCCGCAATCGCCCCCATCAGCGGACGCTTGCCTTTGTCACGATCGCCGCCGCAGCCAAACACGCACCAGAGTTTACCGGCGCAGTGCAGACGTGCCGCTTCCAGCGCTTTTTCCAGCGCATCCGGGGTGTGGGCATAATCCACGACCACGGTCGGTTTACCCGGCGCGCTAAACACTTCCATACGGCCACACACCGGCTGCAGACGCTCCGCCGTTTTCAGCAACTCCGCCATCGGGTACCCCAGCGCCAGCAGCGTCGCCAGCGCCAGCAGCAGGTTGCTGACGTTGAATGCGCCCATCAGGCGGCTTTCGATCTCGCCTTCGCCCCATGACGACGCAACGCGAATAGTCGCTCCGCGGTCGTGATACTTCACCTCAACCGCTTTCAGCCAGCGGCCATGGCAGTTCGGGTTAATATGGTCTTCCATCGATACGGCAACCGCGTCCGGCAGCTTCGCCAGCCAGCGGCGTCCGACTTCATCATCGGCGTTAACGATAGCCTCGCCGTGATGGTGGGTGGAATAGAGCAGCCATTTCGCGGCTTCGTAATGCTCCATATCGCCGTGATAATCAAGATGATCGCGGCTGAGGTTGGTGAACACGGAAGCGGCAAATTTCAGCGCAGCCACGCGGTGCTGCACCAGCCCGTGGGAGGAAACCTCCATTGCGGCGAAGCTCGCCCCCTGCTCTGCCAGACCGGCAAGCACATGCTGCACATCTACCGCCGAGCCGGTGGTATTTTCCGTCGGGCTAACGTTGCCCAGCAGGCCATTACCGACCGTGCCCATTACCGCGCCGGTTTCACCCAGCAGCTGAGCCCATTGCGCCATCAACTGCGTGGTGGTTGTTTTTCCGTTGGTGCCCGTAACGCCCACCAGACGAAGCTGGTCGGAGGGCTCATGATAAAAACGTCCTGCCAGTGCGGAGAGACGCTCATTCAGCTGGCTGAGGTAGATAACCGGCACGCCGTGCATTTCACGGATTTCGCCGTCGGTTGCCTCATCTTTCGCCTCAGCAATAACGGCAGCAACACCTTGCGCAATCGCCTGCGGGATATAACGACGCCCGTCCGCCTGATGACCTACTACAGCCACAAAAAGATCGCCAGAAGCCGCAACGCGGCTGTCCAGAATCATCTCTCGTAGCGCTCGCGCGGGTGCGTTTGGCACCCACGGAGCGAGAAGGTCGCGCAAATTACGATCTGCCACCTGTACCCTCGCCTTGATTAATTACAAATTCACTTTTCTCGCCCGTCGCCAGCGCATCCGGTTCGATATTCATGGTGCGCAACACGCCGCCCATGATGGCTCCGAACACAGGCGCGGAAACGGCGCCACCGTAGTATTTACCCGCCTGCGGATCGTTAATCACCACCACCAGCGCAAAACGCGGATTGCTGGCAGGTGCAACGCCTGCGGTATAGGCAATGTATTTATTGATGTAGCGGCCATCCGGCCCCACTTTTTTCGCCGTACCGGTTTTAATGGCGATGCGATAGCCTTTGATCGCCGCCTTCACGCCGCCGCCGCCGGGCAGCGCCACGCTTTCCATCATATGCACCACGGTACGCACGATGGATTCCGGGAAAATACGCTCGCCCGGAACCGGTGGATCAACTTTGGTGATCGACAGCGGACGGTAAACGCCATAGCTGCCAATCGTTGCGTAGACTCGCGCTAACTGTAACGGGGTTACCATTAGCCCGTAGCCGAAAGAGAAGGTGGCCCTCTCTATGTCAGACCACCGTTGTTTTTGAGGATATAAGCCACTGCGTTCTCCGACCAACCCCAAATTGGTCGCTTTTCCCAGCCCAAAACGTGAGTAAGTCTCTACTAACGCTGAGGACGGCATCGCTAACGCCAGCTTTGAAACACCGACGTTACTCGACTTCTGTAAGACCCCGGTGAGGGTCAGTTCGCTGTAACGGGCCACGTCTTTGATTTCATGGCCGTTAATGCGGTAAGGAATCGTATTCAGAACGGTACTTTCATTGACAATGCCACGCTGAAGCGCGGTCATCACCACCATCGGTTTTACGGTTGAGCCCGGTTCGAAAACGTCAGTAATCGACCGGTTACGCATCGCATCTTTTGCAGTGCCTGCGAAATTATTCGGGTTGTAAGAGGGGCTGCTGGCCATCGCCAGCACTTCGCCCGTGTTGACATCAACCAGGACGGCGCTGCCGGATTCCGCCTTATTAAAGGCCACGGCGTTGTTCAGCTCGCGGTAGACCAGCGCCTGCAGGCGTTCATCAATGCTCAGGGCCAGGTTATGCGCGGCCTGGCTGTCCGTGGAAGAGATATCCTCAATGACGCGACCGTAGCGGTCTTTACGCACGATGCGCTCGCCCGGCTGGCCGGTCAGCCACTTATCAAAGCTTTTTTCGACGCCCTCGATCCCCTGACTATCGACGTTGGTAAAGCCGATGAGGTGAGCGGTTACTTCGCCGGAAGGATAATAACGGCGTGACTCCTCACGCAGGTGAATCCCCGGCAGCTTGAGCTTTTTGATGTAATCCGCCATGTCAGGGTTAACCTGACGCGCCAGATAGATAAAACGCCCTTTCGGGTTAGCGTTAACGCGCGATGCCAGCTGATCCAGCGGCATTTTCAGCGCATCGGAGAGCGCTTTCCAGCGGTTATCAAGCGTGATACCACCCGCGTCGTGCAGCTCTTTAGGGTCAGCCCAAATGGCTTTTACCGGCACGCTCACCGCCAGCGGACGGCCAGAGCGGTCAGTGATCATGCCGCGAGAGGTAGACACTTCCTGAACGCGCAGAGAACGCATGTCGCCCTGGCGCACCAGCATGTCAGGGGCGATGATTTGCAACCACGCCACGCGTCCCAGCAGGAACCCCAGCGCCAGTAAAATGCAGCCGCAAAGCAACGCAAAACGCCAACTTACAAAGTTGGCCTGTTCTTCCTGACGTTTTGGTTTTAGCGTTTTTGCCGCTGCTTTCATGCGTCGCGTTTTCCCTTATTTTTGTACTACGATATTTTCCTGAGAAGGATCAACATGCTGCAGCTGCAGCTTTTCCGTTGCGATCCGTTCAACCCGGCTGTGATCGCCGAGCGCGTTCTCTTCAAGAATGAGGTTTCGCCATTCGATATCCAGCGCATCACGTTCCAGCACCAACTGCTCGCGCTGCGCGGTTAACAAACGGGTGTGGTGGGCCGTAGTGACCACCGTTACTGCCGTCACGATGATGCAAATGAACAAGCAGAGTGGCAGCTTCCCAAACCGCAAAAGATCGTCGCCGATCACGCCAGGCAAGGCATGGCGCTCGTTGCTTCCTAACGATCCCTTAACTTTGCTTAGGGTCTCTGTCACTCTGCTGATCATGCGTTCGTCCTCTCTGCTACACGCAGCACTGAACTACGGGCTCGTGGATTCTCTGCCACCTCTTCTTCGCCCGGCATCAACTTGCCTAGTGCTCGCAGCTGACGACCGCCCAGCTTGCTGAGCTGTTCTTCCGTCATCGGCAGCCCCGCAGGCACCTGAGGACCGCGACTTTGCTCGCGCATAAAGCGTTTCACAATGCGGTCTTCCAGTGAATGGAAGCTGATAACGGATAACCGCCCACCCGGGGCCAGCACGTCGAGCGAGCTTTTTAGCGCCAGCTCTATTTCCTCCAGTTCACTGTTTACCCAGATGCGCACCGCCTGGAAGGTACGGGTCGCGGGATGTTTATGCTTATCTTTCACCGGCGTCGCCGCCGCGATAACCTCGGCCAGCTCTTTCGTGCGGGTCATTGGCTCAATGCGGTTACGCTCAACGATGGCGCGCGCAATGCGTTTGCCAAAACGCTCTTCACCGAAGGTTTTGATCACCCAGGCGATATCCGCTTCGTCCGCCGTCTGAAGCCATTCGGCAGCAGACTGACCGCGCGTAGGGTCCATACGCATATCCAGCGGGCCGTCACGCATAAAAGAGAAACCACGTTCGGCATCATCAAGCTGGGGTGAAGAGACGCCAAGATCGAGGAGAATCCCGTCAATCTTGCCGGTTAAGCCGCGCTCGGCCACGTAGTCCGCGAGCGCAGAGAAAGGTCCATGCACGATGGAAAAGCGAGGGTCGTCGATGGTTTGCGCAACGGCAATCGCCTGCGGATCGCGATCGATTGCCAGCAGGCGTCCTTCCGCTCCAAGCTGTGAGAGGATCAAACGCGAGTGTCCACCGCGACCAAAAGTGCCATCAACGTAGATGCCGTCCGGACGAATATTCAGGCCGTTAACGGCCTCATCCAGCAACACCGTTGTATGTTTATAATTTTCCATCATATTTATAGAGACAAGTCCTGCAGCCGTTCCGATAGTGTCGCGGAATCCGACTGCTCAGCGTCGATATCTTCCCTGACCTGTTGATACCAGGTCGTTTCATCCCACAGCTCAAACTTATTGAACTGCCCGACCAGCATCACTTCTTTTGTCAGACCGGCATGTTGCCGCAACACAGGCGCGATCAGTAAACGCCCTGCGCTATCCATCTGACATTCACTGGCATGTCCCAATAACAACCGCTGCACGCGGCGTTCCTGCGGGTTCATGCTCGACAGTCGCGACAGCTTTTGCTCAATAATTTCCCATTCAGGTAAAGGATAAAGCAGCAGGCAGGGGGAGTTGATGTCAATGGTGCAAACCATTTGACCTGAAGCGTTCTCGATCAGCTGGTCGCGGTATCGGGTTGGTACCGATAAACGCCCCTTGCTGTCGAGATTGACTAACGTTGCCCCACGGAACATGCCAGCCTCACCCCTCTAAACCACTTAACCCCACAAATTCCCACCCAAAGGAGTTTACGGAGCGAGGGAAAAGCTTGTCAAGCCAGGACTATCCCTATATGAGTCCGAAAGCCCGGTATTTACAGAGACAACTCAACCTGATTAATAACTGCACAACTGGCGAGGCAAATTAACGTCATGAATATTTGTAAGAAAAAAAACGAATATGCACGTAAGCGATAAAGATCGCTTCATATCGTCACCAGCAAATATAAAGTGTCAGTTTGCGACGCGGGCAGCATTTTAGGACATATTGCCTGACAGTAACAGCGCCAGATTCGCGCGAGGATGCAGGTTGATGAGCAGGCTGGCTGGAAGCGAGAAAAAACGGTTGAATATTCATTACCCCGGACAGGGTTTGTAACAAAATAATTCAGAATGGCGGATTAAAAATCGTATAAATGTTCTTTAAAAGGCTATTTAAAAGCCAGAATGAATTAAGAAAAATAGCAGACGACAACGCGTAAAGAATTATCCTAATTTTCCTGCGGGAATTGTCTTTCACCCTATTACGCTAAAAAGGGGTAGCAAACGCTACCCCTGAACACCTTAATGGCGGCTTAAAATGCCGCGGCGATAAAGATTGCGTTTGATACGCGTCAGCCCCGGTTTCGGTTTACGCGGCTCATCCAGACTCGCCAGAACGATTTCCAGCACGCGCTCCGCCACGTCGCGATGACGCTGCGCAACGGCCAGCACCGGGCACTGCAGGAAATCGAGCAGTTCGTTATCCCCAAACGTGGCAATCGCCAGGTCAGAGGGCAGTTTACCGTCACGACGCAGCGTCACGTCCATCACACCCTGCAACAGCGCGAAAGAGGTGGTGAACAGCGCCTGCGGCATCGGATGCGTTTCCAGCCATTTTTCGAACAGTTGTGCGGCAGCTTCACGCTCATAGCTGTTGGCATAGAGGTAATGGACTTCACGCGGATCGTCTTTCCAGGCGGTTCTGAACCCTTGCTCGCGCAGGAAGCTGACGGACAGCTCGGGTAAAGCCCCCAGATACAGCACCGTTTCCGCCGGGAAGGTTCTTAGCTCGGCGGCCAGCATTTCTGAATCGTCCTGATCGGCCCCCACGACGCTGGTAAAGTGTTCGCGGTCCAGCGCACGGTCAAGCGCCACAATCGGGAACGGGTCGTTCGCCCAGCGTTGATAGAAAGGATGCTCAGGCGGCAAGGACGTCGAGACAATAATGGCATCAACCTGCCGCTGGAGGAGGTGTTCGATACAGCGCATCTCGTTATCAGGCTGATCTTCTGAACAGGCGATGAGCAGTTGGTAGCCACGCTGGCGCGCCTGACGTTCAAGATAGTTAGCAATGCGGGTATAGCTGGTGTTTTCCAGATCTGGGATCACCAGACCGATAGAGCGGGTGCGCCCGGCACGCAGACCGGCGGCGACAGCATTCGGATGGTAGTTATGCTCACGAACCACCGCCATGACTTTTTCCACGGTCTTATCGCTGACACGGTACTGCTTTGCTTTACCGTTAATCACATAGCTGGCCGTAGTTCGTGACACGCCGGCTAGCCGGGCGATTTCATCCAGTTTCACAATTGCCCCTCAAAAAAAGAAAAGAGTCCATGGCCCTGTCAAGGTTATGGTTAAATCTTTTAACATCTAAACGCAGAATAGTCACCGCGGCAATCGCTTTTATCTGCATTCGCGGCGGTTTGAACAAAAAAAAGCCCGGCTTTGGTGACCGGGCAGAAAGAGGCGAACCTTTTTGACGTTTAACGCATGATTTTATCGCCGCGCGACAGGCCCACAATGCCGGAGCGCGCCACTTCAACTATTTTTGCGACATCCCGCACCGAGGTGAGAAAAGCATCCAGTTTGTCACTCGTGCCGGCCAGCTGCACGGTATATATAGAAGGGGTAACATCGATGATCTGCCCACGGAAGATATCCGTATTGCGTTTAACCTCTTCACGGCCATACCCGCTGGCCTGAATTTTCACCAGCATCACTTCACGCTCGACGTAAGCGCCCTGCCCCAGTTCGCTTACGCGCAGCACGTCGACCAGTTTATGCAGCTGCTTTTCGATCTGCTCAAGCACTTTGGCATCACCCACGGTCTGGATGGTCATCCGCGAAAGCGTTGGATCGTCCGTCGGGGCAACCGTCAGGCTTTCAATGTTATAGCCGCGCTGAGCAAAAAGCCCAATGACGCGCGACAGTGCGCCTGACTCGTTTTCCAGTAATACAGATAATATCCGGCGCATATCAGGTTCTCTCCGTTTTGCTTAACCACATTTCGTCCATGCCACCACCGCGAATATGCATGGGATAAACATGTTCGGCCCCGTCCACGATGACGTCCATGAAAACAAGACGATTGTTTTTAACGTGCTCAAGCGCTTCGCTGAGTTTCGCCTCCAGCTCAGCCGGATTAGACACCCGCATCCCCACGTGCCCATAGGCCTCGGCCAGACGGACAAAATCAGGCAGGGAGGTCATGTATGACTGCGAGTGACGACCGGAATAGATCATATCCTGCCACTGCTTCACCATTCCGAGGTAGCCATTATTCAGGTTCAGGATCAGCACCGGCAGTTCGTACTGCAGCGCGGTGGAAAGCTCCTGAATGTTCATCTGAATACTGCCATCCCCCGTCACGCACACCACGGTTTCGTTGGGCAGCGCCAGCTTCACCCCCAGCGCGGCGGGAAGGCCAAAGCCCATGGTGCCCAGCCCGCCGGAGTTGATCCAGCGGCGGGGTTTATCAAATGGATAGTAGAGCGCGGCAAACATCTGGTGCTGGCCAACGTCCGATGTCACGTACGCATCGCCGTGGGTGAGACGCCAGATCGTTTCGATCACCGCCTGCGGTTTAATGTGCTCGCTTTGGGTATCGAACTTCAAACACTGGCGCGCACGCCACTGGGCGATCTGCTGCCACCAGTCGCGGATCTCATCCAGCGGCTGAGCGGTGGTTTCCTGAACCAGCAGCTCCAGCATCTGCTCCAGAACCTGACGAGCATCGCCGACGATCGGCACATCGGCCGCGACAGTTTTGGAAATCGACGTGGGATCGATATCAATGTGCAGCACCGTCGCGTTCGGGCAGTATTTCGCGAGGTTATTGGTCGTACGATCGTCAAAGCGCACGCCAACCGCAAAGATCACATCAGAATTGTGCATCGTCATGTTGGCTTCGTAGGTACCATGCATACCCAGCATCCCCAGCGCCTGACGGTGCGACGCCGGGAACGCGCCAAGCCCCATCAATGATGACGACACCGGAAGGTTTAATTTCTCAACCAGCTCACGCAGTTGCGTTTCACACGCGGCATTAATGGCTCCGCCGCCCACGTAGACCACCGGCTTTTTAGCCGCCAGAAGCGTTTGCAGCGCGCGCTTTATTTGTCCTTTATGTCCCTGAGTCGTCGGGTTGTAAGAACGCATGCTTACCGACTCCGGCCAGACGTAAGGCAGTTTGTTTGCCGGATTCAAAATGTCTTTCGGCAGATCGACCACCACCGGGCCGGGACGACCACTCGCCGCCAGCCAGAACGCCTTTTTCAGCACGCCGGGAATATCTTCCGTCTGCTTCACCAGAAAACTGTGCTTAACAACGGGGCGCGAGATCCCCACCATGTCGCACTCCTGAAACGCGTCGTAGCCAATCAGGGAGGTGGCCACCTGCCCGGAGAGGATCACCAGCGGGATGGAATCCATATAGGCGGTGGCAATCCCGGTGATGGCATTGGTTGCGCCAGGGCCGGAGGTGACCAGCACAACGCCCACCTCACCCGTCGCCCGCGCCAGACCGTCGGCCATGTGCACCGCAGCCTGTTCGTGACGAACCAGAACATGATCGACGCCGCCTACCGTATGGAGCGCATCGTAAATATCAAGAACTGCGCCTCCGGGATAGCCAAACACATGCTTCACGCCCTGATCGATGAGCGATCGGACGACCATTTCCGCGCCAGACAACATCTCCATGCTTTGCCTCCAGGCTTTTGTTATCGACAGGTCGCAAACGTATCATCCACGCCGTCTTACAACGGGGATTAACCCATCTTATATTTTGCAGAGTGAGCGTTACCTTAACCGCTCGTTATGAGGCAGGCAATTAGCAAACCGGGGCGACCTGGAGGCTTAAAAAGTGGAAAAGAGAGGGATTATCATAATTACTGGTGAATTCATCTGAGGGAGTGAAACGCGCTGATAAATCATCGCCTAAAAGCGGGAGGAATCAGTAAATGATCTATTTTTACGCGCTGGCTGGCAGGGCAAAAAAAATCAAACAGAATAAAATAGTAGATATTTAAACAAACCCAGGATAAATCGTGGTCGTTATCACGATTTACCCCGATTCATTTAGCGACCACACACGCTAATAAGAAGCTCTTCCATCCATTGATGGCCTTTATCTCGTCCAGCGGCTTCATGCCAGGAAAGATAGCAGGTGCGGCTATTGAGTTTGAGCGGTAAAGGCAGGACTTGCAGCCCCAGCGGCTCTGAGAACTCTTCAGCCAGCCAGCGCGGCGCAATAGCCACCAGCTGAGTCTGAGATACCACGTTTAATACACTTACCATCGCCATTCCCTGATAGGCCACGCAGGCTTGTTTATCGGGCGTGTCATACCACGGTTGGCTGAACGAAGCATATCTGTCGAGAGCAACAACGGCGTGCTGTTCGTTATAGACATCATTTTCACGCAGCGGTGAATTCATACGCGGATGTTTTTTACTGGCGACCAACACCATTTCATCTTTAAACAGAGGAACGCAGGAAAATTCCGGGCGACGGAACTCTTCATAACCCAGCACAAACTCGGTTTCCTGGTAACGCAACTGATGCTCAGTGTTCTGATTTAACGATGATTTAAAAACGAGGTGAATATTTGGCGCAATCTCTTCCACTTTATTGTAGATAATAGATGTTAAATAATTATCTAAAGGGCTGCAGACGCAGAGATGGAATACACGTTCGCTGCTTAGCGGTTCAAACCCTGAACCCGGCAGTTCATTTTGCACTAATTGCAGCGCCTGGCGAACCGCGCCGAAAAGCTGGAATGCACGCGCCGTAGGTTGGATCCCCCTGCCATAACGAACAAAGAGTTCGTCATTAAACATCACCTTAAGTCTGGCGACAGCATTACTGACTGCGGGTTGAGACATTCCCAGAGACTGCGCCGCTCTCGTGATATTCTGCTCCTGCATGACCGCATCAAACACGGTTAACAGATTAAGATCGACGGTGCGTAACTGAGGCTTAACCCCATCATAGACTTGAGGTTGATTAATATTATTTTCTTGCATTCTTGACTCCACTGTCACGCTAAACTCCCTTTACCAAAGTGCAGTAATAAGTTCGAAAAATATGATTTATCATGCATATAAAACCAGCGAAAGAGAATTCTTTAAAATTCGGAAAATATAAAGAAAAACTCATCAAAAAGTGGCTTCGCTTAGCCACTAAGCGAAAGGTAACGTTCGAATAAACGATATATAAAACATTAATAATGAAATGAAAGCATAATTTCGGCAAATAAACAATCACCTCAAAAATGAATGATAATTTAAGTATTATTAAACTATTAACCTCAGACTACACAAACTCATTAACATTTTGCTATCATAGGGCCCGCCTCAACCCCACTTAAAATCATTCACCGTAGTTATAAATAAATGAATTAAAAAAGGTTTAGCTTCATTACACATGACGTTTAAAATATGTGTTTATTTGAAAGAAAATATATTCAAACCATTTCACAAATAAATGCCCGGTCCAAAAATAGACAATCAGAATGGTTATAAACACGAAATCCAGCACAATTAGCTAAAGTGTAAAATCCGTCCTGCCCGTTTATCCGCTGCGTTTTTACCGTCGGGGGTTGACATGAAACCTCGTATCCAGTACCACTAAAAGCATATCGATTTTAACGGGAGCACGATTCATGATCCGCACCATTCGCTTCACCAGCCTACTACTACTAAACGCATCCACTGTGCGCGGTAGTCTGGCGGGCGAAATTCAGCGTTGAATCGTCTCCAGTAAAACTAAGAACCCGCGCCACTGCGCGGGTTTTTTTATGCTCGTAGCAAGGCGCCCTAAGACAGACAAGGACCTAACCCATGAGCCAGCAAGTCATTATTTTCGATACGACATTACGCGACGGTGAACAGGCGTTGCAGGCAAGCCTGAGCGTGAAAGAAAAACTGCAGATTGCGCTGGCCCTCGAACGTATGGGCGTTGACGTGATGGAGGTCGGTTTCCCGGTCTCTTCCCCGGGCGATTTCGAATCGGTACAGACCATCGCGCGCACCATCAAAAACAGCCGCGTCTGCGGTCTGGCACGCTGTGTTGAGAAAGACATCGACGTAGCGGCCGAGTCGCTGAATGTGGCTGAAGCCTTCCGAATTCATACGTTTATCGCCACCTCTCCTATGCACATTGCCACCAAGCTGCGCAGCACGCTGGATGAGGTGATTGAACGCGCGGTATATATGGTTAAGCGTGCGCGTAACTATACGGATGACGTTGAATTCTCCTGTGAAGATGCGGGCCGTACGCCGATTGAGGACCTGGCGCGCGTGGTGGAAGCCGCAATCAACGCGGGAGCCAAAACCATCAACATCCCGGACACCGTCGGCTACACCATGCCGTTTGAATTTTCCAACATCATCACCGGCCTGTATGACCGCGTGCCTAACATCGATAAAGCGATCATCTCCGTTCATACCCACGATGATTTAGGTCTGGCTGTCGGCAACGCCATTGCGGCCGTTCACGCCGGGGCGCGTCAGGTAGAAGGCGCGATGAACGGGATCGGCGAACGCGCCGGTAACTGCTCGCTGGAAGAGGTCATCATGGCGATTAAAGTGCGTAAAGACATCATGAATGTGAATACGCGCATTAATCACCATGAAATCTGGCGCACCAGCCAGACCGTAAGCCAGATCTGCAATATGCCGGTCCCTGCCAACAAGGCGATTGTTGGCACCGGCGCGTTTGCGCACTCCTCCGGTATTCACCAGGACGGCGTCATCAAGAACCGTGAAAACTACGAAATCATGACCCCGGAATCCATCGGCCTGAACCAGGTTCAGTTGAACCTGACCTCACGCTCTGGTCGGGCAGCGGTGAAACACCGTATGGAAGAGATGGGTTACAAAGACAGCGATTACAACATGGACCAGCTGTACGACGCGTTCCTGAAGCTGGCGGATAAAAAAGGCCAGGTCTTCGACTATGACCTGGAAGCGCTGGCGTTCATCAACAAGCAACAGGAAGAGCCAGAGCATTTCCGCCTGGATTACTTCAGCGTGCAGTCCGGCTCAAGCGATATCGCCACCGCCTCGGTGAAACTGGCCTGCGGTGAAGAGATTAAAGCCGAAGCGGCAAACGGCAACGGCCCGGTGGATGCCATTTATCAGGCAATCAATCGCATCACAGAGTATGACATCGAGCTGGTTAAGTATGGCCTCAGCGCCAAAGGGCACGGTAAAGATGCGCTGGGTCAGGTTGATATCGTCGTCAATCACAATGGCCGCCGTTTCCACGGGGTTGGTCTGGCAACGGACATCGTTGAATCCTCTGCCAAAGCGATGGTTCATGTCCTGAATAACATCTGGCGCGCCGCTGAAGTGGATAAAGAGTTGCAACGCAAAGCTCAGAATAAAGAGAACAACAAGGAAACCGTGTAATGTCGAAGAATCACCATATTGCTGTGTTACCGGGCGACGGTATTGGCCCGGAAGTGATGGCACAGGCGCTGAAAGTACTGGAAGCCGTTCGCTCGCGTTTTGCGATGAAAATTACCACCAGCCACTACGATGTGGGCGGTGTCGCCATCGATAATCAGGGTACGCCACTGCCAAAAGCCACGGTAGAAGGCTGCGAAAATGCCGATGCCGTGCTGTTCGGCTCCGTGGGTGGCCCTAAATGGGAACATCTGCCACCGGCAGAGCAGCCTGAGCGCGGTGCGCTGCTGCCGTTGCGCAAACATTTCAAATTGTTCAGCAACTTGCGTCCGGCGAAGCTGTACCCAGGGCTGGAAGAGTTTTGCCCGCTGCGCGCGGATATCGCCGCTAACGGCTTCGACATTCTGTGCGTGCGTGAACTCACCGGCGGGATCTACTTTGGTCAGCCGAAAGGCCGTGAAGGCAGCGGCCAGCATGAAAAGGCGTTTGATACCGAAGTCTATCACCGCTTCGAGATCGAGCGGATCGCCCATATCGCGTTTGAATCCGCACGCAAGCGCCGTCACAAAGTGACCTCAATCGATAAAGCGAACGTACTGCAATCCTCAATTTTGTGGCGCGAAATCGTCAGCGACGTTGCCAGACAGTACCCGGACGTTGAGCTGTCGCATATGTACATTGATAACGCGACGATGCAGCTGATTAAAGATCCGTCCCAGTTTGACGTGTTGCTCTGCTCCAACCTGTTCGGCGACATTTTGTCGGACGAGTGCGCGATGATCACCGGCTCCATGGGGATGCTGCCTTCCGCCAGCCTCAACGAAGAGGGCTTTGGCCTGTACGAACCGGCGGGCGGCTCTGCTCCGGATATCGCGGGTAAAAACATTGCCAACCCGATTGCGCAGATCCTGTCTCTGGCTCTGCTGTTGCGCTACAGCCTTGATGCAGGCGAAGCCGCGACGGCCATTGAAAACGCCATCAACCGCGCGTTAGAAGAAGGCATCCGTACCGGCGATTTGGCGCGCGGCACGGCGGCAGTCAGTACCGATGAAATGGGCGACATCATTGCCCGCTATGTTGCTGAAGGGGTGTAATCATGGCGAAGACGTTATATGAAAAGTTGTTTGATGCCCATGTCGTTTATGAGGCACCTGACGAAACCCCACTGCTGTACATTGACCGTCACCTGGTACACGAAGTGACCTCTCCACAGGCATTTGACGGCCTGAGGGCGCACAAGCGCCCGGTACGTCAGCCGGGCAAAACCTTTGCCACGATGGATCACAACGTCTCCACCCAGACTAAAGACATCAACGCCTCAGGCGAGATGGCGCGGATCCAGATGCAGGAGCTGATTAAGAACTGCAACGAGTTTGGCGTTGAGCTGTACGACTTGAATCACCCGTATCAGGGCATCGTCCATGTGATGGGGCCTGAGCAGGGCATCACCCTGCCGGGGATGACCATCGTCTGCGGCGACTCCCATACCGCCACCCACGGCGCGTTCGGCGCACTGGCGTTCGGGATTGGGACCTCTGAAGTTGAACACGTGCTGGCAACCCAGACCCTGAAGCAGGGCCGCGCCAAGACCATGAAGATTGAGGTGAAGGGCAAAGCCGCTCCGGGCATCACCGCGAAAGACATCGTTCTGGCCATTATCGGTAAAACCGGCAGCGCGGGCGGCACCGGCCACGTTGTCGAGTTCTGCGGCGAAGCCATTCAGGCCCTGAGCATGGAAGGTCGTATGACCCTGTGCAACATGGCGATTGAGATGGGGGCGAAAGCGGGTCTGGTTGCGCCAGACGACACCACCTTTGACTACGTGAAAGGCCGCCTGCACGCACCCAAAGATCGCGATTATGCCGATGCGGTGGAATACTGGAAAACCCTGAAAACCGACGACGGCGCGGTCTTCGACACCGTGGTCACCCTGCAGGCGGAAGAGATTGCCCCGCAGGTGACCTGGGGAACCAATCCCGGTCAGGTGATCTCCGTTAACGATAATGTGCCGGATCCGGCCTCTTTTGCCGACCCGGTAGAGCGTGCCAGCGCCGAAAAAGCGTTGGCCTACATGGGGCTGAAACCCGGCGTTCCGCTGACCGATGTCGCGATCGACAAAGTGTTTATTGGTTCCTGCACCAACTCGCGTATCGAAGATTTGCGCGCCGCAGCCGACATTGCCAAAGGCCGCAAAGTGGCACCCGGCGTGCAGGCGCTGGTCGTGCCTGGCTCCGGCCCGGTGAAAGCGCAGGCGGAAGCCGAAGGTCTGGATAAGATCTTTATCGACGCGGGCTTTGAGTGGCGTCTGCCCGGCTGCTCCATGTGTCTGGCCATGAACAACGACCGCCTGAATCCGGGCGAGCGCTGCGCCTCCACCAGCAACCGTAACTTTGAAGGCCGTCAGGGCCGCGGCGGGCGTACCCATCTGGTCAGCCCGGCAATGGCCGCTGCGGCAGCCGTCACCGGCCATTTCGCCGACATTCGCAGCCTGAAATAAGGAGACAATCATGGCAGAGAAATTTACCCAACATACGGGCCGGGTTGTCCCTCTGGATGCCGCCAACGTTGATACCGACGCGATCATTCCCAAGCAGTTTTTGCAGAAAGTGACCCGGACCGGTTTTGGTGCGCACCTGTTCAATGACTGGCGGTTCCTTGACGATAAAGGTGAAGTTCCGAACCCTGAGTTCGTTCTGAACTTTCCTGAATTCAACGGCGCCTCGATTCTGCTGGCACGTGAAAACTTTGGCTGCGGTTCCTCACGTGAACACGCGCCGTGGGCGCTGACCGACTACGGCTTTAAGGTGGTTATCGCCCCGAGTTTCGCGGATATTTTCTATGGCAACAGCTTTAACAACCAGTTGCTGCCGGTGACGTTGAGCGATGAACAGGTCGATGAGTTATTCGCGCTGGTGCAGGCGAATCCAGGCATGTCGTTTGAAGTGGATCTGGAAGCGGAAGTGGTCAAAGCCGGCGATAAAACCTACAGCTTCAGCATTGACGCGTTCCGTCGTCACTGCATGCTGAACGGGCTGGACAGCATCGGCTTAACGCTGCAGCACGAAGCCGCCATTTCCGAATACGAGAAAAAACAGCCTGCGTTTATGGGCTAAAGGCAATGGCCCGCAGAATGCGGGCCATTGATAAGGGTGCGTTGAGGCTCAACCACTCTGGAGAGGCGGGGACACTTCCCCCGCCAATACCGCTAACGTTTTGCTTCGTAAGCCAACACTGCCGCCAGCTCTGTTTTCTCCTGTCTGAAATGCAATTCACATAGCGAATCGCGCACCATCCAGGTGAAGATCAACAGCGTGGTACAGATCAGAAACAAACCTAACAGCAGAGTACGTTTTGGCATTCCAGCCTCCTTATTGCTTTTCGGCAACGAAGAGACTAACCTCGCAATGTGTGTTGTGAAGTTGGTCTCCCCATCAGTTTTATTGATGTGGGACTCTCCACTGTTTGCCTCTTGCGAAAGCCTGAGGCAAACAGCCTCAAGCACCCGCCACGCACTCTATTCCCCTTCTCAGCATCTGTCAGAAAGTCATTTCATTTCGTGAAGCCGCCTTCCAGAATCAGACGTCTTTTACCCGGCACGTCAACACCAGCGTCATGACCGAAATGGCCGCAATTACCCAGTACACCACAGCGTGCCCGTAGCTTTGCGACAACGCGCCCTGAATAACCCCTGCCAGTATCACGCCCGTTGAAATACTGTTGGTAAACAGCGTCGTGGCCGACCCGGCGCGTCCCGGCATCAGGTCCTGGAACCAGAGCATGCCAATTCCGGCGACGATACCGATAAACACGGCGTTGAACAGCTGCAGTGCCAGCAGCGCATCACGCGAGTGAAAGAGGATCAGCCCAAGGTAGAACAGCACCCCAGCCGCCACGGCGACAATCATCATCCGGCGTTTTCCAAAGCGCTTTACGTAATACCCGGCCAGGATCATCGCCGGGATTTCCAGCCCGGCGGCCGTGCCCATCAGGATCCCCGCAAGCCTGTCAGGCAGGCCCAGATCGCTGCTTACCCACAGCGGCATGTCGATGATGTACATGGTGTTGCAGGTCCACATCAGGGTAGAGGCAATAAACAGCATGCGCACGTTCTTATCCTGCCAGCCGCTTACCTGGGTGATCGGTTTATCCGTTATCTGTTCAACCCGTGCGACCGAGGGCAGCGCGAAGGCGATCAGCGCAAGGCTAATCACAAAAATCCCGGCGGCGATGGAAAACATGACGGTAAAACCGTAATTGAGCGCCAGCATGAACGCCAGCGGCGGGCCGATGACCCACGCCAGAGAGAGTTGCGCACGCATCACCGAACTGAACATCACCACTTCGCGCGCCGAGTTATCGGCATATTCGCGAGCCAGCGCAAACAGCTGTGGCATGGCGGTATTGGCCAACGAAGCCAGCAGCACGCCGCAGGTAATGAGCGTCAGGTAGTGACGGTTGAAGGCAAACAGCAAGGCATTCCCCACCGCCATGGCGCAGCAAAACAGAATGAGTCGGCGGCGATCGCCCTGGCTGTCCGATCGTTTTGCCAGCCACAGGCTCACCAGGATCCCGGCGATGGCGTTAACGGTATAAAACAGGCCGACCCAAAACGGCTGCGCGCCCACTTCACGGCTGAGGAACAGGCTCAGCGTCGGAGCCTGTAGCGCCCCTGCAACGCCCATCATAAAGGCGACCAGCATAAAAGCGGCGTACACGCCGTTCAGGCGTCGCCCCATTGTCATCAACCAGAGCATGCACAAATCCTTATGAAAGCAAAACGAATTGGGCGAAATAGTAAACGAAAAAAGCCAGCAAAAACATTTTGCTGGCGGGTGATTAGCACCAATACTCAGTCACACATGATCGAGGCGAGTTAGCGAGAAGAGGTCGATTTCGTAACGTCCCACTGCATCAGTTCTTCAAGCATTTTCAGCCGTTGCTCTGCACACTGGCGGGCCAGCCAGGACACACCCTGTGTCGCTAAAAAATACTGTTGATAAAACTGACGTGCGGTAGACCTCTTCATAATTTACCTCCTCGCTTCATCAGGGAGAATTATTGGCTTAATATAGGGATAAATAAATTGCTGATTTTTTGTCAGGAGTTCCCCTTTTATGCCGTCCGGTCGTCTGCAACAACAATTCATTCGCCTCTGGCAGTGCTGCGAGGGCCAGTCGCAGGAGACCACGCTTAACGAGCTGGCTGATTTGCTTAACTGTTCCCGACGCCATATGCGCACGCTGCTCAACACCATGCAGCAGCAGGGCTGGCTAAACTGGGAAGCAGAAGCCGGACGCGGCAAGCGCTCGCGTCTGACCTTTCTCTATACCGGCCTCGCCTTGCAGCAGCAGCGGGCGGAGGATCTGCTGGAGCAGGACAGAATCGATCAGCTGGTACAGCTGGTCGGTGACAAGGCGGCGGTGCGCCAGATGCTGGTCTCGCATCTCGGGCGGAGCTTCCGCCAGGGCCGCCACATTCTGCGGGTGCTGTACTACCGTCCGATGAAAAATCTGTTACCGGGAAGCGCCTTACGCCGCTCGGAAACGCACATGGCGCGGCAGATTTTCAGCGGCCTGACGCGCATAAATGAGGAAAACGGGGAACTCGAAGCCGATATTGCGCACCACTGGCAACAGCTTTCTCCGCGCCACTGGCGCTTCTTTTTACGTCCCGGCATCCATTTCCATCACGGTCGCGAGCTGGAGATGAGCGACGTCATTGCCTCGTTAGAGCGCGTCCGCAAGCTGCCGCTCTATTCGCATATCACCCGTCTTCATTCACCGACGGCCTGGACGCTGGATATTGAACTGTCGCAGCCGGATCAATGGCTCCCCTGGCTGCTGGGCTATGTGCCGTCGATGATTTTGCCCGCCGAATGGGAATCACTGAACAACTTTGCCAGCCTGCCAATCGGCACCGGCCCGTATGCCGTTTCCCGCAATAACAGTAACCAGCTCAAGATCCGCGCCTTTGATGACTACTTTGGCTACCGGGCGTTAATCGACGAGGTGAACGTCTGGGTACTGCCGGATATCACTGAAGAGCTGAGCGTGGGGCTGACGCTTGAAGGCCCGACGACCGGGGAAAAAGCCGTGGAGAGTCGCCTTGAAGAGGGTTGCTACTATCTGCTGTTCGACAGCCGCACCCACCGCGGTGCAAACCTGGAGGTTCGCCAGTGGATCAGCCACGTTCTTGCCCCCGCGAACCTGATTTATCACGCGGAAGAGCAGTACCAGTCGTGGTGGTTCCCGGCGTATGGGCTGCTTCCCCGCTGGCACCACGCGCGCCCGGTGCACGCTGAAAAGCCTGCCGGGCTGGAGTCCATCACCCTGACTTTCTATCGCGAGCACGTCGAGCACCGGTTTATCGCCAGAATCATGCACAGGCTGCTCGCCGCCGTGGGGGTGACGCTGGAGATCAAAGAGGTTGATTATGACGAATGGCATCGCGGCGAGGTGGTCAGCGACATCTGGCTGAACAGCGCTAACTTCACGCTGCCCCTTGATTTCTCGCTCTTCTCGCATCTTTATGAAGTGCCGCTGATCCAGCACTGTATCAACCGTGACTGGCAGCAGGACGCCGCCCAGTGGCGGGCGGGAGAGATGAATCTGGCCGTCTGGTGCCAGCAGCTGATGGCGGAGCAGGCAATCGTTCCGCTGATCCACCACTGGCTGATGATTCAGGGGCAACGCAGTATGCGCGGCCTGCGGATGAACACCCTCGGCTGGTTTGATTTTAAATCCGCCTGGTTTGCGCCGCCGGAACCATAACGCTTTCGAAATATTCACCAAATCATTACAATGCTGTCGTTCTCAACGGGGTGCTGCATCACTGATGTGCGCTGAGATAATACCCGTCGAACCTGATCCGGATAACGCCGGCGAAGGGATTTGAGGCTGTCGCTCAAAATCCTTTGCCACTCAACTTTGAGGTGCAAAGTGTTAAAAAAAGTTCTTCCCCTGCTGGCGCTGTTTGCGCTGCCTGCGTTTGCTAAGCCCGTTCTGACGGTCTACACCTACGACTCCTTCTCTGCCGACTGGGGCCCAGGCCCGGTGGTGAAAAAAGCCTTTGAAGCTGACTGCGGCTGCGAGCTGAAATTCGTGGCGCTGGAAGACGGCGTCTCGCTGCTCAACCGTCTGCGTATGGAAGGTAAAAACAGCAAAGCCGACGTCGTGCTGGGCCTCGATAACAACCTGCTGGACGCGGCCACGCAAACGAAGCTGTTTGCCAAAAGCGGCGTCGCGGCAGAGGCCGTTAAGGTGCCGGGCGGCTGGAAAAACGACACCTTCGTGCCGTTCGACTACGGCTACTTCGCGTTTGTATATGACAAAAACAAGCTCAAGAATCCGCCAAAAAGCCTGAAGGAGCTGGTTGAAAGCGACCAGAAATGGCGCGTGATTTATGAAGATCCGCGCACCAGCACCCCCGGGCTTGGCCTGCTGCTGTGGATGCAAAAAGTCTACGGCGATAAAGCGCCTGACGCGTGGCAGAAACTGGCCGCCAAAACCGTTACCGTGACCAAGGGCTGGAGCGAGGCTTACGGCCTGTTCCTGAAAGGGGAAAGCGATCTGGTGCTGAGCTACACCACCTCTCCGGCCTACCACATTATCAGCGAGAAGAAAGATAACTACGCCGCCGCCGATTTTGCCGAAGGCCATTATCTGCAGGTGGAAGTCGCCGCGCGTACCGCCGCGAGCAAACAACCGGAGCTGGCTGAGAAGTTCCTGAAATTCATGGTCTCCCCTGCGTTCCAGAATGCCATTCCGACGGGCAACTGGATGTACCCGGTTATCGACGTGACGCTGCCCGCGGGCTTTGACACCTTGACCAAACCGCAAACCGCGCTGGAATTTACACCGCAGCAGGTTGCCGCAGAGCGCGGTACATGGGTAAGTGAATGGCAACGCGCCGTCAGCCGCTGATCCCTGGCTGGTTACTCCCCGGGCTACTCGCCGCCATGCTGATGGTGACGGTCAGCCTGGGTGCCTTTCTTGCGCTGTGGCTGAACGCGCCCGAGAGCGACCTGCTCGCGCTCTGGCATGACAGCTATCTCTGGCACGTCGTCCGCTTCTCCTTCTGGCAGGCGTTTCTCTCGTCGATGCTCTCGGTGGTGCCGGCCATCTTCCTGGCACGCGCGCTCTATCGCCGACGTTTCCCCGGCAGACAGGCGCTGCTGCGCCTGTGCGCCATGACGTTGATTCTGCCCGTGCTGGTGGCAGTGTTCGGGATCCTGAGCGTCTATGGCCGCCAGGGCTGGCTCTCCTCGCTGTCTGGTCTGCTAGGCCTGGAGTGGACCTTCTCCCCTTACGGGCTGCAGGGCATTCTGCTGGCGCACATCTTTTTTAATATGCCGATGGCAACCCGGCTCTTTTTACAGGCGCTGGAGGCCATTCCGGGCGAGCAGCGGCAGATTGCCGCCCAGCTCGGGATGCGAGGCTGGTCGTTCTTCCGCTTCGTGGAGTGGCCGTGGCTGCGCCGCCAGATCCCGCCCGTTGCCGCGCTTATCTTTATGCTCTGCTTCGCCAGCTTCGCCACCGTGCTCTCCCTCGGCGGTGGCCCGCAGGCCACCACCATTGAGCTGGCGATTTATCAGGCCCTGAGTTACGACTACGATCCCGGGCGCGCCGCGCTGCTGGCAATCGTGCAGATGATGTGCTGCCTGGCGCTGGTTCTTCTGAGCCAGCGCTTAAGCAAAGCCATTCCTCCCGGCAGCAATCAAATTGCGGGCTGGCGCGATCCGCAGGACAGCACGCACAGCCGCATTACGGACGGCATTCTGATTGTGATGGCGCTGTTACTGATGCTCCCGCCGCTGATCGCGGTTGTCGTCGATGGCTTAAATCCGGCGATGGCGTCCGTGCTCCAGCAGCCGGTTCTGTGGCAGGCGACGTGGACCTCGCTGCGCATCGCGCTGGCCGCCGGTCTGCTGTGCGTCGTTCTGACCATGATGCTGCTCTGGAGCAGCCGCGAACTGTACGACCGCCACGCACGCAAGGCCGGGCAAGCCCTTGAGCTGACGGGGATGTTGATCCTCGCGATGCCGGGGATCGTGCTGGCGACGGGCTTCTTTTTACTTTTTAACAGCACCGTCGGCCTGCCGGAAAGCGCAGACGGTATCGTGATTTTTACCAACGCCCTGATGGCCATTCCGTATGCGCTCAAGGTGCTGGAAAACCCGATGCGCGATATCAACAGCCGCTACGGTTTGCTGTGTCAGTCGCTGGGAATGCAGGGCTGGCGTCGGATAAACGTCGTCGAACTGCGCGCGCTGAAGCGCCCGCTGGCTCAGGCGCTGGCCTTCGCCTGCGTGCTGTCGATTGGGGATTTCGGCGTCGTCGCCCTCTTCGGCAATGACGATTTCCGCACGCTACCGTTCTGGCTGTATCAGCAAATTGGCTCTTACCGTAGCCAGGACGGGGCCGTCACCGCGCTATTACTGCTGCTGCTGTGCTTTGCGTTATTTACCGTTATCGAAAAAATCCCGGGGCGTGATGTTAAAACTGACTGATGTAACCTGGCTGTACCAGCATCTGCCGATGCGTTTCACGCTGTCCGTTCGACAGGGCGAGATGATTGCGGTCCTTGGCCCGAGCGGTGCCGGCAAGAGCACGTTGCTCAACCTGATTGCCGGTTTTCTGCAACCGGCCAGCGGGTCAATCTTGATTGAAAACCGGGACCATACCCGCACGCCACCGGCAAAGCGCCCGGTGTCGATGCTGTTTCAGGAAAATAACCTGTTCACGCATCTAACCGTGCGACAAAACATCGCCCTGGGGATGAACCCGGGCATGAAGCTGAACGATGCACAGCGTCATAAACTTGATACGATCGCCGCCCAGATGGGGATCGCCGACTTCATCGACAGGCTGCCCGGCGAACTGTCCGGCGGCCAGCGTCAGCGGGTCGCACTGGCGCGCTGCCTGGTTCGCGAGCAGCCGGTGCTGCTGCTGGATGAGCCGTTTTCGGCGCTCGACCCGGCCCTGCGTCAGGAGATGCTCGCGCTGGTGCAGGACGTCTGCCAGCGCCAGCAGCTCACGATGCTTATGGTATCCCATAGCATTGAAGATGCGGCGCGGATTGCGCAGCGATCGGTGGTGGTCGCCGAGGGGCGGATTCTGTGGGATGGGGAAACGGAAGAACTGCTGAGCGGTAGAGCGGGGGTGTCTTCACTACTGGGCATTCATGCGGTCTAAGGCCCTCTCCCACGGGGAGAGGGAAAAAAGATTAACGGCTTACCACCTTCAGCAGGATCTCACCGTATACCGGCATCATCGGGTGGCGAATCAGCGCCACCAGTGCCACTACCGCCACGCCCAGCGTCAACGGGGCCAGCCACAGCAGGCGAGTGCGCGGCAGATAGCGCGTCAGGCGATCGGTACTGGCTTTCGCGCTGCGCCATAACCGCCAGCACAGCCATACCGCCAGCCAGAGCAGCACAGCTGTTCCCAGCAGCAGCCACTTAAACTCCCCGCTTTGCATCCCGTCAGGGATATCGATTGCCGCCCCCGCGAGGATCCCCGGCAGGAAGTAGAACGGCGGCCAGAAGACGCAGCCGATGATGTTCGGCACCACGAATTTCGCCACGGGCAGATCGAGCATGCCGGCCACCATCGGCACCAGCGGACGCGTTGGTCCGACAAAGCGCCCCACCAGAATCGTAAACATGCTGTGTTGATGCAGCGCGTGCTCGGTTTTATCCAGCAGCGCTTTGTTCTTTTTCATGAACGACCAGCGGTGCAGCGGTTTCTTAAAGCGCCAGCCCAGCCAGAAGGAGATCCAGTCTCCCAGCAAACAGCCGATGATCCCGGCCATCCACGCCTGCCAGAAATTGACCTCACCGCTGCCGATAAGCGCACCAAGCCCCGCCATCATCACGGTGCCGGGCAGGATCAGCCCCACCAGCGCCAGCGATTCCAGAAACGCCACCAGCGCCACGGCGATGAGCGAGTACATAACGGACTGGGTGATAAAATGTTCCAGCAATGCCTGCATAACTATTCCGGTCAGAAAACGAATCAGCGATTCTGCTTAGCGCCCTGCACCGCGTCAAGGCATCAATTGTCTGAATAGTTTACAGGGTGCTTTCCAGGTTCACCTGCCTGTTTATCTTTTTTTACCGTTTATTCACATCCAGCCCGAAATTCACTGGGGCTGGCACCCGTACATTTTTTAAAGACGCGGGAAAAATAGAGCTGATCTTCAAAGCCGACGTTGCGCCCGACGGTCGCGATCGGCATCCGGGTGGTGCTCAGCAGCAGCTTCGCCTGGCTGATGCGCTGATCCTCGCGCCAGCTCAGCACGCTGACCCCCAGTTGCTGACGGAAAAGGTGCGACAAGCGTGACGGTGAAAGGCAGACATGCTGGGCGACGCTGGCGATATCAAACTGGCTGTCGGCGAGGTGATCGCTGATGTACTGGCAGGCATCGCGCACGCGGTTATCCAGCGGCGGGTTCAGCGATTCGTTGATCGCCTCCATCCGGCGCAGCAAGACCTGCTCAAGCAGGTTAATCGCCAGCAGCTCGGCGTAGCGCCCGCCGGCCTGCCCCGCCTCAATAATCTGGGCAAACAGCTCGCGGAACTGCGCCTGATGGGCCTCGTCCGGGCGATAAAAACCGGTATGCGCAAAAATGGCTGGCCACGACAGCCACTCCTGCCAGTAGGCGCGCGGGCGGAAATAGACCCACTGGTGATACCACTCTTTGGCATCCGGATGACGCCCGTAGTGGTGGATCTCTCCCGGCGGGAACAGCAGGATGTCGCCGGGCCGGCAGATAAACTGCCGATCGTTATTTTTGATAACCCCTTCACCGCGCACGGTAAGGTTCAAAATGTAGCCTTTCATTCCCAGCGGTCGATCGACGTAAAAATCAAGATACCCGTCGGCTTCAATGGGGGTTAATCCCGCCACCAGATGGGCGTTAAACGAGTATCCCGGCAACAGGGGATCGTTTTGCGTTTCGGCCATAAACTCAGTTCTCCCGGCGGTCCTGAAGGAAACCAATTGTCCATATCGTTAAAAGCAGGATAAAAATGGCCCGCGAAACGATCCTACACGCATCTCGCCGCTTTTACGTCCGCCATGTTTCAGCCTTTTCCCCTGATTTCTCCACGCTGGCGCGCAGATAAGCAGTAACAAAAGTGTCTATAAGTACGGCAGAAATGTCCACATTGATTATTTGCACGGCGTCACACTTTCAAACGTAACAGCAATTTAATCCATAAGATTAGCGGATCCTGCCTGACGATTTTTGCCCCCAGTCTCTAATGTTCTTCCATACCTGTTTTCGATGGAGCAACACCATGGCAATTGCGATTGGCCTCGACTTTGGCAGCGACTCGGTTCGCGCGCTGGCAGTGGACTGCAACACTGGCCAGGAGATAGCAACCAGCGTTGAGTGGTACCCGCGCTGGCAAGAGGGGCGCTACTGCGATGCGCCGAATAACCAGTTCCGTCACCATCCGCGGGATTACATTGAGTCGATGGAAGCGGCGATCAAAACCGTGCTGGCGGAGCTCACCGACGCGCAGCGTGCGGACGTCGTGGGCATTGGCGTGGACAGCACCGGCTCAACGCCAGCCCCCGTGGATGCCGAAGGCCGCGTGCTGGCGCTGCGCCCGGAGTTTGCCGACAACCCGAACGCCATGTTCGTGCTGTGGAAAGACCATACCGCCGTTGAAGAAGCCGAAGCCATTACCCGTTTGTGCCACCAGCCCGGCAAAACCGACTACTCGCGCTTTATTGGCGGCGTTTACTCCAGCGAATGGTTCTGGGCCAAGATCCTGCACGTGACCCGCGCCGACGCGTCAGTGGCGCAGGCGGCGGCGTCCTGGATTGAGCTTTGCGACTGGGTACCCGCCCTGCTTTCCGGCACCACGCGACCACAGGATATCCGTCGCGGTCGCTGTAGCGCCGGGCATAAATCTCTGTGGCACGAGAGCTGGGGCGGGCTGCCGCCTGCGGCGTTCTTCGATGAGCTTGATCCGGTTATCAACAAGAGCCTGACCTACCCGCTGTTTACCGACACCTTTACCGCCGATATCCCGGTTGGCACGCTCTGTCAGGAGTGGGCGACGCGCCTTGGGCTGCCGCAAAACGTGGCGATCTCCGGCGGCGCGTTTGACTGCCATATGGGCGCGGTCGGCGCCGGTGCGCAGCCAAACACCCTGGTGAAAGTCATAGGCACCTCAACCTGCGACATCCTGATGGCCGATAAAGCCAGCGTGGGCGACCGCGCGGTGAAAGGCATTTGCGGCCAGGTTGATGGCAGCGTCGTGCCGGACCTTATCGGCCTTGAGGCGGGCCAGTCGGCCTTTGGCGATATCTACGCCTGGTTTGGCCGCGTGCTGGGCTGGCCGCTGGATCGGCTGGCAGCCACGCATCCTGAACTGAAAGCGCAGATTTCTGAAAGCAAAAAGCAGCTACTGCCGCAGCTTACGGAAGCCTGGGCGACGAACCCTTCTCTCGATCATCTTCCGGTGGTACTCGACTGGTTTAACGGTCGCCGCACGCCGTTTGCAAATCAGCGCCTGAAAGGGGTGATTACCGATCTCAACCTGGCGACCGACGCGCCCGCGCTGTTTGGCGGCCTGATTGCGGCGACCGCCTTTGGTGCCCGCGCCATTATGGAGTGTTTCACAGAGCAGGGTATCGACGTGGACAACGTGATGGCGCTCGGCGGCATCGCCCGTAAAAACCCGGTGATCATGCAGGCCTGCTGCGACGTTCTGAATCGTCCGCTGCAGATTGTGGCCTCCGATCAGTGCTGCGCGCTTGGCGCGGCGATTTTTGCCGCCGTGGCCGCAGGCGTTCACGCGAATATTCCGGCGGCACAAGCACACATGGCGAGCGCGGTGGAAAGTACGCTCCAGCCGCGTCCTCAGCAGGCGCAGCGCTTCGAACAGCTTTACCAGCGCTACCAGCAGTGGGCGAAAAGCGCCGAACTTCACTATCTCCCTGTCGCCGCCCCGGCTAAAAACGCCGCGGATGCTACGGCAACCCTGACTCATTAAGGACACGATATGACCCTGTTTAATAATTATGAAGTGTGGTTTGTCATTGGCAGCCAGCATCTGTACGGGCCGGAAGCGCTGCAGCAGGTCACGAAACATGCGGAGCACGTCGTCAACGCGCTGAACGCGGAAGCCAAACTGCCGTGCAGGCTGGTGCTGAAACCGCTTGGCACCACGCCGGACGAGATCACCAATATCTGCCGCGACGCGAACTACGATGATAAATGCGCCGGGCTGGTCGTGTGGCTACACACCTTCTCCCCGGCCAAAATGTGGATTAACGGCCTGTCGATTCTTAACAAACCGCTGATGCAGTTCCACACCCAGTTCAACGCGTCTCTGCCGTGGGACAGCATCGACATGGACTTTATGAACCTGAACCAGACCGCACACGGCGGCCGCGAGTTCGGCTTCATTGGTGCACGTATGCGCCAGCAGCACGCGGTGGTGACTGGTCACTGGCAGGATCAGAATGCGCAAAAACGTATCGGCTCGTGGATGCGCCAGGCGGTGTCAAAACAGGATACCCGCCATCTGAAAGTGGTGCGTTTTGGCGACAACATGCGTGAAGTAGCGGTGACTGACGGCGATAAAGTCGCGGCGCAGATCAAGTTCGGCTTCTCGGTAAACACCTGGGCGGTTGGCGATCTGGTGCAGGTCGTCAATGAGATCACCGACGGTGACGTGAGCGCGCTGGTCGACGAGTACGAAAGCAGCTATCGCCTGACGCCCGCCGCGCAAATCAACGGTGACAAGCGCCAGAACGTGCTCGATGCCGCGCGCATTGAGCTGGGGATGAAGCGCTTCCTGGAACAGGGCGGCTTCCACGCCTTTACCACCACCTTTGAAGATCTGCACGGCCTGAAACAGCTGCCCGGCCTGGCGGTGCAACGTCTTATGCAGCAGGGCTACGGCTTTGCGGGCGAAGGCGACTGGAAAACTGCCGCTCTGCTTCGCATCATGAAGGTGATGTCAACCGGTCTGCAGGGCGGCACCTCCTTTATGGAGGACTACACCTACCACTTCGATAACGGCAACGACCTGGTGCTCGGCTCGCACATGCTGGAAGTCTGCCCGACGATCGCCGTGGAAGAGAAACCGATCCTCGACGTGCAGTATCTCGGCATTGGTGGCAAAGCGGATCCGGCTCGCCTGATCTTCAACACCCGTACCGGCCCGGCCATCAACGCCAGCCTGATCGACCTGGGCGATCGCTTCCGCCTGCTGGTCAACTGCGTGGATGCGGTCGAAACGCCGCACTCTCTGCCAAAACTGCCGGTGGCTAACGCCCTATGGAAAGCACAGCCGGACCTGGCGACCGCGTCCGAAGCCTGGATCGTCGCCGGTGGTGCGCACCACACCGTCTTTAGCCACGCGCTGGATCTCAACGATATGCGCCAGTTCGCTGAGCTGCACGACATCGAATTGACGGTGATTGATAACGATACCCGTCTGCCAGCGTTCAAAGACGCGCTGCGCTGGAACGAAGTCTATTACGGTTCAAAACGTTAAGCCCTGTATGCCCGGTGGCGCTGCGTTTACCGCCTGCGGTTCTGTAGGCCCGATAAGCGAAGCGCCATCCGGCAGGAGATAACAATGTTAGAAGATCTCAAACGTCAGGTGCTCGACGCCAACCTGGCGCTGCCCAAACATAACCTGGTGACCCTGACCTGGGGCAACGTCAGCGCCGTCGATCGCGATAAAGGGGTTTTGGTGATCAAACCCTCCGGCGTGGATTACACGCTGATGACCGCCGACGACATGGTGGTCGTCAGCCTCGCCACCGGTGAGGTGGTGGAAGGGACGAAAAAGCCTTCCTCAGATACCCCAACCCATCGCCTGTTGTACCAGGCGTTCCCGACTATCGGCGGGATCGTGCATACCCACTCACGCCACGCGACCATCTGGGCGCAGGCGGGCCAGTCGATTCCGGCCACCGGCACCACGCACGCGGACTACTTTTACGGTTCGATTCCCTGCACGCGCCTGATGACCGATGCGGAAATTGGCGGCGAGTATGAGTGGGAGACCGGTAACGTCATTGTTGAAACCTTTGAAAAACAGGGTATCGACGCGGCACAGATGCCGGGCGTGCTGGTCCACTCTCACGGTCCGTTCGCATGGGGCAAGAATGCCGAAGATGCCGTACATAACGCGATTGTGCTGGAAGAGGTGGCCTATATGGGCATCTTCTGCCGCCAGCTGGCGCCGCAGTTGCCGGATATGCAGCAAACCCTGCTGGATAAACATTACCTGCGCAAGCACGGCGCGAAGGCGTACTACGGGCAGTAATCCTCACCCTTCACCCTAACCCTCTCCCAAAGGGAGAGAGGATTTTACGCACCCTCTCCCTTTGGGAGAGGGCTGGGGTGAGGGGAAATCACGCGCAATAACTGTATAAAACCCCAGCAAAACCACCTTAACCAGGCTATAATCAAGCCTGGTTTTGTTTTATGGGATAACGCCGTGGCGCAGGCGCAAGAAGGCTTTTTACTGACCCGACACTGGCGGGATACCCCTCAGGGGACAGAAGTGGATTTTTGGCTGGCAACGGACAGCGGTCCGCTGCAGGTCACGCTGCCACCGCAGGAGTCCGTGGCCTTTATCCCTGCAGCCCAGGTTGAGAAAGTTAAACAGCTGCTGCGCGGCGAAAACAACTGGCGTATCACCCCGCTTGAGCTGAAAGATTTTCACCGCCAGCCGGTGTACGGCCTTTACTGCCGCGCACACCGTCAGCTAATGCGCTATGAAAAGCTGCTGCGCGAGGCGGGCGTGACGCTGTATGAAGCCGATATCCGCCCGCCGGAGCGTTTCCTGATGGAGCGGTTTATCACTGCTCCCGTCTGGGTCGATGGCACCCTGCAAAACGGCAGGCTTGTGAACGCCCGCCTGAAGCCCCACCCCGACTATCGCCCACCGCTCAAATGGGTCTCTCTGGATATCGAAACCACCCGCCACGGTGAGCTTTACTGCATCGGCCTTGAAGGCTGCGGCCAGCGCGTTGTCTATATGCTGGGGCCGCCAAACGGCGATGCGTCCCGGCTCGATTTCCAGCTTGAGTACGTCACCAGCCGCCCACAGCTGCTGGAGAAGCTGAATCAGTGGTTTGCCGAGCACGATCCGGACGTGCTGATCGGCTGGAACGTGGTGCAGTTCGATCTGCGCGTTTTGCAAAAGCACGCCGAGCGCTACCGTATCCCACTGATGCTGGGGCGCGGCAATAGCGAACTGGAGTGGCGCGAGCACGGTTTCAAGAACGGTGTGTTCTTCGCTCAGGCCCCAGGTCGGCTGATTATTGACGGTATCGATGCGCTGAAATCCGCCTTCTGGAGCTTCCCGTCGTTTTCGCTGGAAGCGGTGGCGCAGGCGCTGCTGGGCGAAGGGAAATCCATCGACAACCCGTGGGACAGGATGGATGAAATCGAGCGGCGCTTTAACGAAGATAAACCGGCGCTGGCCACCTATAACCTGAAAGACTGTGAGCTGGTCACCCGCATTTTCCATAAAACGGAGATCATGCCATTCCTGCTGGAGCGCGCGTCGGTGAACGGCCTGGCCGTCGACCGGCACGGTGGTTCGGTGGCCGCGTTCAGCCACCTCTATTTCCCGCGGATGCACCGGGCAGGCTATGTCGCGCCAAACCTCGGTGACGTGCCGCCGCAGGCCAGCCCCGGCGGCTACGTAATGGATTCCCGTCCGGGTCTTTATGACTCGGTTCTGGTACTGGATTATAAAAGCCTTTATCCGTCGATCATTCGCACCTTCCTGATTGACCCGGTCGGGCTGGTGGAGGGCATGGCGCAGCCGGACGATGCGCACAGCACCGAAGGCTATCTTGGGGCGCGCTTTTCGCGTGAGACGCACTGCCTGCCGGATATCGTCGGTAAAATCTGGCACGGGCGCGACGATGCCAAACGTCACGGTAATAAGCCCCTTTCTCAGGCGCTGAAAATCATCATGAACGCCTTTTACGGCGTGCTGGGCACCAGCGCCTGCCGCTTCTTCGACCCGCGCCTGGCATCGTCGATTACCATGCGCGGGCACGACATCATGCGCCAGACCAAAGCGCTGATTGAATCCCAGGGCTATGACGTGATCTACGGCGATACCGACTCGACGTTTGTCTGGTTAAAGGGGCCGAATTCGGAAGACGAGGCCGCGCGTATTGGCAAACGGCTGGTGGCTCTTGTGAACGACTGGTGGCGTGAAACGTTGCAAAAAGAGCGGTTAACCAGCGCGTTAGAGCTGGAATTTGAGACCCATTTCGCGCGGTTCTTAATGCCCACCATTCGCGGCACCGACCAGGGGAGCAAAAAGCGCTATGCCGGGCTTATCCAGGAGGGCGACACGCAGCGCATGGTCTTTAAAGGGCTGGAGACGGTGCGCACCGACTGGACGCCGCTGGCGCAGCAGTTCCAGCAAACGCTCTATCTGCGGATATTTCGCAATGAGCCGTATCAGGACTATGTGCGCGAGACCATTGCCAGCCTGATGGCCGGCGAACTGGACAGCCAGCTGGTCTATCGTAAACGCCTGCGCCGCCCGCTGGCGGAGTATCAGCGTAACGTGCCTCCACACGTGCGCGCCGCGCGCCTTGCGGATGAAGAGAACGTTAAGCGGGGCCGCGCGCCGCAGTATCAAAACCGCGGTTCCATTAAATACGTCTGGACTACCAGCGGCCCGGAACCGGTGGATTACCAGCGATCGCCCCTGGATTATGAGCATTATCTGACGCGTCAGCTTCAGCCGGTTGCCGAGGGAATTATGCCCTTCCTGGACGACGATTTTGCTACACTAGTGACAGGACAACTTGGGCTATTTTGACGCGTGACGAAATCGTTGCCATCCAGTACCATAGCGCCCTTTCCATTCCCGGACCCATTTTTCACTGGCCGTCATTCTGCGACGGCGGTTGAACTATTGCCTGCAATTAAAGATTAGAGCCGAACAAATATGCCTTTTACACTTGGTCAACGCTGGATCAGCGATACAGAAAGCGAACTTGGATTAGGAACCGTAGTAGCGGTTGACGCGCGCATGGTTACTCTCCTTTTCCCGGCCACCGGTGAAAACCGCCTGTACGCTCGCAATGACTCTCCTGTGACCCGCGTGATGTTCAATCCGGGTGACACCGTGACCAGCCACGACGGTTGGCAGCTCAAGGTTGAGGACGTAAAAGAAGAGAACGGACTGCTGGCCTATATTGGTACGCGTCTGGATACGGATGAATCCAATGTCATCCTGCGCGAGGTGCTCCTCGACAGTAAGCTGGTGTTTAGCAAGCCGCAGGACCGCCTGTTCGCCGGGCAAATCGACCGCATGGACCGCTTCTCGCTGCGCTATCGCGCGCGTAAGTTCCAGAGCGAACAGTACCGTATGCCGTGGAGCGGGCTGCGCGGCCAGCGTACCAGCCTGATCCCGCACCAGCTAAACATCGCCCATGACGTGGGCCGTCGCCATGCGCCGCGCGTGCTGCTGGCAGATGAAGTGGGTCTGGGGAAAACCATCGAAGCCGGGATGATCCTGCATCAGCAGCTGCTCTCCGGGGCGGCAGAGCGCGTGCTCATTGTCGTTCCTGAAACTTTGCAGCACCAGTGGCTGGTCGAAATGCTGCGCCGCTTCAACCTGCGCTTCTCACTGTTTGACGACGAGCGCTACGCCGAAGCGCAGCACGATGCGGATAACCCGTTCGAAACCGAACAGCTGGTGATCTGCTCTCTGGACTTTGTGCGCCGCAGCAAGCAGCGCCTTGAGCATCTGTGCGATGCCGAGTGGGACCTGATGGTCGTTGACGAAGCGCATCACCTGGTCTGGAGCGAAAATGCCCCCAGCCGCGAATATATGGCCATTGAACAGCTCGCCGAGCGCGTGCCAGGCGTCCTGCTGCTGACCGCAACGCCGGAGCAGCTGGGTCTGGAGAGCCACTTCGCCCGCCTGCGTCTGCTCGATCCGAACCGTTTCCACGATTTTGAGCAGTTTGTCGAAGAGCAGCAAAACTACCGTCCGGTTGCGGATGCCGTCGCCCTGCTGCTGGCGGGTAAACGCCTGTCCAACGATGAGCTGAACACCCTGAGCGAGCTGATTGGTGAGCAGGACATCGAACCGCTGCTAAAGGCCGCCAACAGCGAGGGCGATAACGCCGAGCCTGCGCGCCAGGAGCTGGTCTCCATGCTGATGGACCGCCACGGCACCAGCCGCGTGCTGTTCCGTAATACCCGTCACGGCGTGAAGGGCTTCCCGAAACGCGAGCTGCACACCATCAAGCTGCCGCTGCCAACCCAGTACCAGACGGCCATTAAGGTCTCCGGCATTATGGGCGCGCGTAAAAGCGCCGAAGATCGCGCGCGCGATATGCTCTATCCGGAGCAGATTTACCAGGAATTTGAAGGCGATACCGGAACCTGGTGGAACTTCGATCCGCGCGTTGAGTGGCTGATGGGCTACCTGACCGCGCACCGTTCCCAGAAAGTGCTGGTGATTTGCGCCAAAGCCGCGACGGCGCTTCAACTGGAGCAGGTTCTGCGGGAACGCGAAGGGATTCGTGCCGCCGTGTTCCACGAAGGCATGTCCATCGTCGAGCGCGACCGCGCGGCGGCCTGGTTTGGTGAAGAGGACAGCGGCGCGCAGGTGCTGCTCTGTTCTGAGATCGGTTCTGAAGGCCGAAACTTCCAGTTCGCCAGCAACCTGGTGATGTTCGATCTGCCGTTTAACCCGGACCTGCTGGAACAGCGTATTGGTCGTCTGGATCGTATTGGCCAGGCGCATGATATTCAGATCCACGTGCCTTACCTGGAAAAAACCGCCCAGTCCGTACTGGTGCGCTGGTTCCACGAAGGTCTGGACGCGTTTGAACATACCTGCCCAACTGGCCGGGCCATTTACGATCGGGTTCATTCCGATCTGATCGGCTATCTGGCGGCGCCGGAAAACACGGACGGGTTTGACGATCTGATCACATCTTGCCGCGAACAGCACGAGGCGCTGAAGACCCAGCTGGAACAGGGCCGCGACCGCCTGCTGGAGATCCACTCCAACGGCGGCGAAAAAGCCCAGGCGCTGGCAGAAAGTATTGAAGAGCAGGACGATGACACCAGCCTGATCAGCTTCTCAATGAACCTGTTCGATATCGTGGGGATCAACCAGGACGATCGCGGGGAAAACATGATCGTCCTGACGCCGTCCGATCATATGCTGGTTCCGGACTTCCCGGGCCTGCCGGAAGACGGCTGCACCATTACCTTTGAGCGCGACGTGGCGCTGTCCCGCGAAGACGCGCAGTTCATCACCTGGGAACACCCGCTGATCCGCAACGGGCTGGATCTGATCCTCTCAGGCGACACCGGCAGCAGCACCATCTCCCTGCTGAAAAACAAAGCGCTGCCGGTTGGCACTCTGCTGGTCGAGCTGATCTACGTTGTGGAGGCGCAGGCGCCGAAGCAGCTGCAGCTCACTCGCTTCCTGCCGCCAACGCCGGTACGTTTGCTGCTGGACAAAAACGGCACCAACCTGGCAGGACAGGTTGAGTTCGAAAGCTTCAACCGCCAGCTGAGCGCGGTTAACCGCCATACCGGCAGCAAGCTGGTCAACGCGGTGCAGCAGGACGTGCACGCCATTCTGCAGCTGGGAGAAGCCCAGGCAGAAAAAGCGGCTCGCGAACTGATTGATGCCGCGCGCAGCGAAGCCGACGAGAAGCTCTCCGCAGAGCTGTCCCGCCTGGAAGCGCTGAAAGCGGTGAACCCGAACATCCGTGACGACGAGCTGGCCGCCATTGAAAGCAACCGCCAGCAGGTGCTGGAAAGCCTGAATCAGGCCGGCTGGCGTCTGGATGCCCTGCGTCTTATCGTTGTGACGCATCAGTAACCGGAGCACAACATGGTAATGGAGCCCTACAATCCGCCGACCGATCCTTGGCTGGTCATTCTGTATCAGGATGAGCATATTATGGTGGTCAACAAGCCGAGCGGCCTGCTGTCCGTACCGGGACGCCTGGACGAGCACAAAGACAGCGTGATGACGCGTATTCAGCGCGACTATCCGCAGGCCGAATCCGTCCATCGTCTGGATATGGCAACCAGCGGCGTGATTGTGGTAGCGCTGAATAAAGACGCCGAGCGCGAACTGAAGCGTCAGTTCCGCGAGCGTGAGCCGAAAAAGCAGTATGTCGCGCGCGTCTGGGGCCACCCGGGGCAGGCGGAAGGGCTGGTAGATTTACCGCTGATCTGCGACTGGCCGAACCGGCCTAAGCAGAAAGTCTGTTATGAAACGGGCAAAGCGGCGCAAACCGAATATGAAGTGCTGGAGTACGCCGCGGATAACACCGCGCGCGTATTGCTTAAGCCGATTACCGGGCGCTCGCACCAGCTGCGAGTGCACATGCTCGCCATGGGTCACCCGATTCTGGGTGACCGTTTCTACGCCCCGCCCGACGCGCTGGCGCTGGCGCCGCGTTTGCAGCTTCATGCACAAATGCTGACCATCACTCATCCGGCATTTGGCAATTCGATGACGTTCAAAGCCCCGGTGGACTTCTGAACAAAAAGGCCCGACATCGTCGGGCCTTTTTATTATTTGAAACCTTTCTGCTCTTTTATCAGCTCGTACGCTTTCTGAATTTCCTGGGCTTTTTGCTTCGCCATTTCCATCATTTCCGGCGGCAAACCTTTCGCCACCAGCTTATCCGGGTGATGCTCGCTCATCAGCTTGCGGTAGGCGCGTTTGATGGTCGTTGCATCGTCCGTCGGTTTTACGCCGAGCACGTTACAGGCATCTTCCAGCGTCGGGCCACGCTGCGCCTGCTGCCAGCCTCCGCCAGAAGATTGTTGCTGGTAACCCCCGCCGAACTGCGCTCCGCCCTGCATCATGCGCAGGAACTGATCGAACTGCATGCGCGAGATCCCCAGCTCCTCGGCAATGACGTATAAAACGTCGCGCTCGTTGGGATGGAGAGACCCGTCTGCGAATGCCGCCTGGATTTGGATCTCCAGAAACATCCGAATTAAATCAAAACGTCCGAAGCAGATGCTGCGGAACTGGCGCATTTTTTCACGCAGCGGATAGTTATCAGCCTTGCCGACACGAAACGCGTTTTGCGCCGCCAGCCGTGACTCACCGTGCAGGTTCATACGATCCATAAATACGCTGGCGATTTGGATATCCGCCTCGGTGACGCGCCCTTTTGATTTGGTTAAATGCCCCATCACCTCAAAGGTGGTGGAGAAAAAGAGCGACTGACGCTCGCGCTGGTTGGCAAACCACGCCATCTTGCGGCTGCGTGCCTTGTCAAACATGTGGCCGATAATAAGGCCGAGAACGATGCCCCAAAATCCGGCACCCATCATAATAGCGAACGCGACGCCGATTATTTTACCCCAATACTGCATATACTCCCCGAATAGTCATGTTCCTGGTTCGACGCAACTCCATCATTACAGTGGTCGAGCCACGGTCAATTGAGGGACATCGCCTATAATTTGCATTATCATACTCGTCATTCGATAGCGAGCCTAACACTCTGGCGCGCAAACGGGCAGGATTAACGCTGGTACTGCGCTGATGAGTAAGATAGTCTCTGAGCGTTTGCACGCCGTAGCCACTGATGACGGAACACTAAAATATAACGTATGAAAAAACGTATCCCCACCCTCCTGGCCACAATGATTGGCTCCGCCCTGTATAGCCATCAGGGGCTGGCAGCCGATCTTGCCTCGCAGTGTATGCTTGGCGTCCCAAGTTATAATCGCCCGCTGGTACAGGGCGATGCAAACAGCTTGCCGGTCACTATTACTGCCGACAGTTCAAAAGGCAATTATCCGGATAATGCCACCTTTACAGGTAATGTGGACATTAACCAAGGCAACAGCCGTTTGCAGGCTGACGAAGTGCAGCTGCACCAGAAGCAACCGGACGGGGCGGCAGAGCCGGTGCGTACCGTGGATGCGCTGGGTAATGTGCACTACGACGATAACCAGGTCATCCTGAAAGGTCCGAAAGCCTGGTCAAACCTGAATACCAAAGATACTAACGTCTGGGAAGGCGACTACCAGATGGTGGGCCGTCAGGGGCGTGGTAATGCGGATTTGATGAAACAACGTGGTGAAAACCGCTATACCATTCTGGAAAACGGTTCATTCACCTCATGTCTGCCTGGTTCAAACACCTGGAGCGTGGTGGGCAGCGAAGTTATCCACGACCGTGAAGAACAGGTTGCAGAGATCTGGAACGCGCGTTTTAAACTCGGCCCGGTGCCCGTGTTCTATAGCCCTTATCTGCAGCTCCCGGTGGGCGACAAGCGTCGTTCCGGCTTCCTGATCCCGAACGCCAAATACAGCACCTCGAACTACTTTGAGTTCTACCTGCCGTATTACTGGAACATCGCGCCGAACATGGACGCGACGATCACGCCGCACTATATCCACAAACGCGGCAATGTGATGTGGGAGAACGAGTTCCGTTATCTGACACAGGCAGGCGCAGGCCTGATGGAACTGGATTATCTGCCATCCGACAAAGTCTTCCAGGATGAGCATCCAACCGAAGGCGACAAACATCGCTGGATGTATTACTGGCAGCATGCCGGGGTAATGGATCAGGTGTGGCGTTTTAATGTCGATTACACCAAGGTCAGTGACCCGTATTACTTCAACGACTTTGATTCCAAATACGGTTCCAGTACCGACGGTTACGCCACGCAGAAATTCAGCGCTGGTTATGCGGTCCAGAACTTCAACGCCACGGTCTCCACCAAGCAGTTCCAGGTCTTTAACACCCAAACGGCAAGCACCTACGGCGCGGAGCCGCAGCTGGATGTTAACTGGTACCAGAACGATGTCGGCCCGTTCGATACCCGTATCTACGGCCAGGCCGTACATTTCGTTAACACCAACTCGGATATGCCGGAAGCCACGCGTGTTCACCTGGAACCCACGATCAACCTGCCATGGTCTAATGACTGGGCAAGCCTGAACACCGAAGCCAAGATGATGGCGACCCACTATCAGCAGAAAAATCTGGACTGGTACAACAACCGCTATGGCACCGATCTTGAAGAGTCAGTGAACCGCGTGCTGCCGCAGTTCAAAATGGACGGTAAGCTCATCTTCGAACGCAATATGGGCCTGCTGGCAGACGGTTATACCCAGACGCTTGAGCCACGTATGCAGTATCTCTACGTGCCATATCGCGATCAGAGCAAAATTCAGAACTACGACTCCTCGTTCCTGCAGTCTGATTACAGCGGCCTGTTCCGCGACCGTACCTATGGCGGCCTCGACCGTATTGCCTCTGCTAACCAGTTAACGACCGGGGTCACATCACGCGTTTATGATGATGCTGCCGTTGAACGTTTTAACGTTTCTGTGGGTCAAATCTACTACTTCACTGAATCTCGTACCGGTGATGACGATATTAACTGGGAGAAAGACAACAAAACGGGTTCACTGGTGTGGGCAGGTGATACCTACTGGCGCATGACCGATCGGTGGGGCTTACGCGGCGGTCTGCAGTACGATACGCGTCTCAACAACGTTGCGACGAGCAGTACGGCAATTGAATATCGCCGCGATGAAAATCGCATGATGCAGCTGACGTACCGTTATGCCAGTCCTGAATACGTTCAGGCAACGCTGCCGAACTACGCCACTGCTGATCAATATAAAGATGGGATTTCGCAGGTGGGCGGTGCAGCGAGTTGGCCTATCGCCGATCGCTGGTCAGTCGTCGGGGCTTACTACTTTGACACCAACGCCCATAAATCCGCTGACCAGATGTTGGGTCTGCAATATAACTCCTGCTGTTACGCTATTCGCGTCGGCTACGAGCGTAAGCTGAACGGCTGGGATACCCAAAACAATCAGAGCAAATACGACAACGTGATTGGCTTTAATATCGAGTTGCGCGGCCTGAGTTCCAACTACGGTCTGGGCACGCAGCAGATGCTGCGCTCGAACATTCTGCCGTACCGTAGCTCATTGTAATGTGCTTGATTTACAACGTAATCCGCTTTGCGGTTAATTGAAATGGAAAAAGTATGAAGAACTGGAAAACGCTGCTGCTCGGTGTCGCCATGGTTGCCAACACCAGCTTCGCTGCTCCCCAGGTTGTCGATAAAGTCGCAGCTGTGGTTAACAACGGCGTCGTGCTTGAAAGTGACGTTGACGGTTTGATGAAATCCGTAAAGCTCAACTCGGGCGAAGCGGGTCAACAGCTACCGGATGACGCCACGCTGCGCCACCAGATCCTGGAACGTCTGATCATGGATCAGATCGTTCTGCAGATGGGTCAGAAAATGGGTGTGAAGATCTCCGACGAGCAGCTCGACCAGGCGATCGCCAACATCGCAAAGCAAAACAACATGACCCCGGACCAGATGCGCAGCCGTCTGGCCTACGATGGCATCAGCTACGCCACCTACCGCAATCAGATCCGCAAAGAGATGCTGATTTCCGAAGTGCGTAACAATGAAGTGCGCCGCCGCGTCACCATTCTGCCGCAGGAAGTGGACGCGCTGGCGAAACAGGTGGGTAATCAGAACGATGCCAGCACCGAGCTGAACCTGAGCCACATCCTCATTCCTCTTCCGGAAAACCCAACCTCCGATCAGGCAGCCGAAGCGGAAAGCCAGGCGCGCTCTATCGTTGAACAGGCACGTAACGGCGGCGATTTCGGTAAGCTTGCCATCACCTACTCTGCCGATCAGCAGGCGCTGAAAGGCGGCCAGATGGGCTGGGGACGTATTCAGGAACTGCCTTCCCTCTTTGCCCAGGCCCTGAGCACGGCGAAGAAAGGCGATATCGTCGGTCCTATCCGTTCTGGCGTGGGCTTCCACATTCTGAAGGTCAACGACCTGCGCGGTCAGAGCCAGAATATTTCCGTTACGGAAGTCCATGCTCGCCATATCCTCCTCAAGCCGTCGCCGATCATGACTGACGATCAGGCGCGTGCGAAGCTGGAACAGATTTCAGCAGATATCAAGAGCGGTAAAACCTCGTTTGCCAACGCGGCAAAAGAGTTCTCTCAGGATCCTGGCTCTGCCAATCAGGGCGGCGATCTGGGCTGGGCGGCAGCGGATATCTACGATCCGGCCTTCCGCGATGCGCTGATGAAAATGAGCAAAGGACAGATCAGTGCGCCAGTGCACTCTTCCTTCGGCTGGCACCTGATCGAGCTGCTCGATACCCGCAACGTGGATAAAACCGACGCGGCGCAAAAAGACCGCGCCTATCGCATGCTGTTCAACCGTAAATTCTCTGAAGAAGCGGCAACCTGGATGCAGGAACAACGCGCCAGCGCCTACGTGAAAGTGTTGAGCAACTAATGCAACAGCACCGTGTTGTTATCACTCCCGGCGAGCCCGCCGGGATTGGTCCCGACCTTGTCGTCCAGCTTGCTCAGCGCAGCTGGCCGGTAGAACTGGTCGTCTGCGCAGATGCAACACTCTTACAAGACCGAGCAAAATTGCTCGGTCTGCCATTACAGCTTCTCCCCTATGATGCCGGCCTGCAGCCCTCCCCCCAGCAGGCGGGGACGCTCACGCTGCTTTCCGTTCCGCTGCGTGCTCCTGTCGTACCGGGTCAGCTCAGCACGGAAAACGGCCACTACGTGGTCGATACGCTGGCACGCGCCTGCGATGGCTGCATTAACGGCGAGTTTGCAGCGCTGATCACGGGGCCGGTGCACAAAGGCGTGATCAACGAGGCGGGAATTCCCTTTACGGGCCATACCGAGTTCTTTGAAGAGCGCTCACACAGCCCGAAAGTGGTGATGATGCTGGCAACCGAAGCGATGCGCGTCGCGCTGGTCACTACGCATCTGCCGATCAAAGCCATTCCTGACGCCATCACCCCGGAACTGCTGCGCGAGATCATCGGTATCCTGCATCACGATCTGCAAACCAAGTTCGGTATCGCGCAGCCGCACGTGCTGGTGTGCGGCCTGAACCCGCATGCCGGTGAAGGCGGGCATATGGGAACCGAAGAGATCGATACCATCATTCCGGTGCTGGAAGAGATGCGGGCGAAAGGAATGAATCTAAGCGGGCCGCTGCCTGCAGACACGCTTTTCCAACCTAAATATCTTGATAATGCCGATGCCGTGCTCGCGATGTACCACGATCAGGGCCTACCCGTGCTAAAATACCAGGGCTTTGGCCGCGGTGTGAATATCACGCTCGGTTTACCTTTTATTCGAACGTCCGTTGACCATGGTACTGCGCTGGATCTGGCAGGCCAGGGTAAAGCGGATGTCGGCAGTTTTATTACGGCGCTTAATCTCGCCATCAAAATGATTGTTAATACTCAATGACTAATCGAGTCCATCAGGGCCACTTAGCCCGTAAACGCTTCGGGCAAAACTTCCTTAACGATCAGTTCGTGATCGACAGTATTGTGTCTGCCATTAATCCGCAGAAAGGCCAGGCCATGGTCGAAATCGGCCCGGGCCTTGCCGCGCTGACCGAACCCGTAGGCGAACGCTTAGACGAGCTGACCGTTATCGAGTTGGACCGCGATCTGGCCGCGCGCCTGCAAACGCATCCGTTCCTCGGGCCAAAGCTGACGATTTATCAGCAGGATGCCATGACCATGGACTTTGGCGAACTGTCAGAGAAAATGGGCCAGCCGCTGCGCGTATTCGGTAACCTGCCGTACAACATCTCCACGCCGCTGATGTTCCATCTGTTTAGCTATACTGATGCCATTGCTGACATGCACTTCATGTTGCAAAAAGAGGTGGTGAATCGTCTGGTTGCGGGGCCGAACAGTAAAGCGTATGGTCGTTTAAGCGTGATGGCACAATATTTCTGCAACGTGATCCCGGTACTCGAAGTGCCGCCGACTGCGTTCACGCCGCCGCCGAAAGTCGATTCTGCGGTTGTGCGTCTTGTGCCGCATAAAACGATGCCGTACCCGGTTAAAGAACTGCGTGTACTGAGCCGTATCACTACGGAAGCCTTTAACCAGCGCCGTAAAACGATTCGTAACAGCCTTGGCAATTTGTTTACCGTTGACGTGCTGGCTGAGTTGGGCATTGACCCGACTATGCGTGCGGAGAACATCTCCGTAGAGCAGTACTGCAAGCTGGCTAATTACATCAGCGACAATGCGCCGCCGAAGGAGAGCTAAGCCATGATTGATTCGCCCCGCGTATGTGTTCATGTACAAAGCGTCTACATTGAGTCCCAGTCCACGCCGGATGATGACCGTTTTGTCTTTGCGTACACCGTAACCATTCGCAATCTGGGGCGGATGCCTGTGCAACTGCGCGGGCGTTACTGGCTTATCACCAACGGCAATGGCCGTGAAACAGAAGTCCAGGGGGAAGGTGTGGTCGGTGAACAGCCGCACATCGCCCCTGGCGAAGAGTATCAATACACCAGCGGTGCAGTCATTGAAACGCCGATGGGTACCATGCAGGGCCATTATGAAATGGTCGATGCCGACGGCAACGCGTTCCGCGTTGCTATTCCTGTGTTCCGTCTCGCCGTAACCACACTCATTCATTAATCTAATGTCTACATATCTGATTGGCGACGTTCACGGTTGTTACGATGAACTGATCGCCCTGTTAAAACAGGTCGACTTCGTGCCCGGGCAGGATACGCTCTGGCTCACCGGTGATTTAGTCGCGCGTGGCCCCGGCTCGCTTGACGTGCTGCGCTACGTTAAATCGCTGGGCGACAGCGTTCGGATGGTGCTGGGTAATCACGATCTGCATCTGCTGGCAGTCTACGCCGGGATTAGCCGCAATAAGCCTAAAGACCGCCTCTCTCCGCTGCTGGACGCCCCGGATGCCGACGAGTTGCTCAACTGGCTACGTCGCCAGCCGCTGCTGCAGATCGATGAAGAGAAAAAGCTGGTGATGGCGCATGCCGGGATCACGCCGCAGTGGGATATCGAGACTGCAAAAACCTGCGCGCGCGACGCCGAAGCGGTGCTGGCGAGCGACTCTTACCCGTTCTTTCTCGATGCCATGTACGGCGATATGCCGAATAACTGGAGCGACGATCTCAGCGGCCTCGCGCGTTTGCGCTTTATCACTAACGCTTTCACGCGCATGCGCTTCTGCTTCCCGAACGGGCAGCTGGATATGTACTGTAAAGAGACGCCTGAAAGCGCCCCTGCGCCGCTTAAACCCTGGTTCGCCATTCCGGGGCCGGTCACGCATGACTACAGCGTCGTGTTTGGTCACTGGGCGTCACTGGAAGGAAAAGGCACGCCGGAGGGCATTTACGGTCTGGATACGGGATGCTGCTGGGGTGGCGATTTGACCTGTCTGCGCTGGGAAGATAAAACCTATTTTGTGCAGCCGTCCAACCGACAGCTGAACACAGGAGAAGGTGAGGCGGTCGCCTCCTGACGTTTGAAACCCTCTCCGGAAGGAGAGGGTTATCGCTTAACGACGTTCCAGAATCTCGAAGCAGTAGCTATGCGAATTCTGTGCATCAGCGTCGTGGAATTCACTGAACACCGACTCCCACTCGTCCGGATCGTAATCCGGGAAATGGGTGTCCCCTTCCACTTCCGCATCAATGTGGGTCAGATACAGCTTCTGCGCTTTTGGCAGGAACTGCTCATACACACGCCCACCGCCGATCACCATGATCTCTTCGGCATCGCCACACGCGGCAATCGCTTCGTCGACGGATTTTACCCATTCAACGCGATCGTCCGTGCCCGGCTGGCTGCTGATAACGATATTTTTACGGCCCGGTAATGGACGACCGATTGACTCCCAGGTCAGGCGGCCCATCACTACCGGCTTGTTCAACGTCGTACGTTTAAACCATGCGAGATCGGCAGGCAGGTTCCACGGCATGGCATTCTCCATGCCGATAACGCGGTCTACCGCCAGCGCTGCAATCAGACTGATCATTAAAAATTTCCCGGATACAAAAAATTGCCGCCACTATACGGAAAGCTTAATCTTTCGTCGACTGGCGGCAGGGTAAAGAAAAAGAAATTTTTTAATATTGCTGGCAACTCCACTTCACGCGGACGGTTTACTCTCCGGTTCATCCTGCGGATCGCCGGTATGCTTGCCCTCTTCCGTGCCTTGCCAGCCGTGACGCTGGGTCAGGGAGAGGTGGTTGCGGTCTTCGCTGATGATTTCCGTCAGCATCGCACTGGTACGTTTAAATACCGCCGCGCGTTCAGTGTCCGTACTGCCCGCCATCTCAACCATCTCTTCCACCATCCCGGTATTGAACCGGCGGAACAGATCGGCACGCTCGCGCGCTTCATAGGCTCCCAGACCAAGACTTTCCAGCGCCATGCGGCCCGATTTCAGCGCGCCTTCGAACGTTTCACGCTCTGGCGCAGCCACCCCGGCCTGACGCAGCTGAATGTAGTGGTCGACGTCACGGGCGCGGGCAATAATGGTCAGGTTCGGGAAATGTTCTTTCACCAGTTCAACCATCTGCAGGCTGGTTTGCGGATCGTCAATGGCGTTGATCAGCACCTCCGCCCTCGCCGCACCGGCAGACTCCAGCAGATCGACCCGGGTCGCATCGCCGTAGAAGACCTTCATGTCGAATTTACGCAGGGTCTCGACGTGATCGGGGTCATGATCGAGGATCACCATCTTTACACCGCTCGACAACAGGAGACGTCCGGTGATCTGCCCAAAACGGCCAAAACCGGCGATGATCACACGCGGCTGCTCCTCGTCGATCTCATCCGCCTCGCGTTCCTGCTCGCTGCCCGATTTTTCCAGACGCGTCAGCAGCACCAGCAGGATCGGCGTGGCCGCCATCGACAGCGCCACGGCAAGCGTCAGCGCTTTCGCCCACTCAGGATCGAGGACATTGGCCATCCGGGCCGCGCCAAACACCACAAAGGCGAATTCGCTGCCCTGCCCCAACAGCACGGCAAACCAGCGGCGCTGTTTACTGGGCACCTTCAGCGGACGGGCGATCAGCCACAGCATCGCCATTTTAATGACCAGGAAACCGACCAGCAGAATGATGATCCGCAGCGGGTGCGTAACCAGGGTACCGAAGTCGATCGACATACCCACCCCGATGAAAAACAGCCCCAGCAGCAGCCCTTTAAACGGCTCAATATCGCTTTCCAGCGCATGTCGGTATTCGGAGCTTGCCAGCAGTACGCCCGCGAGGAACGCGCCCATCGCCATTGACAGCCCGGCCTCCTCCAGCAGCAGGCCAAAGCCAAACACCAGGAACAACGCCACGGCGCTGAAGACTTCGCGCAGGCCCGAGCGGGCGACAAAGCGCAGCAGCGGACGGGTGACGTATCGACCAAGCAGGATCACCAGCGTCAGCGCAGCGACGACTTTAAGCGCCGACAGGGCAAATGCGCCCAGCGTCGTTGATGCCCCACTGGCGGCCAGCAGCGGGATCATCGCCACCAGCGGAATGGCAGCAATATCCTGGAACAGCAGCACCGAGAACGCGCTGCGTCCCATCTGAGAGACCGTCAGGTTGCGTTCGTTCATCGCCTGCATGGCAATGGCCGTCGAGGAGAGCGCCAGGGTCATGCCAATCAGCGCGGCCACTTTCCAGTCCATTCCCAGCACAATGCAGAACCCGCCGAGCAGCAGGCCACAGGCCACCATCTGCAATGCCCCGCCGCCAAATACCGATGCGCGTAATTTCCAGAGGCGCCGTGGATCCAGCTCGAGGCCAATCACGAATAGCATCAGCACGACGCCAATTTCAGCGAAGTGAAGAATCGACTCGGCATCGGTGACCAGACGCAGCGCCCACGGCCCGATGACGCAGCCCGCAATCAGATAGCCCAGCACGGACCCTAACCCAAGGCGCACCGCCACGGGCACAATCAGCGCCGCCGCGCCAAGGTATATCAGCGCCTGTATAAGCGTATGGCTATCCATTTTGCGTCTCCTGCCACTCGAGTAAGCGTTGTTTATAATGACGGGCCTGCGCCTGCAGCGTTTCATCGTCGCAGACAAAGGTACAGTGCATCGCAAATGGTGGGAGCCAGTTCATTCCACAATACAGCGCGGTTGCCTGCAGCGGTTGGGCCAATACGTCAAAGCCCGGGAAAGCCCCAATATCAAAATGACTTTCCCCCCCGCCGGTCGTTACGGCCCACATCAGGCTTTTCCCCTTAAGAGCATTAGCGTTGTGGCCATATGCCCAGCCGTGGGAAAAGACTTTATCGATCCACAGCTTCAGAAGCGGCGGCGTGCTGTACCACTGCATCGGATGCTGCCAGATAATCAGATCGGCACGCGACAGCGCCTCCTGTTCGGCGGCAATATCAATATTAAAGTCGGGGTAAAGTTGATAGAGAGAGCGGATTTCCACTCCGTCGAGGCTCCCTGCCTGTTCAAGCATCCTTTTGTTCGCATGTGAATGATGCGGATAGGGATGCGCATAAATAATCAAAATCATCGATGGGCCTGTTTTCACTTTCTTCTTGTCTGGTAGCAGTGAGTGTAGACAGTTACGTTGGCAGCCGAAAGAGCGTAAAGGCAGCGCTGAACAAAAAGGCAAGTATTGCCACCCGCAGCTTCCAGCCCCTTTCCGCCCCGGAAAGTCCCTTCTTAATATATTGATTAAGTGAATTAATTAATGACTAATGATCATTGATGTCAACATATTTAGATATATTAAAAAGCATATTTAATAAAATGAAGTATACATAACACATTGAAAAAATAATAATTTTACGTTTCCTCCCCTAAGCCAAACTATTCTACATGTAAAAAGACTGGTTTAATTTAGTCGCCTATCGTCTTTTCTTTCAAATGGATGTGCACATGAGTAATAAATATTTTGTATTAAACAGGACCACGATAACCCTGGGAAAAATATTCCCCGCCCTACTGATATTCACTCCGATGCTGGCATCAGCAGGTACGATCGACCAGTCCACTTCTGTCCCGCAACAATTTTCCGCTGACGCTGAATATACCGTTAATAAAGATGTCACCATATCCTCAGCAGGCACCGCAGCGGCCGTTACCGTCTCCGGCATCAAGGTCTCAAGCATAACAAACCGCGGAAATATTTCAGGCTTTGCGGATGGTATGAGTATTAATACCGGAGCGCAGAGTATTACCGTCAATAATGAAGTCGGTGCAACAATATCCTCCAGAATCGGAAATGCCGTAAATATTTCATCAATGCTGGGTGACTTTTACAATAACGGCAATATTACCGGCGAGAAAAAAGGCATTTTTGTTAGTCAGGATTCCTCCGCTATAAATATCAGTAATACCGCTACAGGCTTAATAAAAGGTCAAACCGGCCTGAGTGCAGCAACAGGCATTGGTGTGAAGAACAGCGGGTCAATTGTCGGAACAGACGGAGACGGTGTCGCGCTGAGTGGTGGCAATACTAAAACCATTAACACAGGTACCATTCAGGGAAGCCAGAATGGGATCAATGTCACCGGCGATGCAAAAGTCGATATCACCAACAGCGGAACGCTGAGCGGCCAGAATGCTGCCGTCATGTTCGCCAGCAATAAAAACAACACCCTGGTACTCGACACCGGCTCGTCACTGGCGGGCGATGTCATCTCCACCGTTTCTACCGGTAACACCCTGACGTTTGTGGGCACAGGCACCGAAGACAGCAATTTTGTCGGCCTCAATGAAGGCGACGGCTTTGCCTCCGTCAAAATGAACGGTGAAAGCTGGGCGCTGTCGGGCGATCTCGATATTATCGGCTCTGGCGATGCCCTGCAGGTCAACAGCGGTAATTTAATCCTGTCTGGCGATGTCGCTAACAGCGGCAATACGCTGGTGGCTCAAAACGCCACGCTGCAGCTGGGTAACGGCCAGGATACCGCCACGCTGAGCGGTGGCATGACCAACAACGGCACCCTCATCTTCAATCAGGGCAGCGATTTCACTTACGCTACCGACATTACCGGCAGCGGCAACATTGAAAAAGCGGATGCCCACACCCTGACGCTTAGCGGCAAAAACACCTATACCGGTAATACGGTTTTACACAGCGGCACCACGCTGGTTACGGCTGGCGCACAGCTCGGTGTGCAGGGCAGTAACGCCACCGTCACCATCGAAAATGGCGCAACCTTTGCGTCTGCCGGACAAGTCAACGACAACATTGATATCCTGAGCGGCGGTACGCTGGCCGCGTGGAACGCGGTTCAGGGTAACTCCACCCTGAGCACGTCAGGCATTGATACCATTAATGGCAACGTAACCAATAGCGGCACAGTTCTGCTCAGCGCAGCCAACAACAGCGTGGGCAATAACTTCGTCATTAACGGCGACTATACCGGCTCTGCCGGCAGCCAGATTGTGATGAACAGCGAACTGGGTGCTGATAATGCCCCGACAGACCACCTCACCATTACCGGCAGCAGCTTCGGTCAGTCTGGCGTGACCGTCAGCAATATGGGTGGCCTCGGCGCGCAGACCGTTAACGGTATGGAGATCGTCAGCGTCGGCGGCAGTTCCGAAGCACAGCTGACGCTGGCTAAACCGATGGTTGCAGGCGCATACGAATACAACCTGTACCAGCACAGCGACGGCAACTGGTATCTGGAATCGAAAGCCACCCCATCTGACGATCCGGCGGATGATACCGATGGCGGGGATAAGCCAGATGATGGCGGTAATACCGATGGCGGTGGCAATACCGACGGTGGCGGCAATACTGACGACGGCGGCAACACCGATAATGGCGGTAATACCGATAACGGTGGCAATTCTGACAACGGCGGCGATGCCGATAACGGTGGAAACGCTGCGCCAGAAGTGATGGCACCGGAAGTTGGCGCATACCTTGGCAACTACCTTGCCGCGCAAAGCATGTTCCTGCATAAACGTGACGACCGCGATCAGATCACCTTCCGCAACGAAGAAGATCTGAACACCTGGATGTACGTCAAAGGCCGTTACCACGAAAACGATGCCGGCGGTGACAAGGTTAACTATGACACCACCACCACCGTCCTTCAGGTGGGCAGCGATTTCATGAGCAAGCCGATGGACAACGGCATTCTGCGTGCCGGGGGTATGTTCGGTGCAGGCCAGGCGAAAACGCACTCCGACGCCAAACACAACGTCCGCGATGCGCAGGGTAAGGTGGATGGCTTTAACGTTGGGCTGTATGCGACCTGGCAGGAAGATCAGAAACTGCGTCTGGGCAACTACATTGATACCTGGGCGGCCTACAGCTGGTACAACAACAAAGTGACCAGCAATCGTAACGACGAAGACTACGATAGCGAAGGCTTTGCTGCCTCTGTCGAAGTGGGTCACGCATGGATTATCGCTTCAGAGAACGAGCGCACCTGGAAAATCGAGCCGCAGGCACAGGTGATCTACAGCTATCTGGATCAGGAAAACCATACTGACCGCGATGGCGTACGCGTTACCACGCTGGATAACGATACCTTCTTTGGTCGTCTCGGTGTTAAATCGAGCTATTTCCAGCAGAAAGACGTGAAGGCATGGCAGCCGTACGTTGCGGTTAACTGGCTTAAAGGTGCGGGTCAAAACGATCTGGCCTTTAACGATGAAACCGTCAGCAACGATACGCCAGACGATCGTGGCCAGTTAGAGCTGGGCGTGACCGGCAACCTGAACGACACCACCACGATTTCGCTGCGCGCCAGCGGCGAATGGGGTGAGAACAGCTATGCCGCTTACGGCGGTCATATCCTGCTGAATCACCGCTGGTAATCGCTTACCGCAAAATGCAAAAAGCCGTGGCTCTCGCCACGGCTTTTTTTTAGTTATCCAGTTCACCCATGGATTTAACCTGGTCACGGTTAATCTGTTCGGTTTGGCCCGTCTCAGCGTTTTTATACGATACCAGTCCCGTGTCATCATCCACCTGCGGCTTGCCGTCGGTCACGATGGTACGGCCATCGGTGGTTTTCACCGCCTGGTTAGACGAACATCCCGCAACGGTAAACAGTGCAGTGGCAGCCAGAAAAGAAGTGATAAGGAGTTTATTGCGCATGGTGTTTCCCCTGCTTGTCAGTTGAATGTAATTAACGTCCTGTTAATTCTAGGCTAACTGACTGAATGCGGATGGAAAACCAGATGGTTCCTAATAGGGGGGATAATGCCCGGCAAGCGAATGCTGCCGGGCTGGCTTATTTACTTATTAATCTGCGCGTGCATTTCCTGCACCGAAATCACCTTCTCGGTGGCATCCGCGTTCAGCGCCATCGCCGTCGCGAAACCGCCGTTCAGGGTGGTGTCGTAATGCACTTTGTACTGCAGCGCGCTGCGGCGGATAAGCTTGGAGTCTTCAATCGCCTGGCGGCCTGCGGTGGTGTTGATGATGTAGGTGTATTCGCCATTCTTGATACGGTCCTGAATGTGCGGACGACCTTCATGCACCTTGTTCACCAGACGCGGATTGATACCGGCTTCACCCAGCACAATCGCCGTACCGTGGGTCGCATCCAGCTCGAAGCCCTGTTTCAGCAGCTTGGCGGCCAGGTCGACCACACGCTCTTTGTCACCTTCACGAACGGAGAGCAGCGCACGGCCCGATTTCTTCATGGTGGAGCTGCTGCCCAGCTGTGCTTTGGCGAACGCTTCCGCGAAGGTACGGCCCACGCCCATCACTTCCCCGGTAGAGCGCATTTCTGGCCCTAACAGCGGGTCAACGCCCGGGAATTTGTTGAACGGCAGCACCACTTCTTTCACCGAGTAATACGGCGGGATGATCTCTTTGGTCACGCCCTGCTGCGCCAGCGTCTGGCCCGCCATCACGCGCGCTGCCACTTTCGCCAGCGGTACACCGGTCGCTTTCGATACAAACGGGACGGTACGCGCCGCACGCGGGTTCACTTCAATCAGGTAGACTTCGTTGTCTTTCACCGCGAACTGGACGTTCATCAGGCCGCGAACCTGCAGCTCGAAGGCCAGCTTCTGCACCTGCTGGCGCATCACGTCCTGAATTTCCTGGCTCAGGGTGTAGGCTGGCAGAGAACACGCTGAGTCACCGGAGTGCACGCCCGCCTGCTCGATGTGCTCCATAATGCCGCCAATCAGCACCATTTCACCGTCGCAGATGGCGTCGACGTCCACTTCTACCGCATCATCCAGGAAGCGGTCGAGCAGAACAGGGGCATCGTTAGAGACGCTAACCGCCGTCTGGAAGTAGCGGCGCAGGTCGGCTTCGTCGTAGACGATCTCCATCGCGCGGCCGCCCAGTACGTAGGATGGGCGCACCACCAGCGGGTAGCCAATCTCTTTCGCCTTCTCCACCGCCATTTCAATCGCGGTCACGGTGGCGTTAGCCGGCTGTTTCAGCTTCAGACGGTCAACCGCCTGCTGGAAACGTTCGCGGTCTTCGGCGCGGTCAATCGCATCCGGGCTGGTGCCGATAACCGGTACGCCTGCTGCTTCCAGCGCGCGTGCCAGTTTCAGCGGAGTCTGGCCGCCGTACTGCACGATGACGCCCTTCGGCTTCTCGATGCGCACGATTTCCAGCACGTCTTCCAGGGTGACCGGCTCGAAGTAGAGGCGGTCAGAGGTGTCGTAGTCGGTCGAGACGGTTTCCGGATTACAGTTGACCATGATGGTCTCGTAACCGTCTTCGCGCAGCGCCAGCGAGGCGTGGACGCAGCAGTAGTCAAACTCAATGCCCTGGCCGATACGGTTAGGACCGCCGCCCAGTACCATGATTTTGTCGCGGTCGACGGACGGGTTCGCTTCGCACTCGTCTTCATAGGTGGAGTACATGTAGGCGGTGTCGGTGGAGAACTCCGCCGCGCACGTATCCACGCGCTTGTAAACCGGATGCAGGTCATACTGGTCGCGCAGCTTGCGGATCTCCGCTTCGCGCACGCCTGCAAGCTTAGCCAGACGCGCATCAGCGAAGCCTTTACGCTTCAGCATGCGCAGGAAGTCAGCGTCCAGGCCGTTGATGCCAAGCTCTGCCACTTTCTCTTCCAGACGCACCAGCTCTTCAATTTGCACCAGGAACCAGCGGTCAATGTTGGTCAGGTTGAACACGCCGTCGACGGAGAGGCCCGCACGGAAGGCATCGGCGATGTACCAGATTCGCTCAGCGCCCGCGTCTTTCAGCTCGCGGCGGATTTTGGTCAGCGCTTCAGGGTCGTCAAGGCTCACTTTCGGGTCGAAACCGGTGGCACCGACTTCCAGACCGCGCAGCGCTTTCTGCAGGGATTCCTGCTGCGTGCGGCCGATCGCCATCACTTCACCCACGGATTTCATCTGGGTGGTCAGGCGGTCGTTCGCACCGGCGAATTTCTCGAAGTTAAAACGTGGAATTTTGGTCACAACATAGTCGATGGACGGCTCGAAGGACGCAGGCGTGCGGCCACCGGTGATGTCGTTCATCAGCTCATCGAGGGTGTAACCCACCGCCAGCTTCGCCGCCACTTTCGCAATCGGGAAGCCGGTGGCTTTGGAGGCCAGCGCGGAAGAACGAGACACGCGCGGGTTCATTTCGATAACAATCAGACGGCCCGTTTTCGGGTTCACCGAGAACTGCACGTTAGAGCCGCCGGTTTCCACGCCGATTTCACGCAGTACCGCCATCGAGGCGTTACGCATGATTTGGTACTCTTTATCGGTCAGCGTCTGGGCTGGCGCAACGGTGATGGAGTCGCCGGTATGGATCCCCATCGCATCGAAGTTTTCGATAGAGCAGACGATGATGCAGTTGTCGTTTTTATCACGCACCACCTCCATCTCGTACTCTTTCCAGCCAATCAGCGACTCGTCAATCAGCAGCTCTTTGGTTGGGGAGAGATCCAGGCCGCGCTCGCAAATCTCTTCAAACTCTTCGCGGTTATAGGCGATGCCGCCGCCGGTGCCGCCCATGGTGAAGCTAGGCCGGATGATGCACGGATAGCCCACGTCAGCCGCCACGGCCAGCGCCTCTTCCATATTGTGCGCAATGCCGGAACGCGCGGTATCGAGGCCGATTTTCTTCATCGCCACGTCGAAGCGGCGACGGTCTTCTGCTTTATCAATCGCGTCGGCGGTGGCACCAATCATGGTCACGCCGAACTCTTCCAGCACGCCCTGACGCTCCAGCTCCAGCGCGCAGTTCAGCGCCGTCTGGCCGCCCATGGTTGGCAGCACCGCATCCGGGCGCTCTTTTTCGATGATCTTACGTACCACTTCCCAGTGAATCGGCTCGATATAGGTCGCATCGGCCATTTCCGGGTCGGTCATGATGGTCGCCGGGTTGGAGTTCACCAGGATAACGCGGTAACCCTCTTCGCGCAGGGCTTTACACGCCTGTGCGCCGGAGTAGTCAAATTCACAGGCCTGGCCGATAACAATCGGGCCAGCGCCGAGGATCAGGATGCTTTTTATGTCTGTACGTTTTGGCATGGTCTTCTCAGCTCCTGATTATTTAGCGGTCTTACGGTAGTGCTCAATAAGTTCGATGAAGTGATCGAACAGCGGTGCGGCATCGTGCGGGCCAGGGCTGGCTTCCGGGTGGCCCTGGAAGCTGAAGGCTGGCTTATCGGTGCGATGAATACCCTGCAGGGTGCCATCGAACAGCGATTTGTGCGTCACGCGCAGGTTGGCCGGCATGGTCGCTTCATCCACTGCAAAGCCGTGGTTCTGAGCCGTAATCATCACCGTGTCGTTATCAATGTCTTTCACCGGGTGGTTGCCCCCGTGGTGGCCGAACTTCATCTTGACGGTGTTCGCCCCGCTCGCCAGCGCCAGCAGCTGATGGCCGAGACAGATGCCGAAGACCGGAATGTCGGTTTCAAGGAAGGCTTTGATGGCGTCGATAGCGTAGTCGCACGGTGCCGGGTCGCCCGGGCCGTTGGAAAGGAAGATACCGTCCGGGTTCATCTTCAGCACCTCTTCGGCGGAGGTTTTCGCCGGGACGACCGTCAGGCGGCAGCCGCGGTCCACCAGCATGCGCAGGATGTTGCGCTTGGCACCGAAATCATACGCGACAACGTGGAATGGCAGTTCGCTCTCCTGTTTCGCTTCCGGCAGGTCACCTTCCAGCGTCCAGCTCCCCTGGGTCCAGCTATAGGCTTCTGCGGTCGTCACTTCTTTCGCCAGGTCCATGCCGTTCAGGCCTGGGAAGGCTTTTGCTTTTTCCAGCGCCAGCGCCGCATCGAGGTTATCCCCTGCGATGATGCAGCCGTTCTGTGCGCCCTTCTCGCGCAGCAGGCGCGTTAATTTACGGGTATCGATATCAGCAATCGCCACGATGTTATGGCGCTTCAGGTAAGACGAGAGGTCTTCGGTGTTGCGGAAGTTGCTGGCAATCAGCGGCAGGTCACGAATGACCAGACCTTGCGCATGTACCTGAGAGGATTCTTCGTCAGCCGCATTGGTGCCGACATTGCCGATATGAGGATAAGTAAGAGTAACGATTTGGCGAGAATAGGAAGGATCAGTGAGGATTTCTTGATAACCGGTCATTGAAGTATTGAAAACGACTTCCCCAACCGCCGAACCCGTTGCCCCTATGGCCCGACCGATAAACTGGGTTCCGTCTTCCAGAACCAATAGCGCTGACTTAATCAAAACACCCTCCAGAGAATATTCACTCACTTTATTTGCATATTAATTCATAACCACGTTATGAAGCAATGCAAATGTGTTGCCAGCGGATTTTTGGCAAACGGCGGCATTCTGGGGATTTGGTGGCTAAAAGTCAACTTAAAACGGATATTTTGCTTAGTCTTTTGCAGGCCTGGTGGCTGAAATGCAGAGTAAGCGGCGAAAAGATCAGGCAATTCACTGCAGGAAACGCTTGCGGGAGGCGTTAAATTGAAATGTGCGCTCAACGCGATAAAAAAGTGGACCAAATGGTCAAAATTTACAATTCAATAACGAATAAACGAAGGTTAACCCATACTTTCATGGATTAAGCGGATTAAAAGCTACTAAACAGGTAAAATAAAAGGGCAATAAAATATTGCCCTATGCAATCAATCAATTACGACTGCAATAACCACATCACGAAGGGTAATAATGCTTACAAATTGTTAAGATCAAGCACATCACGCATATCAAAAAGACCCTTATCCTTTTCTTTTAACCACAATGCGGATCGAACGGCACCGTTGGCAAAGGTCATGCGGCTTGAAGCTTTGTGAGTAATTTCAACGCGCTCGCCAATATCGGCGAAGATCGCCGTATGTTCACCGACGATATCCCCCGCACGAACGGTAGCGAAACCAATCGTGCCCGGTACGCGTTCACCCGTGTGGCCTTCACGCGCATAGACCGCGCAATCCTCCAGATCTTTATCCAGCGCCTGGGCAATCACTTCGCCCATCGCCAGCGCGGTGCCGGACGGGGCATCGACTTTGTAACGGTGGTGCGCTTCAACGATCTCAATGTCCGTATAGTCGCCCATCACTTTTGCCGCCTTCTCAAGCAGCTTCAGCATGACGTTTACGCCCACGCTAAAATTCGCCGCAAAGACAATCGCAATATCGCGCGAGGCATCCTGAATAGCCTGTTTACCGGCATCGTCAAAACCGGTGGTACCAATGACCATTCCTTTGCCGTGCTTACGGCAGAAGGCCAGATGGTTCAGCGTGCCTTCCGGGCGCGTGAAATCAATGAAGACATCAAAGTCATCTTTTACTGCCTCAAGGCTGCTCTGCACGGTGACGCCCGTCTTCCCTGCCCCCGCCAGCTCACCCGCGTCGGTTCCCAACAGCGACGAGCCTTCACGTTCCAGCGCCGCGCCAAGCGCCACGCCATCCAACTGGAGTGCCGCCTGAATAAGCTGGCGACCCATACGTCCACCCGCGCCCGCTATAGCGACACGGATCTGTGCATCATGCATAGTTATTCTCTTACGTTAAAATGATGTAAATCGTTTTCAGAGTAACCAGCCCTCACGAAGGCTGCCACTAAAAACGCCCATAATTAGAAATTAATGTGAAACCGCAGCCGATATCAGTAAAAGACATACTAACTGAAACCGCATGATTCTCTGATCACCAGGGCAGGCGGCAGAATGATACGTTTCGGCGGCTCGTTATTGCCCTGAATTCGGCTGTAGAGCAGCTCTCCGGCTTTACGACCTATCTCTTTTGCCGCTACCGATACGGTGGTGAGCGCAGGCTGAACCAGCGCCGCCTCGGTGATATCGTCAAACCCCACCAGGGCAAAATCACGCCCGACCTCGCGCCCCATTTTACGCAGCGCCTGCATCACGCCGAGCGCAACAATATCCTGATAACAGACCGCGGCGGTGATCGCCGGAAACTGGCGGAACAAACTCTCGGCTACCCGTGCGCCGTCGCTTTGGCTCGCCAGGCTGGGGACAATCCATCGCGGGTCCGCTGAAAGACCTTTTTCGAGCAGTTTACTGGTAAAACCGCCAATACGCTGGGCACGCGTACCGGAACTCTGGCTCCCGCCGATAAAGGCAATATGCCGGTGTCCCAGGGCGAGCAGATGCGCGGTCGCCATCTGGGTGCCAAGAAAGTTGTCGGTACCGACAAAGTCGAAATCCGGATCGTTAACGGGCCGCACCACCATAATGGCGGGAATATTGCGACGCTTGAGGCTCTCAAAAAACGTCTGTGGCGTTTCACGGGCCGCGCACAGCACCATACCGCACGCGTTATTACGCATCAGCGAATCGACGAACTTCTGCTGTCGCTCACCGGACTCTTCGCTGTTCGCCAGAAACAGCAGCATCTCGTGACGCTCAATCTCATGACTCAGCCCGGCCGTCATCTCGCCGTAAAAGGGGTTAGTAATATCGTGCAGAAGCAGCCCGACCTGGTTGCTGCTGCGGTTTCGAAGATTCGCCGCCGTCTGGTTATAGACATAACCCGCGTCATCCAGCGCTTTTAATACTCTTTCACGGGTGGCTTGCGAGATCCGCCCCCGGTTTCGCAAGACCATCGACACCGTGGCGGTCGACACGCCTGCTCGTTCAGCGACCTGCGCCAGCGTTACAGTTGTCATTGTTCCTCCCCTATTCTTCACAGATTAATCGAATAACCTGATTTTTGTCTAATTCCCTGTGAAGCGGTTCACACTCCCCGCCATAAAACCGCCTTTCCTCGCCGTTTTGCCAGGTTAATCGCGTTAACCACTCTTCCATTGCAAGGTTAATCGATTAATCTTGTTTCAACGACAACGGAGTGAAACGATGACTTATCCCCCTTATAACAAACATCCTGAAGTCTCTGTTCGGGGCTTTGACGCTCACGCATGGCGTGGGTGGAACGACATTATTACGGCGCTTAACACCAGGGTCCTGACGTCCCGGAAAACCGTGCTGGTTATCGATTGCTATCCTGGCGTCCGTCTGGAGGAGCTGGAGCGTAATGTGCTTGCCCGGTTCGGCAACGCGGTGCGGATAAACGTCGAAACGGCCCGCCGCGACGAGCACACGCTTAGCGAGATGCTGGCCCGCAACCTGACGGATGACCGCGTGTTTGGCGTGCTCTCCTGCCACCAGCTCGCCGAGTTTTTTGATGCCGAAGCATTAACGGCCCTGCAAAAGCAGGTGGCCGAGGCGGCGGGACTGGTGATTGTGTATGGCTCCGGTGCCGCTCTGGTCCATCCGGGCGATGTGCTGGTGTACGCCGATATGCCGCGCTGGGAAATTCAGCAGCGCATGCGCGCAGGCGAGCTGGGCAACTGGGGTGTTGAAAACCTCACTGAAGATATGCTGCGCCGGTATAAACGCGCCTTTTTCGTTGAGTGGCGCGTCTTTGACCGACACAAAACGCCGCTGCTCAAGCGCTGTAATTTCCTGCTTGATACCACCCAGGCCGACGCACCGGCCATGGTCAGCGGCGAGGCACTTCGCGCGGGGCTTAAGCAGACCACACAACAGCCGTTCCGCGTTGTCCCCTTCTTTGATCCCGGCGTCTGGGGCGGCCAGTGGATGAAACAACGATTCGATCTCGATCCAGCGAAGCCTAACTACGCATGGTGTTTTGACTGCGTGCCCGAGGAAAACAGCCTGCTGATGCGGTTTGGCGACGTTCGGATCGAGATCCCCTCCATTGATGTCGTTCTGTTGCAACCGCGCGCGCTGCTGGGCGAAAAGGTTCACGCCCGCTTCGGGGCCGAGTTCCCCATCCGCTTTGATTTTCTTGATACCGTCGGGGGGCAAAATCTGAGTTTTCAGGTGCATCCGCTGACGGAGTACATTCAGCAGCAGTTTGGCATGCATTATACCCAGGATGAGAGCTACTACATTCTTGACGCCGAGCCGGGTGCCATGGTCTATCTCGGCACCCAAACAGGCACCCGGCCTGAGGCGATGATGGACGATCTGCGCCAGGCCGCGCGGGGCGAAAAACCGTTCGACGATGCACGCTTTGTGAATCAAATCCCCGCCAAAAAACACGATCACTTTCTCATCCCGGCCGGAACCGTACATTGCTCAGGTGCCGGCACCATGGTGCTTGAGATCAGCGCCACCCCGTACATTTTCACCTTTAAGCTATGGGACTGGGGCCGCCTGGGTCTTGATGGCTTGCCGCGCCCGGTTCACCTCGATCACGGCGAGCAGGTTATCGACTGGCAGCGTGATACTCAATGGGTAAATGACCACCTGGTCAACCGGATTGAACCGGTGGCGGAGGGTGAAGGCTGGCGTGAAGAACGAACCGGCCTGCACGAACGTGAATTTATCGAAACACGCCGCCACTGGTTTAGCGGCCCGGTCGTTCACCACACTGAAGGCGGCGTCAACGTGCTTAATCTGGTTGAGGGCGACGAAGCGCGCGTCGACAGCCCGAGCGGCGCGTTTGAGCCTTTCGTCGTGCATTACGCAGAGACATTTATCATTCCTGCCGCCGTAGGGGAATACCGAATCACACCGTGGGGCAAAGGCGCAGGCCAGCAGCTCGCCACCGTTAAAGCCTGGGTCAGGGGGTAAGCATGATTAACATCATTGTGGCCTCCCACGGGCCGATGGCAAAGGCGATGCTCGACAGCGCCCGCATGGTTTACGGCGATCTGCCCTACTGCTATGCCGTTACGCTCACCGGTGAGGCGGGAATTGAAGGCTTTAAGCAGGAGTTTGCCCGCGTGCTGGCTCAGGCCTCACAACACGCAGAGGGTGTACTGGTGCTGTGCGATATGCAAAGCGGCACGCCGTGGAACGTCGCCAGCAGCGCCGCCTTTTCGCCAGACACCACGCCGCCGGTGGCGGTGCTGGGCGGGGTAAATCTGCCGATGCTGCTGCAAACCGATGAGATCCACGCGCTTGCCGACGTGAACGCCGCGGCCAGCCTGCTGCTGGCGCTCACCCAACCCACGCTGGTGGTAGCTGCTCCCGCTTCTGCCGTGCAATCCGACGACTTTTGAGGACTCCACTATGAGCATTTCTTTTGTACGCATCGATGACCGCGTGATCCACGGGCAGCTCATCACACGCTGGGCCAAAGAGCTGCCCTGCGACGGTATCGTGGCCATTGACGACGCCGTGGCGGCCGATCCCCTTCTCTCTTCCGTCATGAAAGGTGCCGTCTCCGACACCAAAGTCTGGCTTTTTGATACCGCAACGGCGATTGAAAAATTGCCGAAGGTCATCGCCAGCGACAAGCGCTATTTCGTTATTGGCAAATCGCCCCTCACCCTGCAGCGCATTGAACAGGCCGGTATCAGCCTGAAAAACAGTAACGGCAAAATCAACGTTGGCCCGATGAGCGCCCGCGCGGAGACCACCACTATTGGCCCGAACCAGTCGGTCAACGCAGAGGAGATCGCGGCGTTTGACTGGCTTAACGCTCAGGGGCATCTCATTGAATTTCGTCTGGTACCGGATGCCAGCAGCTACAGCTGGCAGGATGCCCGGCAAAAGCTGAAATAAGGAGCGAATGATGATTATCGAAGCGGCATTAATTGGCGTGCTCTGTTATCTGGGCGCGCTGAGCAGCCCCTGGCTGCTGGGCCTGACCGGCGGCTGGTATTTGATCACCCGCCCGCTGGTGTCAGGCATGCTGGTGGGCATTATCCTTGGCGATATTAAGACCGGTATCATGATTGGCGTGGCGGTGCAGGCGGTCTATATCGCCATGGTGACGCCGGGCGGGTCGATGCCCGCTGACCTGAACTTTGTCGCCTACCCGGCCATTGCGCTGGGTATTCTGTCGGGTAAAGGCCCGGAAGTGGCGGTGGCGCTGGCGGCTACGATCGGCATTGCCGGGACCATTCTGTTTAATATGATGATGGTGCTGAACTCCTTCTGGAACCATCGCGCGGATAACGCCCTTGAGCGCGGCGACGAGCGGGGGATCTATCTGAACAGCGCCATCTGGCCCCAGGCGACCAACTTTATTCTGCGTTTTGTTCCGACGTTCATTGCCGTCTACTACGGCGCGCAGTATATCAGCGGCATCATGGACAGCCTGCCAGCCGTGGTGCTGTCTACCATGAACGTTTTAGGTGGGATCTTGCCCGCCGTCGGTATCGCTATCCTGCTCAAGCAGATCATCAAAGACTACAGCATGCTGATCTACTTTCTGGTGGGCTTCGTCTGCATCGTTTTCCTGAAGCTCAACATGGTTGCGCTGGTCATCGTTGGCGCGCTGCTGGCGCTGATCCACTATAACTACAAACCGGAATCCGCAAAGGCCGTCGCCTCTGCACCGGTCGTCGATGACGAGGACGAATTCTGATGGAAGAACGTAAACTGACCCGTAAGGATCTGCGCCGCTGCTGGCGGGCATGGATGATGCACAACCTGTCGTCGATGAGCTTTGAGCGCCTTGAGTCATTCGGATTCTGCCTGAGCATGCTGCCGGTCGCCAAAAAGCTCTACCCGGATGCCGACCAGCGGCGGGAAATGCTGCGTCGCCACGCCTCTTTCTACAATACCGAGCCGCAGATTGGCGCCATTGTGAACGGGATGGCGCTGGGCCTTGAAGAGAAAAAGGCCAACGGTGAGCCTATCGATGGTGAGACGATCAATACCCTCAAGGTTGGCCTGATGGGGCCGATCGCCGGGATCGGCGATTCGATGATCCCCGGCATGTTGATCCCTATTCTGCTCAGCATCGGTATGGCGCTGGCGGCAGGCGGTAACGCCCTGGGACCGTTGTTCTACATAGTGGCCTGGCTTGCCATTATCATACCTGGCTCCTGGTTCTTGTTCCTGAAGGGTTACCAGATGGGATCCGGCTCTGTTGAAATGCTGGTGAGCAGCAAATCGACCCGCCTGCGCGAAGCGCTGTCCCTGCTGGGTGTTTTTGTGATGGGTGGCGTCGCGGCAAGCTATGTGAAGCTGGGCACCGGGCTGGAGTTCATCACCAAAGATGGGGTTAATATCCATGTTCAGCAGATGCTCGACGGGATTTTCCCGCAGCTGCTGCCGCTGGTGGTGGTACTGAGCACCTGGTACCTGATGGCGAAACGCGGTGTGTCACCGGTTAAGGCGATGCTGCTCCTGCTGGTACTGGCCGCCGCTGGCGTGGCGTCGGGGCTTTTCACCGGATAATGCCTGTGAAAACCGGGGCCAACTGGCCCCGGTTTTTTTATGGATGAAAATTCTGCCACAGCGCGGCGACTTTATCGGGCCGGGAGATAAACTGAAAGCGCGCCGGATCGGCAACAAACTGCTGGTAGATGGGCTCCGCAGTAATACCAAACTCATCATACCGACGCGGCGTGATGACCTGTAATCGTCCCGGCGCATAGCGCGGGTTATGCTGCCAGACGACCTGCCGGTCCTGCATCAGCGGATACCAGGCCAGCCCTTTATGCGCCCGCACGGCCTCGTACTCAAAGCCATATTCCCGGTCGCACCAGGCGCCAAACGTCAGCGGAACATCCGGATCGGCGGAGAGTGTGGCATGGCCCCAGCCCGGTGGAACCAGCACCTTCTCGCCTTCGCGAGCGATCACGGCAAAGCAGCGGCCCGGATCGTTTTCAACCCGCTCCTGCATATAAATAATGGCGGTCCCCTGCCAGATCTCATACAGCTCTGGCGGCGACCAGCCGCTGTGCTGGCTGATGCGATGAACATGCCCCTGGCTGCGCACGGGCTCGTCGCCAAGCTGTCCGGCGGCATAGGTCACCACGCCAAACAGCAGCATCCGTTTGCTCAGCTCATCCCTGTCCTGCATTCGCGCCACGTCCATCGCAATAGCGTACACCTCTTCCGGCCCCTGACAGTCCGGATCGCGCAGCGACGAGCGGATCTGATCCAGACGGCGGATCTCCGGCATCGGGCCTGTGACCTCTTCTCCGTATGAAAAGCCGAGCGGCCGATGATGTATCTGCATATCCAGCCCGTAATTAGCCATGCTGCACCTCACGCACCAGGATGTCGCCGTCCACCTCCGTCACCCTCAGCGCAAAACCCTGCTGAAGAGCCGCGTAATCATGCCCGGCGATTGTCGGCCAGACCGCCAGCGCGGAGAGTACCTCCGTGCCGGTGTTAATCAGACGATGTGCGGTAAAGCCGGGAATGACGTGTACCGAACCGGCGATCACGGGTTCCAGCCACGCCTTGCCGCTCTCTGATTGCAGCAGCAATAATCCCGTCCCGCGCAGCCCGAGATAGACTTCCCCCTGCTCCCGGCGCGCGTGGAAGTGGCCGCGGGTCATAAAGAATTCATTGCCGACTTTTCCGGGCTGAAGATGGGTTACGCCAGTGAACAGGCTGCCTTCGGCCGTATTACCGTCGAGGATTTCAACGTCGTAAACGGGCCGTTGCGGGTCGCCGTTCTGCCAGGCGTCGGTGCAGGCAAACACGCCAGCCAGATCGGCAATGCGCGTCGTTTTACGAAGGATATGACCCTGCGCGAACGCGCCGGTCTGCCAGTCCACCTGCGGTGGCTGGATAATGTCAGGTTTCATATGTGTCTCCGGCCCGAGGAGAACAGCCTGAAAAGCATAGCAGATTAATCGATTAACCTTGTGATGCCGTGCCGGAATTGCGCCGTGGATCAAAAAAGCCAGGCTCCGGGCCTGGCTTTGCATTCATTAAAACTCAGTTACTCGACTTCGCGCGCATCGATACGCAGCTCTTTCGGCACTTCGAAGACAATGTTCTCTTCGCGCCCTTCCAGCGGAACCGCTTCGCCGCCGCCGAGTTCCTGCAGTCGGGTGATGACGTTCTGCACCAGAATATCCGGCGCGGAAGCCCCGGCCGTGACGCCAACACAGGCTGCATTTTTCACCCACGCTTCCTGGATATCCGTCGCGTCGTCGATCAGAAACGCCGCTTTCCCCATACGCTGGGCCAGCTCGGCCAGACGGTTAGAGTTAGAGGAGTTTTTCGAGCCGACCACCAGCACCACATCCGCCTGTTCAGCCAGCGCGCGCACCGCTTCCTGACGGTTGGTGGTGGCGTAGCAGATATCGTCTTTACGCGGCCCGACGATCTTCGGGAAGCGCTGACGCAGCGCGTCAATCACGTCTGAGGTGTCGTCCACGGAGAGCGTCGTCTGGGTCATAAACGACAGGCGGGCTTCGTTTTTGACGTTAAGCGTCAGCACATCGTCCGGCGACTCGACCAGATACATGCCCCCTTCCGGGTTACTGTACTGGCCCATGGTGCCCTCGACTTCCGGGTGGCCCGCGTGACCAATCAGAATCGACTCTTCACCGCGACGGCTGGCGCGCGCCACTTCCATATGCACCTTGGTCACCAGCGGACAGGTTGCATCGAAAACGGTCAGTTCACGGCTTTTCGCTTCGTTACGCACCGCCTGGGACACGCCGTGGGCGGAGAAGATCAGGATCGCGCCGTCCGGCACTTCGCTGATCTGCTCGATAAAGATGGCACCGCGCTCGCGCAGGCTGTCGACCACGTAGCGGTTATGCACCACTTCATGACGCACGTAAATTGGCGCGCCGTAAATTTCCAGCGCGTTTTCAACAATGCTGATAGCGCGGTCTACACCGGCGCAGAAACCGCGCGGGTTAGCCAACAGGATCTGCATTTCAGGCCTCCAGTGCCGGATCGATCTCCAGCACTTCTACATCAAAATGAACGGTACGCCCGGCAAGCGGATGGTTGAAGTCGACGGTGATAGAGTCGCCGTTGATTTCGCGGATCACGCCAGGCATTTCGCTGCCGTCCATAGCGGTAAAGAGCATGATAGCCCCGATTTCCGGCTCGCCCGCGTCCATAAACTCACGGCGCGAGAAATACTGGATCAGGTCCGGGCTTGGCACGCCAAACGCCGCATCCGGCTCCAGCGAAAAGACCTTCTTCTCGCCCTCTTTCAGGCCCAGCAGCTGTTGCTCAAGACCTTCAGACAGTGAGGTATCGCCAAGACGGAACAGGGCAGGTTTGCCGTTGTTACGGGTAGACTCGGCCGTTGAGCCATCGTCCAGCTTCAGCGTGAAGTGAACGAGGACTGCGCTGTTGCTCTGTACGGATTTAGACATGCACATTGCTCGCTTGTTTTGGGGTGCCTGTTTGCCGGGTGGCGCTTCGTTTACCCGGCAAACAGGAGGCCACAAATTTTATAGGCCGGAATCGCTGCACGCGACCCGGCATTAATGCTTACACCTGCTCTTTCGCGGCCGGTTTAGGCAAGAAGCCTTCCAGCACGATTAACGCCGCACCGACACAAATTGCGCTATCGGCCAGGTTAAAGGTGGCGAAGTGCCAGTCGCCGACGTAGAAGTCGATCATATCGACCACGAAGCCGTGCCACAGGCGGTCAAACAGGTTGCCTAACGCACCGCCAATGATCAGCGCGTAGGCGATGTTATTCAGCTTCTGCGTGGCCTTTGAACGGTACATCATCACCGCCAGCACCACGCAGATACCCATTGCGATACCCGCGAAGAACCAGCGCTGCCAGCCACCGCTGTCAGCAAGGAAACTGAACGCCGCGCCGTAGTTGCGCGCGTAATGCAGATTAAGGGACGGGAACAGGGAAACCGTCTCCCCCAGAGCGAAGTTCTGGAGGATCAGGAATTTGCTGCCCAGATCGATAATCAGCACCACCACAACCAGCCACAGCCAGCGCAGTCCTGTTGAACTTAATGGTTTACTCATCAGGCAAACTTACGTTTTTCGCCATCACCGGCGACGTTGCTGACACAGCGTCCGCAGATTTCTGCGTGTTCCGCCACCTGGCCGATATCGGTGGTGTAATGCCAGCAACGCGGGCACTTCTCACCGTCGGCTTTGCTCAGCGCGACTTTCAGCCCTTTGAGCAGTTCACTCTGCTGTGCATCAGCAGGCGCCCCGGCATAATCCGCAACTTTCGCACCGGAGGTCAACAGGACAAATCGTAATTCATCGCCCAGCGCCGTCAGCTTGGCCGCCAGCTCAGGTTCTGCGTACAGGGTCACTGCCGCTTCCAGAGAACCACCGACTTTCTTATCAGCACGCGCCTGCTCGATAACCTTGTTCACTTCGCCACGCACTTTCAGCAACTCGTCCCAGAAGGCATCGTTCATCGCTTCGGTGCTTGAGAGATCGAACAGACCTTCGTACCACTCGCCGGTGAAGACATACTTCTCGCGGTCGCCCGGCAGGTAGCCCCAGATCTCGTCTGCGGTGAAGGACATGATTGGTGCCATCCAGCGTACCAGCGCTTCTGCGATGTGGAACAGCGCAGTCTGGCAGCTGCGACGCGCCACGCTGTCCGCTTTCGCGGTGTACTGGCGGTCTTTGATGATGTCGAGGTAGAACGAGCCCATCTCGATGGAGCAGAAGCGCATCAGGCGCTGCACCACTTCGTGGAAGTCGTAAGACTCGTAGGCTTTCAGGATATCTTCCTGCGCGGCTTTCGCACAGCCAACCGCCCAGCGGTCGAGAACCACCATCTCTTCCGGTTTCACCATGTCTTTCGCCGGATCGAAACCGTTAAGGTTCGCCAGCAGGAAGCGCGCGGTGTTACGGATACGACGATAGCTGTCGGCGGCACGTTTCAGGATTTCATCAGAAACGGCCATTTCACCGGTGTAGTCGGTTGATGCCACCCACAGACGCAGAATGTCCGCGCCCAGTTTGTTCATCACGTCCTGCGGAGAAACGGTGTTGCCGATAGATTTGGACATCTTACGGCCCTGACCATCGACGGTGAAACCGTGAGTCAGTACCTGGCGGTATGGCGCTTTACCTTTCATCGCGGTGGAGATCATCAGCGATGACATGAACCAGCCGCGGTGCTGGTCAGACCCTTCCAGATACATATCGGCGGCGTGACCGGCAAACTCAGGACGCACGTCCACAACGGAAGAGTGGGTTGACCCGGAGTCGAACCACACGTCCAGGGTATCAGGCACTTTTTCGTAGTTGTCTGCGTCCGCGCCCAGGATGTCGCGGGCGTCGAGATCCCACCACGCCTGAATACCGTCAACTTCGACGCGCTTCGCCACGTCTTCCATCAGCTCCAGCGTATTCGGGTGCAGTTCCTGCGTCTCTTTATGCACGAACAGAGACATTGGCACGCCCCAGGTACGCTGACGGGAGATACACCAGTCAGGACGGTTAGCCACCATGGATTCGATACGCGCCTGGCCCCAGTCCGGGATCCACTGCACGCCTTTGATCTCTTTCAGCGACTGCGCGCGCAGGCCTTTCTGATCCATGCTGATGAACCACTGCGGGGTCGCACGGAAGATGATAGGCGTCTTGTGGCGCCAGCAGCACGGATAGCTGTGCTGCATTTTCTCTACGTGCAGCAGCGCGCCGCTGGTGCGCAGGATGTCAACGATGATGTCGTTGGCTTTAAAGACGTTGATACCGTCCAGCGCCGGGTAGGTGCCAGGCAGATACGAGCCGTCTGGCCCCACCGGGTTAGCGATTTCCAGACCGTATTTCAGGCTGATGTTGTAGTCGTCAGGACCGTGGCCACCGGCGGTGTGAACCGCACCGGTACCAGCGTCCAGCGTTACGTGATCGCCCAGGATCGCAGGCACATCGAAATCGAGGAACGGGTGTTTGAAGCGCATCAGTTCCAGCGCATCCCCTTTCACGGTGCCCAGCACGGTGTATTCGGTGATGTTCGCACGCTTCAGCACGCTCTCCACCAGATCTTTCGCCAGGATTACCGCGCGGCCATCAATCTGCACCAGCGCGTAGTCGAACTCACTGGAGAGGGAGATCGCACGGTTGGCTGGCAGGGTCCACGGGGTGGTGGTCCAGATCACCAGCGAGATCGGGCCGTTTACGTCAGGCAGACCGAATTTACCTTTGATGGCATCCTGATCGACCGCTTCGAAAGCGACGTCGATAGACGGCGAGGTTTTGTCGTAATACTCAACTTCCGCTTCAGCCAGCGCAGAACGGCAGTCAACGCACCAGTGCACCGGCTTCGCGCCTTTATGCAGGTGGCCGTTACCGATGATTTTACCCAGCGCACGGATGATGTTGGCTTCGGTTTTGAAATCCATGGTCAGGTACGGGTGCGACCAGTCGCCCAGTACGCCCAGACGGATAAAGTCAGCACGCTGACCGTCAACCTGAGTGGCGGCGTATTCTCGGCATTTCGCGCGGAATTCAGCGGCGGTGAATTTCTCGCCTGGTTTACCGAACTCTTGCTCAACTTTCAGTTCGATCGGCAGACCATGGCAGTCCCAGCCCGGAACGTACGGCGAGTCGAACCCCGTGAGGCCTTTAGACTTCACGATAATGTCTTTCAGAATCTTGTTAACCGAGTGACCAATATGAATGCTGCCATTCGCATAGGGAGGGCCATCATGCAGAATGAAGGTTTTTTTGCCTTTTTTGGCTGCACGAATGATGCCGTACAGGTCATCATCGGTCCAACGCGCCAGCATTCCCGGTTCGCGCTTAGCGAGATCGCCGCGCATCGGGAACCCTGTTTCCGGCAAATTCAGGGTTGATTTAAAGTCACTCATCAGATTCTCGGTTCCGTATTTATCACGTAGGCATTAAAGCCGGTTTTATAGCCCAAAAAACTCACGGGCCGTCAATTCATCTCGCGCAATTTGCGCTTTTAGTTCATCCAGCGAGGCAAATCGCTGTTCGTTGCGTATCTTTTTACGCAGTATCACATCTATATGGCGACCGTAGAGGTCCATTACAACGTCCAGGAGGTGTACTTCTAACTGTTGACGCACACCGGCGACAGTAGGACGCGTGCCAATGTTAGCGACGCCATAAAAGGGTTTATCGCCAAGGCCAGTCACTTCCACCGCGTAAACCCCTTTTACCGGGGAGACCTGGCGGCGCAGCGGGATATTCGCCGTCGGGAAGCCGATGGTACGCCCAAGCGCATCGCCATGCACCACGCGGCCTGAAATGGTGAACGGATGCCCCAGCAGGTTTGCTGCTGTCTCCAGTTCGTCATTAGCCAGCGCCTGGCGAACCGCCGTGCTGCTGACGCGAACGCCGCCTTCGCAGAACGTCATGGCGCTGGTGACGTCAAACCCGTACTCCAGACCAGCCTTCTGTAATAGCAAGAAATCACCCTGACGACCAGCGCCAAAGCGGAAATCATCGCCCACGGCGAGAAACTGCACGCCAAGCTGCTTGACCAACAGGTCGCTGACGAAGTTTTGTGCTGTCAGCGCGGCAAAGCGACGGTCGAAACGTACGCACAGTACGTAGTCCACGCCAGACTCGGCCAGATAGCGCAGCTTCTCGCGAAGGCGAGTCAGGCGGGCAGGAGATTTTTCACCTGCAAACAGCTCCAGCGGCTGTGGCTCGAAGATCATCACTACAACGGGCAGGCCACGCGCCTCCCCTTCTTTACGCAATCCCTGCAACAGCGCCTGATGACCACGATGCACGCCGTCGAAATTACCAATGGTCAGCACGCACCCGTGCGGGGCTTTGCTGAGATTCTGTATGCCGCGTATCAGCTTCATGTCTGGCTCAAAACAGTGAAAATCGCCAAAGTATACCTTGTACAGCGATTAAGGTTAACCGGCGATTGTTCACGCAAAACAGAAAGCCATAATGATTTCATCATGCTGACCTTTCACAGCGAAAAAATCTGCCTTAGAGGTGCTTTTTTTTCTGCCGAAAAGCTGTATTCGCACGAGACAAGCTGGTAGAATCCTGCGCCATCACTACGTAACATAGCGTCGCTTATTAACGGCGCTTATTTGCACAAATCCATTGACAAAAGAAGGCAAAGAGGGCATATTCCTCGGCCTTTGAATTGTCCACATAGATCATATTTGGGAGTTGGACTTGGCTAATATCAAATCAGCTAAGAAACGTGCCGTTCAGTCTGAAAAGGCTCGTAAGCACAACGCAAGCCGTCGCTCTATGATGCGTACTTTCATCAAGAAAGTATACGCAGCAATCGAAGCTGGCGACAAAGCTGCAGCGCAGAACGCATTTAACGAAATGCAACCAATCGTGGATCGTCAGGCTGCTAAAGGTCTGATCCACAAAAACAAAGCAGCGCGTCATAAAGCAAACCTGACCGCGCAGATCAACAAACTGGCTTAATCGCTACTTGTTGTTGCTTGTTTAAAGAACCCGCTTAACGCGGGTTTTTTTATGCCTTCAGAGTGCCGGTGGCGTAAACAACGCCGCGTAGTCCCGGTTGCAGATGCGCTGCACCGCCGGATGCTGAATCATTCTTTCGGCGAATATGGCGTGATACTCCTCCATCACGTTATCGACCCTGCCAATCTCCGTAATGCCCTTCGCCGAATAGAGATCGTGCGCGTACAGCGTCGGTGCGACAAAGATAGCGTTATGCGCTTCGCCAAAAGCCTTCATCAGCGCCGCGTCGTCGAACTCTCCGAGGATCTCCACCTTCAGCCCCTGGGAGTTAAACCAGTTTTGCAGTTTACGTCCCAGCATTGAACGCCTGCCTGGCACCAGCAGGCGACGCTCCTCCAGGCACGCCGGGAACGGTGTTTCCGGCGGCGGATTGATGCACCAGAAGCTGACACCGCATTCGCCAATCTTCACCGAGAACAGCCCCTCCTGCTGCGTGGAGTCAATCGGGCAGTCCGAGATAATCATATCCAGCTTGTGCTGGCTCAGCTGCTCAAGCAGCATCTCATGGGTGGACTCGAAGCAACGCAAATGAATTTGCTCATCTTCCACCACGGCGGCATCCAGCACGCCACTCACCAGCCGTTTCGACAGCGCGTCCGCCACGCCTACGTCAAAGAGCAGGTTCGACTCCTTGCGGTAGTTGACGATATCCAGCATCTCCTGGCTGAGGGTGAACATCTTGTCCGCATAGCGAAACACCAGCTCGCCCAGCTCCGTTGGTTCTATCCCGCGGCCTTTACGCTTAAAGAGTTTGCCCTGCAGGCGCTCTTCCAGGGCTTTGATTTGCCCGGTAATGGTCTGCGGCGTCAGATAGAGCGCCTCTGCGGCCCCCACCACCGAGCCTTGTTTGTAGACGTGCCAGAAGTAGTAAAGATGGTTGTAATTCAAATGAGACATCGCGTCTTCGCTCCCTGATCGTTTACCGGGAGAAGGTCCCCCTCTCCCGGTCTTCCGTTATGCCCGGGCAACCTGCCCTGACAGTTTCACTTTCAACAATGTATATCCTGTGACTGCGGCCAGTAATGACCCGATAAGAATGCCGAGCTTCGCCCAGACAATCAGCTCAGGCGCATGTGCGCCAAACGCCAGCGTCGAGATGAAAATCGACATCGTAAACCCGATACCGCACAACACGCCCACCGCCATAATTTGTCTGAAGGTCGCGCCGTTCGGCAGCGATGCCAGCTTGAGTTTCAGCGCCAACCAGCAGAACAGGCTAACTCCCAGCGGCTTACCGATAAACAGCCCGGCAATAATGCCCAGCGGCAGAACCGACGTCAGGCCATCGAGGGTGACGCCAGCCAGCGAAACGCCCGCGTTGGCAAAGGCAAACAGCGGCAGGATCATGAAGGCGACCCACGGCTGAAGCACATGCTCTAACTGTTGTGCAGGAGACTTGCCCTCCTGCGGCTTAAGCGGCACAAAGAAGCCCACAATCACCCCCGCCAGCGTGGCATGGATGCCCGATTTCAGCACGGCGGTCCACAGCACGACGCCCACCAGCATATAAATGCCAATGCGGCGGACGTTGAAGATATTCAGCAACGCCAGCACCGCAATCGCCCCAGCCGCCACGCTCAGCGACAATACCGACAAGTCGCTGGTATAGAACAGCGCAATAATGATGATTGCGCCCAGATCGTCAATGATGGCCAGCGCCATCAGGAAGATTTTTAACGCCATCGGCACGCGGCTGCCCAGCAGGGCCAGTACCCCGAGCGCAAAGGCGATATCCGTTGCAGCCGGAATGGCCCAGCCGTGGCGAGCAACCGGATCCTGCCAGGTGAATGCCAGGAAGAGCAGCGCCGGAACGACCATACCGCCAAGGGCGGCAATCACCGGGAACGCCGCGCGCTGTCGGCTGGCAAGCGAACCCAGCACCAGCTCACGCTTCACCTCCAGCCCGACCAGCAGGAAGAACACCGCCATCAGCGCGTCGTTGATCCACAGCAGCATGTTCTTGTTAATTTCCAGCGGCCCGACCTTCAGCTCGACGGGGGTTTCCAGAAATGCATGGTAGAGATCGCGCGTAATGCCCATGTTAGCCAGGGCCATCGCGGCCGCAGCGGCGATGATCAGGATCACGCCGCCGGAGGCTTCGTTGCTAAAGAAACGCTGTAATAATTTCACTTAAATTCTCTCTTTACCCAGAATACGTCGTTAAAACCATAATACCAAGCCATATAGATCGGGAAAATCAGATTAATGTTGGCTCTACATTCAGTTTTACCGAGCTATACCCACAAATAGAAAAAGCCCGGAATCGCTTCCGGGCTTTTTAAAGGATAGTGACCAGCAGAGAATTAGCGGGTCAGGTCATCGAAGAATTTTTTGACGCCATCGAAGAAGCTTTTAGAGCGTGGGCTATTGTTTTCACCCGTCGGCCCACCAAAGCTTTCCTGCAACTCTTTCAGCAGCTGTTTCTGCTTATCGTTGAGGCCCACCGGCGTTTCGACCACCACGCGGCACAGCAGGTCGCCCTGCGCACCACCGCGAACGGACTTCACGCCTTTACCGCGCATGCGGAACAGCTTGCCGGTCTGGGTTTCGCCTGGCACTTTCAGGTTTACGCGACCATCAAGCGTTGGCACTTCAATCTCGCCACCAAGCGCGGCCATCGCGAAGTTGATCGGCACTTCGCAGTACAGGTTGTTACCTTCACGCTCAAAGATTGCGTGCTGTTTCACCTGAACCTGAACGTACAGATCGCCTGCCGGCGCGCCGTGCTCGCCTGCTTCACCTTCGCCCGACAGACGGATGCGGTCGCCCGTATCGACGCCAGCCGGAATTTTAACGGACAGGGTTTTGGTTTTCTCAACGCGACCATGACCGTGGCATTTGTTGCACGGATCTTTAATCAGCGTACCGCGACCGTGACAGTGAGGACACGCCTGCTGTACCGCGAAGAAGCCCTGGCGCATCTGCACCTGACCGGAACCGTGACAGGTTGGACAGGTCTGTGGCTGGGTGCCCGCCTTCGCGCCGCTGCCGTGGCAAACGTCACACTCTTCCAGCGTCGGGATACGGATCTCTTTGGTGACACCGCGAACGGCTTCTTCCAGCGTCAGATCCATGTTGTAACGCAGATCTGCGCCGCGCGCCGCGCGCTGGCGACCACGACCACCGCCGAAGATGTCGCCGAAGACATCGCCAAAGATATCGCTGAAATCAGCACCGCCGCCAAAGCCGCCCGCGCCGCCGAATCCGCCGCCGCCCATGCCGCCCTGTTCAAAGGCCGCGTGACCGTACTGATCGTAGGCTGCACGTTTTTGCGCATCGGTCAGAACTTCGTAGGCTTCTTTGATCTCTTTAAATTTGGATTCAGCCTCTTTATCACCCTGATTACGGTCCGGGTGATATTTCATGGCCAGGCGCTTATACGCCTTTTTGATTTCACGCTCTTCCGCTGTTTTGGGAACGCCTAAAATCTCGTAATAATCAAGCTTCGCCATCTTGTTTTATCTGCCCCTAACATGCGTGCACGGGCGGAGAGGAAACCTCTTCGCCCGTGCCAGTAATTACCCGTTCAAAGGGCGATTATTTTTTGTCTTTTACTTCTTCGAACTCAGCGTCGACCACGTCGTCGTCTTTCGCGTTGTTCGCAGAGGCATCAGCGCCAGCCTGCTGCTGTGCGTGCTGCTGCTGTGCGATTTCCATCAGCTTCTGAGAAGCCTGTGCCAGCTCCTGCATCTTCGCTTCGATGTCCGCTTTGTCTTCGCCTTTCAGCGAGGTTTCCAGCGCGCTCAGTGCAGCCTCGATAGCCGTTTTGTCTTCTGCTGGCAGTTTATCGCCTGCTTCTTCAACCTGCTTACGGGTGCTGTGCAGCAGATGGTCACCCTGGTTACGGGTCTGAACCAGCTCTTCGAACTTACGGTCGGATTCAGCGTTAGCTTCTGCATCACGAACCATTTTTTCGATTTCCGCTTCGTTCAGGCCAGAAGATGCCTTGATGGTGATCTTCTGCTCTTTACCGCTGTTTTTGTCTTTCGCAGACACGTGCAGGATACCGTCAGCATCGATGTCGAAGGTGACTTCGATCTGTGGCATGCCGCGTGGAGCCGGGTTGATACCGTCCAGGTTGAACTGACCCAGAGATTTGTTATCCGCCGCACGCTTACGCTCACCCTGAATCACATGGATGGTTACCGCAGACTGGTTGTCTTCAGCGGTAGAGAACACCTGGCTGTGTTTCGTTGGGATGGTGGTGTTTTTGTTGATGAGCGCCGTCATCACACCGCCCATGGTTTCGATACCCAGAGACAGCGGGGTAACGTCCAGCAGCAGTACGTCTTTCACTTCACCGGTCAGTACGCCACCCTGAACCGCTGCACCGATAGCAACAGCTTCGTCCGGGTTAACGTCTTTACGTGGCTCTTTACCAAAGAACTCTGCCACTTTCTTCTGAACCATTGGCATACGCGTCTGACCACCGACCAGGATAACGTCCTGGATGTCAGAGACGGACAGACCCGCGTCCTGCAGCGCAACTTTCAGCGGCTCGATAGAACGGTTCACCAGGTCTTCGACCAGGCTTTCCAGTTTCGCACGGGTCACTTTGATGTTCATGTGTTTTGGACCGGTCGCGTCTGCGGTGATGTACGGCAGGTTCACGTCGGTCTGCTGAGCAGAAGACAGCTCGATCTTCGCTTTCTCAGCGGCTTCTTTCAGGCGCTGCATAGCCAGCGGGTCGTTACGCAGGTCAATGCCCTGATCTTTCTTAAACTCGTCAACGAGGTAGTTGATCATACGGCTGTCGAAGTCTTCACCACCCAGGTGGGTATCACCGTTGGTTGCCAGAACTTCGAAGGTTTTTTCGCCGTCAACATCGTCGATTTCGATAATAGAGATATCGAAGGTACCACCACCGAGGTCGTAAACCGCGATAGTGCGGTTGCCCATTTCTTTATCCAGACCGTAAGCCAGTGCAGCCGCGGTTGGTTCGTTGATGATACGTTTTACTTCCAGACCTGCGATACGGCCAGCATCTTTTGTTGCCTGACGCTGAGCATCGTTGAAGTATGCAGGTACGGTGATAACCGCTTCAGTTACCGGTTCGCCCAGGTAATCTTCCGCCGTTTTCTTCATTTTTTTCAGCACTTCAGCAGAGATCTGCGGTGGTGCCGTTTTGGTGCCTTTCACATCAAGCCATGCATCGCCGTTATCCGCCGCGATGATTTTGTACGGCATGATAGCAACGTCACGCTGAACTTCTTCGTCCTGGAAGCGGCGGCCGATCAGGCGTTTAATCGCAAACAGGGTGTTTTGCGGGTTTGTCACTGCCTGACGTTTAGCCGGCTGACCAACCAGAGTTTCACCATCCTGGGTATAGGCAATGATAGAAGGCGTGGTGCGATCGCCCTCGGCATTCTCCAGCACACGTGCGGTAGTGCCGTCCATAATCGCTACACAAGAGTTGGTAGTACCCAGGTCGATACCAATAATTTTACCCATCTAAACGTCTCCACTAAAAATTCAGTCAACATGTGGTTGTGTACCTGTAATAAGGGCAGAACGTGCTTTTTCAACTGCCCAGATTTGATTTTTTCAGGTCCACACACTGCGGTTGCTTACAAGATGGGGTCGCAACGGCATCCATCAAGGGGGAAGGATAAAAAATATTTTAATTTCACCCTGATCAGATCATAGACGGCATGGTGCGTCCCCATTATGATGCCGCGCCCCGTCAGGGAGAATTGACGCGGGATTCACCATTTCACCATATTAATGATGATTTTTTTGAGGACTTATGGGCAACACTAAGTTGGCTAATCCGGCTCCGCTGGGCCTGATGGGTTTTGGCATGACCACCATCCTGCTGAACCTGCACAATATCGGGATGTTCCCGATGGACGGCATTATCCTGGCGATGGGCATCTTTTACGGCGGTATCGCACAAATCTTCGCGGGCCTGCTGGAATACAAAAAAGGCAACACTTTTGGCTTAACGGCCTTTACCTCTTACGGCTCCTTCTGGCTGACGCTGGTCGCCATTCTGCTGATGCCTAAAATGGGTCTGACAGACGCAGCAAACGCACACTTCCTGGGCGTTTACCTGGGCCTGTGGGGTGTCTTCACGCTGTTCATGTTCTTCGGTACGCTGAAGGCTAACCGCGCGCTGCAGTTCGTCTTCCTGAGCCTGACCGTGCTGTTCGCCCTGTTGGCGATTGGCCACCTGGCGGATAACGAAGGCATCGTACACATCGCGGGCTGGGTTGGCCTGGTGTGTGGCGCAAGCGCTATCTACCTGGCAATGGGCGAAGTGCTGAACGAGCAGTTTGGCCGCACCGTGCTGCCGATTGGTGAAAAACACTGATAGCTCTTCCGTGGGGGGG
>NZ_JASCAM010000014.1:0-211702 GCF_029967835.1 Enterobacter sp. V87_3 | reverse complement strand
TTCAGGTGTTAGTGTCCTTACGGATGTGGGGGTTCGAGTCCCCCCCCTCGCACCATAAATCACGTTGATATTGCTCGCACTGGGCGAAGGTGGCGGAATTGGTAGACGCGCTAGCTTCAGGTGTTAGTGTCCTTAGGATGTGGGGGTTCGAGTCCCCCCCCTCGCACCAACGAGGCGATATCAAAAAAGTAAGATGACTGTGCGAAGGTGGCGGAATTGGTAGACGCGCTAGCTTCAGGTGTTAGTGTCCTTACGGATGTGGGGGTTCGAGTCCCCCCCCTCGCACCAATTATCTTACAACCCTTCTGTAGTCTCTCTCTGTTTTCCCGTGTTATCTCAAACTCATCATTATCACCAGCATTGCGCCGATTAACGCAACGCAGGATGGCAACAGCACAAAATGCCGTAGCTGCTTATGCCAGATCATCGCGGATGTCACCAGCAGTCCCGACACAATGATGATTTTCCAGACGTCGATGGAAAGGTCGGCAAACATCAGGCCGCTGATGATCGCCCCAGGCAGCAAGACCCCCCAACCACTTCCCAGCGCTCTGCTCAACATGGTATGCCCTCTCATATCGATAATGATAACCAATATCATATGATAGTAATTATCACTTGTCAGCATACAGCAGGATAATTGATCGCCCTTTACCTTTCCTGTAATGACAGCAAATGTGTAAGGTGATAAATTGCACACCTGTTAACTACCTATAAAGTTTTTCTGATAATTATAAATAACGTTTTTTGCATCCATTCTTTAAAACCAACACCTATATATCTGTTTTAATTAAATTTTAATAAAACGCACGAATATGACATCACAATCCTGGCGGTCTTTAGTCAATAGTAAATATCAGTTATCGTTACGTTTGTTTTTATTATTGAATGCAACATCAGCGCTTTTCTCGGTGACAAACCCGCTCTATTCCATACGCGTGTTATCGTTCCCTCTGCTTGCCGTGTTAACGATCAGCACGGGCTTACTCGTCTGGCACGGGGTAAACAAAACCTTAAAAGTAAATATTCCGGCGGTGTCTGCGCTTTTTGGCGTCTTATGGGCCTGGCAGATCGCCTCTAAATTTTCGTTAATTACGCACGATCATTCGACCTATTTAATAATGGCGTTATTAACGGTGCTTTTTATCGGATCGCTGGCCTTCGCCAGCAATATCAAAGCGTTCACGCTGCACTCTTTGCCCGCCTTTATTGTCTGCCTGTGGTTAAGCGACCACGACAGCTGGATAAGGATGATGTTCTTTTTCGCGCTGCCCGTGGTAGCGATCGGCATTCATCATGTGCTGCAAAGACGTAACGACAAATTCGCCCAGGCGCTGCTTTCGCGTTTGCTTGAGGAACGAGAAACCCTGACCGATCTCAGCATGATGGACCCTCTCACCGGGCTGTATAACCGCCGGGGTCTGCAAAGCCGTCTGGATAACCTGCCCACGCCAGACAACGGTGAACACTTTGTGTTGCTGCTGGATATCGACCACTTCAAGGCCTACAACGATCATTACGGTCATATGATGGGCGACAAAGCACTGATGCGCGTCTCTGCGGCCATCCGCGACGCAGTGCGCTCCCGCGATATCGTTGCCCGCTTTGGTGGCGAAGAGTTTATGGTTCTGCTGAGCAATATCTCGCTGGAGCATGCCCGGCAGACGGCGGAACATATTCGCCAGAAGGTGTACGATCTTAAAATTCCACATATGTTCAATGAAAGCGTCGCCACCAACGTGACCATCAGCATCGGTATTTCTATCTATCAGAATGAAGACGCTGAGCGCGCGCTGGAAAAGGCGGATAAAGCGCTTTATGAAGCCAAACATATGGGCCGGAATAACATCCTGTTGAGCGACGAGCTGCCGTCGGCCTGACGCGGCTTCGCACATCCAGGACAAAAGGCTTGCGATCGGTATGATCAATAGTTAGGATTGGCAATCATTATCATTTAGATTCACGTCAATCCTATGGCCACTCGTACCGCACATACCGTAGAGCCTCTCATCTGGCGAGCCCCCCTCTCCTCGGGTAGCGCTACGCTTGCGGATGCCATTCGGGATAAGATTGCTGAAACACGCGCGCATCTGCTGGATTTCATCAAGCTGGATGAGGTTCCGCCCCATCATGCGATGACGCTGGCGCAGTGGCGACGCCCTGCCGAACGCCAGTCTTTGCTGGCGGCCTATTCCGATCATATCTATCGTAACCAGCCTACGCTTGCGCGGGAAAATAAGCCGCTGCTCTCCCTGTGGGCGCAGTGGTATATCGGGCTGATGGTGCCCCCTCTCATGCTGGCGCTGTTGACTCAGGATTCGATGCTGGATCTCTCCCCGGAGTATTTCCACGTCGAGTTTCATGAGACGGGACGTGCCGCCTGCTTCTGGATCGATCTTCACGAGGACCGTCACTCAGCACATCTGTCCGCACAGGAACGCATGGAAAAGTTGGTCACTCAGGCGCTGATCCCGGTTATCGATGCGCTGGAAGAGACGGGCGAGATCAACGGGAAACTGATCTGGAGTAATACCGGGTATCTTATCCACTGGTATCTGACAGAGATGAAACCGCTGCTGGGTGACGAACAGGTTGATGCCCTTCGCCACGCCTGTTTCTTTGCCAAACAGCTTTCGGATGGTCGCGATAATCCCCTCTTCCGTACCGTCGTGCCGCGTGACGGGCTGCTGGTTCGTCGTACCTGCTGCCAGCGCTATCGTCTGCCGGATGTCCAGCAGTGCGGGGATTGTACGCTGAAATAAGCGTGTGATTGGCCGGATGGCGCTAACGCTTACCCGGCCTTGCTCCTCTGAAAATACCAAAAACGGCAACCACGCGTTACCGTTTTGCGTTTACCTAGGCGACCTGCTGGTTTTCCTCTTCACTATTACGCTGCGCTTCTTCGGCTTCCTGCTCCAGCAGCTGCTTCTCGTACACCTTAAAGAACGGGAAGTAGATAATCGCCGACACGCACGCCAGCACAATCACCAGAATGGCTGCCCGGAAATCCCAGCCCAGCGCCCATGCAGCACCGATTGGCGCAGGTGCAGTCCAGGGCACAACAGAAATCACGCGGCCAATCAGATCGAACTTCATCGCCGACCATGCCAGCACGGCATTCACCATCGGCGCCAGCAGGAACGGAATAAAGAACACCGGGTTCATCACAATCGGCGTACCGAATATGACCGGTTCGTTGATGTTAAAGAAGCTTGGCACCACGCTCAGACGGCCAATCGAGCGTAAATGCGCCGAGCGGCTGCGCAGATAGCAAATCACCAGCCCCATCGTTGCGCCCGAGCCGCCGATAACGATAAAGAACGTCCAGAAGGCTTCCATAAAGATGTGCGGCAGAGGCAGGCTGGACGCCAGCGCAGTCTGGTTTGCGCCGAGGTTGGTCAGCCAGAACATCTGCAGCATACCGGAGACAATAGCCGCGCCATGGATCCCGGCAAACCACAGTAAATGGCCAATCAGCACCGCCAGCAGGATCGCTGGCAGGGAGTCGGCGGCAGAAACCAGCGGTTTGAAGATAGACATGATGGCCTGCGGGATCAGCATCCCAAACTCAGACTGGATCAGCAGGCTCAGCGGATAGAGCGTCAGCACCACCACCAGCACCGGGATCAGCAGGTCAAACGAGTTCTTGATCATCGGTGGCACCTGATCGGGCAGGCGAATACCAATGTTATAGGTTTTCAGGAAACGCATCAGCTCAACGCAGTAGACCGCCACCAGAATCGCGGTGAAGATCCCCGTGCCGCCCAGGCTATCAACCGGCAGCGTGCCTTTGGTTTTAGGCGCGGCCACCAGCAAAAACGCCATCAGCGACAGCATCGCGCACATGAAAGGATCGAGCTGGTGCGACTTAACGTAATGCTTGCCCAGGTTGTAGGCAATGGCGGCACAGATATAGATGGACATAATGCCCATGGTCATATCAAACGGCGTCAGGATTTGCCCTTCAAATTGCTTCGCCATATCCAGCCAGGCACGTGCAAAACCCCATGTGGTATCAGGCGAAAACGGTGGATAAGCAAACACCAGCAAGAATGAGCCAACGATCATGAACGGCATCGCGGAAATAAATCCGTCACGGATAGCCATAACATGACGCTGGGAGGAGATCCGCCCGGCTATTGGGCTGACGTAATTCTCGACGAAACGGAATATCAGATTAAAAGCAGCATGGTTGGCAGACATAAAGGATCTCCTGTCAGACGTTCATTACGGGCGCGGGGGCACCACACGTTGTTCCATACATCAGCTTCACAACCTTGCCGGCTTTTATACCCGCGGTACTGCTAAGATGAATTGATTTCATAATTTGCTCTTATTATTAGATACAGGGGACGTTACGTACTCAGTATTAATCTCCGCATCACGCTCTGCAACCGGTTACTGTAACCGGTTTCTGTGATTGTGAAGGCGATCCAGAAATCGGCCCAATGGGGTATTTGTTACTTAAGAGATATTTACAGAGGATAATTTCTTATGACAGATTACGCAGGATATTTGTCAGGAGGAAACAATGAGTTTGCAGTCTGTACAGCAGTTTTTTGCCGACAACGCACCGGATATAGAAGTGATCGAGCTTAGCCAAAGTACTGCAACCGTTGCGCTTGCCGCTGCAGCCCACCGCGTGGAGCCAGGACAAATCGCCAAAACCCTGTCGCTGAAGGTCAAAAATGAGGTGATTCTGGTAGTCGCAAAAGGCGATGCGCGGCTGGATAACAAAAAGCTGAAGGAGACGTTCGGCGCAAAAGCCCGCATGCTCAGCAGTGATGAGGTGGTGAACATCACCGGGCATCCCGTCGGCGGCGTCTGCCCGTTCGGACTGGAGAACCCCCTTTCGGTCTACTGCGACGTCACCTTAAAACAGTACAGTGAAGTCTTACCCGCAGCCGGTGCTATCCACAGCGCCGTTCGGATTTCACCGGACAGAATGGCCGAATTGACGTCGGCAAAATGGGTCGATGTGTGCGTGTAATCGCAGCGCCAGAATAGTTCTGGCGCAGGCGGGATAAGTTACAGGAAGGCAGGCGACGTCAACACCGCACCGCGTATTTCGCGGGCAGGAAGATGCGTAATAATATCTGCCGCATCCAGCAACCCGACGTCAGAATTGACGCCCAGTTTGACCATCGCGTTGAATTTATGCGCCCGGATGGTCTTAATATTGCGCTCAAGCTGCGCGGCAATTTCCGGGATAGAATAGCCGTTGGACATGTAGCGCAGGATAGCCCGCTCCGTTGGGCTTAACATTCTGTTCTGGCTGACATGCCAGTGGTTCAGCATGTTTTCATTGACCCGATGCGTTTCGTTTAACAGCGCGACCAGCTCTTCCAGCAGCTGACTCAGGGGCACGGCTTTACTGATGATGCCATGAAGCCGCGAAGGAGAAAGATGGCTAATCAGCCTCGCTTCGACGTCATCAGAGGCCAGCACAATGCGCTGGATATTCCCGTGCGTAAACGTCAGATCCCGTAAACAGGCCAGGCAGTTACGACGCTCTTCACGTTCATCTGACAGTGAGTAGATCACTGAGAAAAAGGGTATGTGGGGGAGCGCCGCCTTAAAGCTGTCGAACCGACTAAACATATGCATCTGATACTGGCTGAACTGAGGCAGGGTGAAGAGATGCTCCAGCCCAACGGCGCTCATTACGCAATTTTCGATGACGGCGATATGTCTTGTTGCTGTGGTCTTTTCCATTCCTCAAACTCTCCATAGGCCGACATTAAGCTCAGCTCTCGCATTCCCTGAGTACTGCTAATCCAGGCGTACATATCGGCGTTGCTGCGCAAAGACAAGCGACGCATCGCACTGTTCTTCTGTGCGCTGACCGTTTTGTTGCTTTTCTTAAGCAGCGTTGCAATCTGGTTAATTCCCCAGCCCTTACCCAGCAGGCGTAGCACCTTGCGTTCAGAGTGCGTAAGCGCAACAAACTGCTCGCTCTCTTCGTCCAGGTCAGGGGTTTCTGGCATTAATAGGGTTTGGCTTATCCGCTCGGCACGTTCGCTGCCAGCACGAATTGCGCTTATCACCCCTTCAGTGGGTTCCATATCTGAAAGCAGTGTGCTTTCAGGGCGCATGAGCAGTTCGACCGCCAGAGGGTAGAGGGGGCGGGATACCAAAAATATCCAGTGAATATCTCTGTACTGATTCAGTAAGCCGTAATACTGTTCTAGCGTACCGCGAGGGTTCCGATAATCACCTGAAATATCGGCAATAATAACGTCAGCACGGCGAAGCTGAAGCAGGGTTAATTCCTGTAATGAACGACAGCAGGTCAGTTCGTAGTCGGGAAAATGACGCTCCATGAGCCCGCTCAACCCGCACTGCATCACGGGCACCTTACTAATAACAACGCCGTGCTTACTCTTCAATGGCAACATAGACCCTCCGTGTCCTTATTGATTGACATGAATATTAAAAGCCCTGAGGCTCAACCTGTTTTCATCCTTGTGGGCGAAATGGATTACGACGAGAAGAATGCGAGACAGATATAATTTAAGAAACGCCCAATACAGGACTAATATCGCACAGATAACAATTAAAATTAATTATATCGACATTAAAATAATGAAAATATAAAATTAGAAATAATTAATATATATTCTCACTATATATACGAAATACATTCACAATATAAATAATACAGCCGCATTTCTCGACTTTTCCTGGCCGCAGTTTGCACAAATCTTGATCTGACCCAGAGCAAGGCAGGGCGCACTTTGTGTTAAAAGTAGACATTCAAGGCCATCAGGCAGGCTATCCATTTTCTCTTCAGGGCATCACATGCAGGCAGACCGGTCAACGCAACGTGCCACCACGCGACTCTGTATTCAGTGCGGGCTTTTTCTTTTACAGCACGGGGCGGAGAGCGCCCTGGTTGAGGAGCTGTCGACCCGCCTCGGGCTGGCACTGGGCATGGACTCGGTGGAAAGCGCTATCTCGTCCAACGCTATCGTGCTGACCACCATCAAGGACGGGCAGTGCCTGACATCCACCCGTAAAAACCACGATCGCGGCATCAATATGCACGTGGTGACAGAGGTGCAGCACATCGTCATTCTGGCGGAGCACAAGCTTCTCGACCTGAAAGAGTGCGAAAAACGTTTCAACCAGATCAAGCCGTTGCGCTACCCGCGCTGGCTGGTTGTGCTGATGGTGGGGCTGTCGTGCGCCTGTTTCTGCAAGCTGAACAGCGGCGGCTGGGACGGCGCAGCCATTACCTTCTTCGCCAGCAGCATCGCCATGTATGTCCGACAACTGCTGACCCACAGGCAGTTACACCCGCAGATTAACTTCTGCATCACCGCCTTCGTGGCGACGACCGTGTCGGGCCTGCTGCTGCGCCTGCCGGCCTTCACGAATACCTCAACCGTCGCCATGGCCGCCAGCGTGCTGCTGCTGGTTCCGGGTTTTCCGTTAATTAACGCCGTCGCCGATATGTTCAAAGGGCACATCAATACCGGCCTGGCGCGCTGGGCAATTGCCAGCCTGCTGACGCTGGCGACGTGCATTGGCGTGGTGATGGCCATGACGTTATGGGGGTTACGCGGATGGGCATAATCGAATTTCTGCTGGCCCTGGTTCAGGACATGCTGCTGGCCGCCATTCCCGCCATCGGCTTTGCGATGGTCTTCAACGTGCCGCAACGCGCCCTGCCCTGGTGTGCACTGCTGGGTGCCATCGGGCACGGCTCCCGCATGGTCATGATGACGGCGGGGTTTAATATCGAATGGTCAACCTTTATGGCCTCCATGCTGGTGGGCAGCATTGGCATTCAATGGTCGCGCTGGTATCTGGCCCATCCCAAGGTCTTTACCGTTGCGGCGGTAATCCCCATGTTTCCCGGCATCTCGGCCTACACGGCCATGATTTCGGCAGTAAAAATCAGCCACTTCGGCTACAGCGAACCGCAAATGATCCTGCTGCTGAGTAATTTCCTCAAGGCCTCCTCCATCGTCGGTGCGCTCTCTATCGGCCTGTCGATCCCCGGGCTGTGGCTCTATCGCAAGCGTCCCCGCGTTTGACGTTTGAGTTCTCACGCAGGCAGGGTAATAATCCCTGCATTCTGTTTTGTGATGATAAGGAAAGGATGTGGCTAACGCTGGCAGCGAACTCCCCGATCACCCTGAAGGTGCGAGCCTGAAGGAAACGATTTTCCAAAGCGCTATCGCCCTGTTTGCCGAATATGGCCTGAACGGTGCCCGCATGGAGCAGATTGCCGAGAAAGCAGGCACCACCAAACGCATGGTGGTGTACCACTTCAAAAATAAAGAAAACCTCTATCTGCTGGCGCTGGAGTATGTCTACACCCAAATCCGGGCCAGCGAGAAAGCGCTCAGCCTTACCGATTTACCGCCGGTTGAAGCGCTGGTGCATCTGGTGGAAGCCACCTTTGACTACCACGCCGACCACCCGGACTACATCCGTATTATCTGCATGGAGAACATGCAGCGCGGGCGCTTTATACAACAGTCCAGCTATTTGCGCCAGGTTAACCGCAGCGCGCTGGAGTTGCTGGAGGCGATTCTGCGGCGCGGCAAGGCGAAGCAGCTCTTTAACCAGACGGTCGATGCCCGCGACCTGCACCGTTTAATCAGCAGCTTTAGCTTCCACTATGTTGCCAATAGCTACACCTTCACCCTGCTGTTTGAAGAGGGGGCGGACGAAGCGGCCCAGCGCGAACACTACCGGAAAATGGCGGTACAGGTTGCGCTGCGTTATACCTGCCCATAAAAATCGCTTGCAATTATATCGCGCACAATCTATCTTTATTTCATGAACGCAAAAACGAACGACACCACCGCTGCGCTGCTGCTGGATAACCAGCTCTGTTTTGCCCTTTACTCGGCAAATCTGGCGCTGAATAAGCTGTACCGGCAGTTGCTGGCACCGCTTAACCTGACCTATCCTCAGTATCTCGTTATGCTGGTGCTGTGGGAGCAGGATGACATTACCGTGTCGGACATCGGTGAACGGTTGTTTCTGGATTCCGCAACGCTCACGCCCCTGCTGAAGCGTCTGGAGGGAGCCGGTCTGTTGACACGTCAGCGCTCACGCCAGGACGAACGTCAGGTCGCCGTCACGCTGACGGACGCCGGACGTAGCCTGCAACAGCAGGCCACGGGGATCCCCCAGGCCGTGGGCTGTGCCGCCCAGTGCGACACCGACACGATGCTGGCGCTTAAGCACCAGCTGGAACTTTTGCGTCACCAGTTACACCGCGCGTAGCGCTATACGTTACGCGTTTTTATTACCCATATAAATCGCACGCTATTTAATAGCACACTTAAGCACAAGATGAGGAACCTGCCATGTCTTTAGAAAAAGTTGTCTACACTGCCAAAGCCAAAGCCACCGGAGGCCGCGATGGCCGCGCAACCTCTTCCGACGGCGTCCTCGACGTTAAGCTCGGCGTACCAAAAGAGATGGGCGGCATGGGCGGTGACGTCACCAACCCTGAACAGCTTTTCGCGGCGGGCTACTCCGCCTGTTTCCTGGGGGCAATGAAATTTGTTGCTGCGCGCGACAAATTTACCCTCCCAAAAGAGGCCTTTATTGAGGGTGAAGTGGGTATCGGTCCACTGCCAACCGGCTTTGGTATCGAAGCAAAACTGAACATCCACGTTGAAGGCATGGATCCTGCAGAAGCCAAAAAGCTGGTGGACGCGGCCCATATCGTCTGCCCGTACTCTAACGCGACTCGCGGAAATATCGACGTGACGCTGAATATCATCGCGTAATGTCTGCCCTAACCCTCTCCTGTCGGAGAGGGTTAGCTTCCCCCTCCTTCCCCCCTTCTCTCTGTGCTACCATAAGCTCCAATCACGCCCGCAGTAATCAGTAGAGAAAGTGTTATGTCCTCCAGAATTCTGACCACCAGCATTGCTGGCATTGATGCCTTTATGCGCGATCCCCGCGGTGTGTTAACCCACGCCGAAGGCGGCACGCTTGCGGTATTTGCCGATAACGCGCCGGCGTTTTATGCGATAACGCCTGAACGTCTGGCACAGCTTTTGGACATCGAAGCGCGCCTGTCGCGCCCGGCGAGCGACGTCGCGCTGGACAACCAGTTCTTTGACGAGCCGGATAACACCCCCGTGGCCGTGCCGATGGGGAAATTCCCTATGTATTCTGGCTGGCAGCCGGATGCCGATTTTCAGCGTCAGGCGGCGCTGTGGGGCATTGCACTTTCCCAGCCCGTCACGCCGGAAGAGCTGGCCGCGTTCACCGCCTACTGGCAGGCCGAAGGCAAAGTATTCCATCATGTTCAGTGGCAGCAAAAGCTCGCCCGCAGCGTGCAGATCAACCGCGCCAGCAATAACGGGCAGCCCAAACGCGATATCAACGCGTTTTGTGAACCGGATAAACAGATCCCTAATGGATTCCGAGGTGCGAAATGAAAAACGTCGGCGACCTGATGAAACGTCTGCAGAAAATGATGCCTGCCAACGTCAAACCCGCGTTTACCACGGGTGAAGAGCTACTCGCATGGCAAAAAGAGCAAGGCGAAATCCGCGCGGCCGCCCTCGCGCGTGAAAACCGCGCCATGAAAATGCAGCGCACGTTTAATCGCTCCGGGATTCGCCCGCTGCATCAGAACTGCTCTTTCGACAACTATAAGGTTGAAACGACCGGGCAGATGAACGCGCTTGCCGCCGCACGCCAGTACGTCAACGAATTCGACGGCAACATCGCCAGCTTTATCTTTAGCGGCAAACCCGGCACCGGCAAGAACCACCTCGCAGCGGCCATCTGCAATGAACTTCTGCTGCGCGGAAAATCGGTGCTGATCATCACCGTGGCCGACATTATGTCTGCCATGAAAGACACCTTCAGCAACCGCGAGACCAGCGAAGAACAGCTGCTGAATGACCTGAGTAACGTCGATTTGCTGGTAATTGACGAGATTGGCGTTCAGACCGAATCACGCTACGAAAAAGTGATCATCAACCAGATCGTCGACCGCCGCTCCTCCTCAAAACGTCCTACGGGCATGTTGACCAACCACAACATCGATGAGATGACTCGCCTGCTCGGGGAACGGGTGATGGACCGCATGAAGCTCGGCAACAGCCTGTATGTCATCTTCGACTGGGAAAGCTTCCGCAGCCGCGTCACCGGCAAAGAGTATTAGGATATTTCCAGGAAATGCGCGGGACCCAGGGGTATATACTGGGGCCACTTTTGCACCAGACGGATCTCATGAGTAGACCATTATGAAAAAACAGTTTCTTATCGGCACGTTTTTAGGCGCACTTCTCGTCACCGGCGCGGCACAGGCGGCGTCATGGCAGGAATCCCTCTCCAGCGCAGCAAACGAGCTTTCCAAAGAGAGCGCCAGCTCACAGGGCGGACTGTCGGCCTCGTCCCTCACCAGCCTGCTGGGTAACAGCGCCCAGAGCCTCAGCGCCGGAACCATGAACAACGCGGCGGGTATTTTGGGGTATTGCGCGAAGCAGAAACTGGCGTCCGTAACCGACACCGAAAACATTAAAAACCAGGTACTGGGCAAGCTGGGCCTGGACACCCAGGAGCAGAAGCAAGATACCAACTATATGGAGGGTATCGAGGGCCTGCTCAACGCACAAAACGGTCAGCAGCTTAACCTGAGCACGCTGGGCGACTCGGCGTTGGCGAAAAAGGTGAAAACTAAAGCCTGCGATTTGGTACTAAAACAAGGCGTTAATTTCCTCTCCTGATCGACCCCATTTTCTGCCACAACAGGCCGCGTTTATTGCGTTAACCTTGCGACGCGGCCTTAAACGGGTGTTTTACCTTCCTGCCCCCGTCTTAGCGCCCACACGTCATGATGCGACCGCCTTCAAAAAAGTGATTTTATAAACCAAATCCTAACAACAGCACACTTTCGTGACACTAAAATTGCAGCTTAACGACTTCGCAATTACATTGTATTACCCAAAAAAGAATCAGTTAGCCAGCTAAGTAACTGGCATCATGAGGATATGCTGTTGTCAGAGTTAATGTCCCTTGCCCTTTTTCTGGCTTCCGTTGGCATTTATGCCTGGAAAGCTGGCCGTAACACCTGGTGGTTTATCGCTACCCTGGTGGTGCTCGGCATTTTTGTTATTTTGAATATTACCCTCTATGCCAGCGATTACTTTACCGGCGACGGTATTAACGACGCGGTACTTTATACCCTGACCAACAGCCTGACCGGCGCAGGAGTTAGTAAGTACATACTTCCGGGTATCGGCCTGGTTCTGGCGCTGGTAATTATCTTCGGCACCCTGGCCTGGGTGCTGCGCCGTCGCCGGCATCATCCTCATCATGTCGGCTACAGCCTGCTGGCTCTGTGTCTGGCGCTGGCCTCCGTTGATGCCAGCCCGGCCTTCCACCAGATTACCGAGCTGGTCAAATCCCAGTCGCGCGATGGCGATCCGGATTTCATGGCCTGGTACAAAGAGCCGTCGAAAAAAATCGCCAGCCCAACGCTCAACCTGGTCTATATCTACGGCGAAAGTCTGGAGCGCACCTACTTCGATAACACCGCCTTCCCGAACCTGACGCCCGAACTTGGCGCGCTGAAAGATCAAGGGCTGGATTTCAGCCACACCATGCAGTTACCGGGTACCGATTACACCATTGCGGGGATGGTTGCCTCGCAGTGCGGTATCCCACTCTTCGCCCCCTTTGAAGGTAACGCATCGGCATCGATGTCGAGCTTCTTCCCGCAGAATATTTGCCTCGGCGACATCCTGAAAAACTCCGGCTATGAAAACTATTTCATGCAGGGCGCAAACCTGCGATTTGCCGGGAAAGATGTGTTCCTGAAATCCCACGGTTTTGACCATCTGTATGGCTCAGAAGAGCTGAAAACCACCGTGGCCGATCCCACCTACCGTAACGACTGGGGCTTCTACGACGACACCGTTCTGGATGAAACCTGGAAAAAATTCGAAGAGCTTTCCCGCGCTGGCAAACGCTTCTCCCTTTTTGCCCTGACGGTGGATACGCACCATCCTGACGGCTTTGTCTCGCGTACCTGCAAGCGTAAAAGCTATGAGATCGACGGTAAAAACAACACCTCGTTCAGCGCCGTGACCTGTAGCCAGGAGCACATCGCCGCGTTAATCGAAAAAATCAAAGCCTCTCCGTATTTTAAAAACACGGTGATCGTGGTTTCTTCAGACCACCTGGCGATGAAAAACGGTGCGTGGGATCAGCTCAACAAGCACGACCGCAGCAACCTGTTCTTTGTTCTGCGCGGCGACCAGCCGCAGCAGGATGTGATTGCCACCAAACGTAATTCGATGGATAACGGCGCCACCGTGCTGGATATCCTGGGGGGCGATAACTTCATTGGCCTTGGCCGCAGTACGCTGTCGGGCCAGTCGCTGTCGGAAGTGTTCCTCAACATGAAGGAGAAAATCCTCGCCTGGAAGCCGGACATCATCCGCCTGTGGAACTTCCCGAAAGAGATGAAAGATTTCACCATCGATCGCGATAAAAAGATGATCGCGTTCTCCGGGAGCCACTTCCGCCTGCCGCTGCTGTTGCGCGTGTCGAACAACCGCGTTGAGCCGCTGCCGGAAAGCGAATACTCCGCACCGCTGCGCTTCCAGCTGGCCGACTTCGCGCCGCGCGACAACTTTGTCTGGGTTGATCACTGCTACAAGATGGGCCAGCTCTGGTCACAGCCGCTGTCCCTCTCGACCGACTGGTGTGTCTCGCAGGGGCAACTGGGCGGAGAGCAGACCGTTCAGCATGTGGACAGCGCGCAATGGAAAGGCAAAACCGCGTTTAAAGAGACGGTTATCGATACCGCGCGCTATCAGCGAAACGTCGATATGCTCAAAATTGTTGATAACGACATTCGCTACAAAGCGGACAGCTTCATCTTTAACGTGGCAGGCGCGCCGGAAGAGGTTAAACAGTTCAGCGGTATTTCACGCCCGGAATCCTGGGGGCGCTGGTCTAACGCGCAGCTGGGCGATCAGGTGAAGATAGAATACACCCATCCGCTGCCGCAGAAATTCGATGTGGTTATCACCGCCAGGGCGTATGGCCCCAACGCCAACCGTCCGATACCGGTGCGGGTAGGCGATAGCGAACAGACGCTGACGCTGGGTAATGACGTCAGCACCACCACGCTGCACTTCGAGAACCCGTCCCGAAGCAACACGCTGGTGATTGTGCCGCCCGATCCGCAGTCTACCAATGAAGGCAATATTCTCGGCCACTCGCCCCGTAAGCTGGGGATAGGCATGGTTGAAATCAAAATCGTCAACCGCGAGAGTTAATCCCCGCAGCCCGGCGTTCTGCCGGGCTTAATAAAACCAGAATGAAAATCTTTATAAATATTATAAATCAGCCTTATTCACTAAATTTTAGATTAATCTATTTATAATTATTCTGTTAATTTCACTTACTTTAAAATGTCACCTTGTCATTCTTCATGCGAATAATTCCGCGATCGCCAGTATGGCGGGCTACTCTTAGATTACACGGTGATGACCCCTCAAAACACGCTTCCCCCCTTTCAGATTGTCATTCTGAGCGACAACTATTTTCTGTGGCTGGGCCTGACGACCCTCATCCCAACGATGATAACCCCCCGCCCGGATATCTTCTGGATTAACGAGGTGACCCCAAAAAATATCCTGCGCATGCGCGAGCAGGTGATGAACACGGCAGGCGACAGCGGCTGGCTACTCTTTACCGATGAACACCGCGTCAACGCGATCAACGTGTATCTGCCGAATGCGCGCGTCAAGGTGCTGAGCGGTAAACTCTCACTCAAGGAACTGAGCCAGCAGCTCAACAATGCCGACTTCACGGCTGAAAGCGAGCCCGAACCTACCCTCACCCGTCAGGAGTTACAGGTCTGCTCGCTGATCAGCAAAGGGATCAGCCTGGTGCGCATCGCGCAAATGCTGCACAAATCGCCCAAAACCATCTATACCCACAAGCGAAACGCGATGACCAAGTTCCGCTGCCAGAATCTGGCGGAATTTCACCAAAAAATTAGCCTGCTGAATCGGCCGTCGCGCTAGCGCTGATAACGTTCCCGAACCGATCGGCGTTATCCCAATCAGGATCAATGTTATCGGTAACATTTGCGTTAAAATAGCCGTCTGGTCTCGTGGCCGATTACTCTCCAATCTCACTGTTTTTTACAACACGCTATGAAATACCTGCTCGCAGATGTCCTCGTCTATAACGATGAAGAGGGGACTTTTTCACATATCGATGCACCAGACGACGCGCATCAGATCCTTACCGGCACCGCAAATGCCGTGATGAAACTGCTGGTCCGCCACCATGGCAACGTCGTTGAACGCGAGCTGTTTTTCAGCGAGGTGTGGGACGCGCGCGGCGTGCAGGGTTCCAATAATTCGTTAAACCAGTACATCAGCATCCTGCGAAAACTGCTGGCAGGCTTCGTGCCAGAAAAGCCGGCAATCGTCACCGTGCCCAAAAAGGGGTTCATGCTGAGCGCCGACATCAGGGTACAGCCGCTGCCCGCCCCCGCCGATAAACACAGCGACGCACCGCGGTGCTTTCCGCCAGCGCTGGTGTTATGTACGTTTATTAACCTCGTTGCGATCGCGCTCTGTCTCTGGAACACCGGGGAAACGCAGACCCCGGCGCACGCCGAAATGTCCGCACGTTTTCTCGTCGGGGAGTGCCCTTTTATCGCCGCCCCCCTGCGGACGGACGCGCTATACTTCCCGCCATGAAAATCACCTTTCGTACGACATCCCGGGAAGATGTGACTCACCTGCCCGCTATTGAGCGCGCAGCGGCCCAGCGTTTTCGTGACGTGCCAGCCCTCGCCTGGCTTGCAGAGAGTGCCGTCATCAGCGCAGAGCAGCACCTCGGCTACGTAGATCAACACCTGAGCTGGCTGGCGCTGGCGAACGATCGTCCCGTCGGCTTTATCCTCGCAGAGGCGCATCCGGCGTCGCTGTTTATCGTAGAAGTGTCGGTCGATCCGGGCTGGCAGCAAAAAGGGGTAGGTCGGCGGCTGATCCACTGCGTGGCTGAAGCGGCGAAAGTGCGGGAGCTGACATCGCTGACGCTCACGACGTTCCGTGACGTCCCCTGGAATGCCCCTTTCTATGCGAAGCTGGGGTTTGCGGAAGTGGCAGATGAGGCGCTGACGCCCGAACTGCGGCAGAAAAGAGAGGAAGAGGCAGCGCACGGTTTCGCGTATGGCTCTCGCTGTGCCATGCGCCTGCCTCCTGGCTAATTAGAACGTTTCCCAGTTATCACCGGCGTCTGCCGTTGAGGCTTTACGCGCCATCATCGGTGCGGCAACGGTTTTCGCTGAGGCGATTTCACGCGCTTTCATCTGCTCCTGCTGAATGCGGAACACGGCAACCGCCTGCGTCAGGCGGCTGGCCTGCTCTTCCAGCGCCGCGGCCGCCGCAGCGGACTCTTCCACCAGCGAGGCGTTCTGCTGCGTGACGCGATCCATCTCGGCCACCGCCAGTCCCACCTGGTCGATACCGCGGCTCTGCTCGTCAGACGCAGAGGCGATTTCGCCCATGATGTCGGTCACGCGGGTGACCGCATTGACGATCTCACCCATGGTTTCACCGGCGCTTTCAACCAGCGTAGACCCAATCTCTACACGGCCCACGGAGTCTTCAATCAGGCTCTTGATTTCGCGTGCCGCCTGGGCGCTGCGCTGGGCCAGGTTACGTACTTCACCGGCCACCACGGCAAAGCCGCGACCCTGCTCGCCCGCACGCGCCGCTTCCACCGCCGCGTTCAGTGCCAGTATGTTGGTCTGGAAAGCAATACCGTCGATCACGCTGATAATGTCGGCAATTTTCTGCGAACTGCCCGCGATATCGCGCATGGTTTGCACCACGTTATCCACCACCTTGCCGCCTTTCTGCGCGGTTTCGGAGGCGCTCAGGGCCAGGTTGCTGGCCTGGCGGGCATTCTCGGCGTTCTGCTTCACGGTTGCCGTCAGCTGTTCCATGCTGGCTGCGGTCTCTTCAAGAGACGCGGCCTGCTGCTCGGTACGGGAGGAGAGATCGTTGTTACCCATAGAGATTTCGCTCGCGCCGCTGTAAATGGCGTTCGCGCCGTTACGCACGTCACCGACGGTACGCACCAGCTCGCCCTGCATATGGCGCAGGGAGTCGGCCAGCAGACCCATTTCGTTGCTGCCGTCTACGTCGATGCGCTTCACCAGGTCGCCGCTGGCGATATGGCGAATACTGTCAACGAGGCGATTAAGCGGAGAGATCAGTGCCTGCTTAATGCCCAGCCAGACGGCCACAATCACCACCAGCACCGCAATCAGCACGCTTATCAGTACCCAGATGGCCTGGCTGTAAGAGCTATTGCTGTCTTCTACCGCGGTTTGATACAGCTTGTCGTTCTGCTGCAGGTAGCTCACGTACTGCTTCTCGAAGCCATCCTGATAGCTCTGGGTAGGCTGGTCGAAGAAGGCGTTGATTTTGCCTGCGCCCAGCAGCTGGATCAGCTCAGCCAGCGCGCCGTGATAGATATCATAGTTACGCTTGATCTCCATCGCGGCGGCCTCGCTCTGACGCGGGTCGCGCGGCAGGGCTTCATAATCGGCCCAGTTTTTTTCCGCCTGCTTCAGGGATGCGGCGGCAATCTGCATCAGATCGTTAACGGTCGCGCCGCTGCCGATATTGCTCTGATCCATCATGTAGCGGATGCCCGCACGGTTGAGGGTATTACGGGTTTGCAGCAGTGCCACCCAGCTGCCGTTCAGCGTGGATTGCTGTTGGCGAATGGTTTGCAGAACGGTGAAATTCTCTTTGTCGTGCTTCAGCGCGTTAAAGAAAAGACCACCGGATGTCAGCTGTAGTAAGCCAAAAATGGCTAAAACCAGCAGCAAGCTGGTAACAATCTTGATACGATTTAACATGTTTTCTCTTTCCATCAGACAGATAACAGAATTTTCGGCCTGCGAGGAGAAAACTTTACGAAAATCGTACTAAATGTGGTGTTTATTCCAACGCATCACGCTCTTCACCGTTCCGGTCTCCCAGCGCGATAAATTCTTCCAGCAGTGCCGTGAGCTGTTTCATCTTTTCCGGCGTATATTCCGCCTCGATCCGCTGATAGGCCTCTTCAACCTCCGCCTGGGCATGTTGATACAGGGCGTTGCCCTCTTTGGTCAGCGACACGTACAGCTTACGCTGGTCGTTAACCGGCTTCAGGCGCAGCACCAGGCCGTCGCGCTCCATACGCGTGAGGATGCCCGTCAGGCTCGGGCGCAAAATACAGGTCCGAAACGCCAGGTCGTGAAAGTCCATCGACGGATGTTCGGCCAGCACGCGCACGATGCGCCACTGCTGCTCGGTCAGGTTATGCCGCTTCACGATGGGCCGGAAGTACGACATCGCCGCTTCCCTCGCCTGAAGCAGGGCGATGGTTAATGAGTCATGCATAGCGCTCCCCGATAATCATTAACACGTAAACAATTAGAATAAGATGTTTTTATAAACAACACGTTTTTCCGTAAAAAGTCTAACAGAAAGCGCTCATTTTTAGTAAATACATGATTACAAAAGACTTTAAATCCAGATTGTAAATTTATTGTTATTCATATCACAAATTTTTCACTTGTGATTGCGAAACGACCAGCAAAAGCATAAAACCAGATCATTAACATATTAATGAAATCACGGCCCGGTCCTCCGGCCCGAGGAGTATGTCAATGAAAGGTACTGTTTTTGCCGTCGCGTTAAACCACCAGAGCCAGCGTGATGCCTGGCGCGAGGCGTTTGAAAAAGCGCCCTACACCACGCCGCCGAAAACCGCGGTGTGGTTTATCAAACCGCATAACACGGTGATCTCAACAGGCGAGCCGATCCCGTTCCCGGCAGGTGAAACGGTGCTCAGCGGCGCAACGGTCGCGCTGGTGGTGGGCAAAACGGCCCGCCGCGTTCGCGTTGAGGACGCCGGGCAGTACATCGCCGGCTACGCGCTGGCTAACGAAGTGAGCCTGCCGGAAGAGAGCTTTTACCGACCGGCAATCAAAGCGAAATGCCGGGACGGATTTTGCCCGCTTGGCGAGTTGGTCGCCGTCGACAGTGTAGATAACCTGACCATCATCACCGACATCAATGGCCGCGAAGCGGATCGCTGGAACACCGCCGATCTCCAGCGAAACGCAGCCGAGCTGCTGAGCGCGCTGAGCGAATTCGCCACCCTTAACCCCGGGGATGCCATTCTGCTCGGCACCCCGCATCACCGCGTGGCGCTGCGCCCCGGCGATCGGGTGCGCGTGCTGGCAGAAGGCTTCCCGCCGCTGGAAAACCCGGTAGTGGATGAGCGCGACGTCGCCATTACACCGGCCACGCCCCCGCACGCCACGCTGTTTGCCCTCGGGCTGAACTACGCCGATCACGCCAGCGAACTGGCCTTCACCCCGCCCACCGAGCCGCTGGTGTTTATTAAAGCGCCGAACACCCTTAACGGTGATAACCAGACGTCGGTGCGTCCGAACAACGTCGAGTACATGCACTATGAGGCGGAGCTGGTAGTGGTCATCGGCAAAACCGCGCGCAAGGTCAGTGAGGCCGACGCGATGGACTTTGTTGCGGGCTACACCGTCTGCAACGATTACGCCATCCGCGACTATCTCGAAAACTACTACCGCCCCAACCTGCGGGTGAAAAGCCGCGACGGGCTAACGCCGATCGGCCCGAACATCGTGCCGAAAGCCGCCATTCCGGATCCGCACAATCTCACCCTGCGCACCTTCGTCAACGGCGAACTGCGACAGCTTGGCACGACGGCAGATCTGATCTTCAGCATCCCGTTCCTGATTGCGTACCTGAGCGATTTTATGACCCTGCAGCCGGGCGACATGATCGCCACCGGCACGCCGAAGGGGCTCTCCGACGTGGTCCCGGGCGATGAAGTGGTGGTGGAAGTGGAAGGCGTAGGTCGCCTGGTCAACCGGATTGTCAGCGAGGAGACGACAAAATGAAAAAGATAAACCATTGGATCAACGGCAAAAACGTGGCGGGTAGCGACTACTTCCACACCACTAACCCGGCCTCCGGCGAGGTATTAGCGGAAGTCGCCGCCGGCGGTGAAGCGGAGATCCATCAGGCGGTCGCCGCCGCGAAAGAAGCCTTCCCGAAATGGGCCAACCTGCCGATGAAAGAGCGCGCGCGCCTGATGCGCCGCCTGGGGGATCTGATCGACGAGAACGTCCCGGCGATCGCCGCCTTGGAGACCGCCGACACCGGCCTGCCGATCCACCAGACCAAAAACGTGCTGATCCCGCGCGCCTCGCACAACTTCGCGTTCTTCGCCGAGGTGTGCCAGCAGATGAACGGCAAAACCTACCCGGTCGATGACACCATGCTCAACTACACCCTGGTGCAGCCGGTGGGCGTGTGCGCGCTGGTCTCGCCGTGGAACGTGCCGTTTATGACCGCCACCTGGAAGGTCGCGCCGTGCCTGGCGCTGGGCAACACTGCGGTACTGAAGATGTCTGAACTCTCACCGCTGACCGCCGACCGCTTAGGCGAGCTGGCGCTGGAGGCGGGTATCCCGGCGGGGGTGCTGAACGTGGTGCAGGGCTATGGCGCGACGGCCGGCGATGCGCTGGTGCGCCATCACGATGTGCGTGCCGTCTCGTTCACTGGCGGCACCGCCACCGGGCGCAACATCATGAAAAACGCCGGGCTGAAAAAATACTCTATGGAGCTGGGCGGCAAATCGCCGGTGCTGATTTTTGACGATGCCGACATCGAACGCGCCCTGGACGCTGCCCTGTTCACCATCTTCTCGATCAATGGCGAGCGCTGCACCGCAGGCTCGCGCATTTTCATTCAGCAGAGCATCTACCCGGAATTCGTCAAACGCTTCGCCGAACGCGCCAGCCGCCTGCGCGTGGGCGACCCGACCGATCCAAACACCCAGGTTGGCGCGCTGATAAGCGCCCAGCACTGGGAAAAAGTCTCCGGCTATATCCGCCTCGGTATTGAGGAAGGGGCGACCCTGCTGGCGGGCGGGCCGGATAAACCCACCGATCTGCCAGCGCACCTGAAGGGCGGTAACTTCCTGCGCCCGACGGTGCTGGCGGATGTCGATAACCGGATGCGCGTGGCGCAGGAGGAGATCTTCGGGCCGGTGGCCTGCCTGCTGCCGTTTAAGGACGAAGCGGAAGGCCTGCGCCTGGCGAACGACGTGGAGTACGGTCTGGCGTCATATATCTGGACCCAGGACGTCAGCAAAGTGCTGCGCCTGGCGCGCAACATCGAAGCCGGCATGGTGTTTGTCAACACTCAGAACGTGCGCGACCTGCGCCAGCCGTTTGGCGGCGTGAAGGCCTCCGGCACCGGGCGCGAGGGCGGCGAGTACAGCTTTGAGGTGTTCGCCGAGATGAAAAACGTCTGCATCTCGATGGGCAACCATCCGATTCCAAAATGGGGTATCTGATATGGGCTCCTTAGCGTTAGCGGCAAAAATCACCCACGTGCCGTCGATGTACCTTTCCGAGCTGCCGGGCAAAAACCACGGTTGCCGCCAGTCGGCCATTGACGGGCACAAAGAGATCAGCAAGCGCTGCCGCGAGCGGGGGGTCGATACCATTATCGTGTTCGACACCCACTGGCTGGTGAACAGCGCCTATCACATTAACTGTGCGGACCATTTTTCCGGCGTCTACACCAGCAACGAACTGCCGCACTTTATCCGCGACATGACCTACGACTACGACGGCAACCCGGAACTCGGGCAGCTGATCGCCGACGAGGCGGTGAAGCTCGGCGTGCGCGCCAAAGCGCACAACATCCCGAGCCTGAAGCTGGAGTACGGCACCCTGGTGCCAATGCGCTACATGAACGCGGATAAACACTTCAAAGTGATCGCCATTTCGGCGTTCTGCACAGTTCACGATTTTGCCGACAGCCGCAGGCTCGGCGAGGCCATCGTCAGCGCCATCGAAAAATACGACGGCACCGTGGCGGTGCTCGCCAGCGGTTCGCTCTCGCACCGCTTTATTGACGACCAGCGCGCGGAAGAAGGGATGAACAGCTACACCCGCGAGTTTGACCGTCAGATGGACGAGCGCGTGGTCAAGCTGTGGCGCGAGGGCCAGTTCAAAGAATTTTGCAGCATGTTGCCGGAGTACGCCGACTACTGCTACGGCGAAGGCAACATGCACGACACGGTGATGCTGCTGGGGATGCTCGGCTGGGACAAATACGACGGCAAAGTGGAGTTCCTCACCGAGCTGTTCGCCAGCTCCGGTACCGGTCAGGTTAACGCCGTTTTCCCGCTGCCCGCGTAAGGAGCCACCATGCCGCACTTTATTGCTGAATGCACCCACAACATCCGCGAGCAGGCCGACCTGCCGGGGCTGTTTGCCAGGGTGAACGCGGCGCTGGCCGCCACGGGTATCTTTCCACTTGGCGGTATCCGCAGCCGCGCCCACTGGCTCGACACCTGGCAGATGGCCGACGGGAAACACGATTATGCCTTCGTGCACATGACGCTGAAGATTGGCGCGGGGCGCAGCCTGGAAAGCCGCGAAGCCGTGGGGGAGATGCTGTTTGGGCTTATCAAAACGCACTTCGCGACGCTGATGGCGGACCGTTATCTGGCGCTGTCGTTTGAGATAGAGGAGCTGCATCCGACGCTCAATTACAAGCAAAACAACGTGCATGCGTTGTTTAAGTAGTACCTCTCGATCTGTCCCCTCTCCCTTTGGGAGAGGGTTAGGGTGAGGGAAATCTCTGCGGCCTGATGCCCTCACCCCGGCCCTCTCCCACTGGGAGAGGGAGAAAACAATACAACAGGATATCGCCATGCTCGACAAACATACCCACACATTGATCGCTCACCGCCTGCATCAGGCCGAACAAACCCGGGAGCAGATCCGCGCAATCTCGCTGGAGCACCCGGAGATCACCATTGAAGATGCCTACGCCATCCAGCGCGAATGGGTGAGCCTGAAAATTGCCGAAGGCCGCGTGCTGAAGGGCCATAAGATCGGCCTGACCTCCAAAGCAATGCAGGCCAGCTCGCAGATTAGCGAGCCGGATTACGGCGCGCTGCTGGACGATATGTTCTTCCACGACGGCAGCGACATCCCCGTCGATCGCTTTATCGTCCCGCGCATCGAAGTGGAGCTGGCCTTCGTGCTGGCAAAACCCCTGCGCGGCCCGAACTGCACGATCTTCGACGTCTACAACGCCACGGACTACGTGATCCCCGCCCTGGAATTGATCGACGCCCGCTGTCACAACGTCGACCCTGAAACCCAGCGCCCGCGCAAGGTGTTCGACACCATCTCCGATAACGCCGCCAACGCGGGGGTGATCCTCGGTGGTCGTCCGATTAAGCCCGACGAACTGGATCTGCGCTGGATCTCCGCTCTGCTCTATCGCAACGGCGTCATCGAAGAGACCGGCGTCGCCGCAGGCGTGCTTAACCACCCGGCGAACGGCGTGGCGTGGCTGGCGAACAAGCTCGCGCCGTATGACGTTCAGCTTGAACCCGGCCAGATCATCCTCGGTGGCTCCTTTACCCGCCCGGTAGCCGCCAGCCGGGGCGACACCTTCCACGTGGACTACGGCAACATGGGGTCCATCAGCTGCCGCTTTGTCTAGGAGACGACCATGCAAAACGCATTCAAAACGGCGCTGAAAGCCGGAACACCGCAAATCGGTTTATGGCTGGGGCTGACCAGCAGCTACAGCGCGGAACTGCTGGCGGGCGCAGGCTTCGACTGGCTGCTGATCGACGGAGAGCACGCCCCGAACAGCGTGCAGACGGTTTTAACCCAGCTGCAGGCCATCGCCCCCTATACCAGTCAGCCGGTGGTACGCCCGTCATGGAACGATCCGGTGCAGATCAAACAGCTGCTGGACGTGGGCGCGCAAACGCTGCTGGTGCCGATGGTGCAGAACGCCGACGAAGCGCGTCTGGCGGTGAGCGCCACCCGCTATCCGCCTGCGGGTATCCGTGGGGTCGGCAGCGCGCTGGCGCGGGCATCACGCTGGAACCGCATCCCGGATTACCTGCAACAGGCTAACGACGCCATGTGCGTACTGGTGCAAATCGAAACCCGTGAGGCGCTGAAAAACCTGCCGCAAATCCTCGACGTGGAAGGCGTCGACGGCGTGTTTATCGGCCCGGCAGATCTCAGCGCCGACATGGGTTTTGCCGGTAACCCGCAGCACCCCGAGGTGCAGGCCGTCATCGAACGGGCCATCGCGCAGATCCGCGAGGCGGGGAAAGCCCCCGGCATCCTGATGGCGAACGAAGCGCTGGCGAAACGCTATCTCGAGCTCGGGGCACTGTTCGTCGCCGTCGGGGTAGACACCACCCTGCTCGCCCGCAGCGCCGAGGCGCTGGCCGCCCGCTTTATCCATCACCCGGTTACGTCAGTGAATAACAATAAATCCGTCTACTAAAGGTAAGATCTGGAGCGCACCATGACGACCTCATCCCTGCAAGATAAGCAAGCTGTTGAACATCGCGTTATTAACAAGCTGTTTCGTCGTTTGATCGTGTTTCTCTTTATTCTGTTTGTCTTTTCGTTCCTTGACCGCATCAACATCGGCTTTGCCGGGCTGACGATGGGCAAGGATCTGGGCCTGACCTCCACCATGTTCGGCCTGGCCGCCACGCTGTTTTACGTCACCTATGTTATATGCGGGATCCCCAGCAATATCATGCTGGCGAAGGTGGGCGCACGCCGCTGGATTGCCGGGATCATGGTGGTATGGGGTATCGCCTCCACCTGTACGATGTTCGCCACCAGCCCGGAAACGCTCTACGTCCTGCGCATGCTGGTGGGGATTGCCGAAGCCGGATTCCTGCCGGGGATCCTGGTGTATCTCACCTGGTGGTTCCCGGCATACCATCGCGCCCGCGCCAACGCGCTGTTTATGATCGCCATGCCGGTCACCATGATGCTCGGCTCGATCCTCTCCGGCTATATTCTGGCGATGGACGGCTTGTGGAACCTGAAGGGCTGGCAGTGGCTGTTCCTGCTGGAAGGGCTGCCCTCCGTGGTGCTCGGCGTGGTGACCTGGTTTTATCTTAACGACACGCCGGACCAGGCGACCTGGCTGGACGACGACGAAAAGCAGGCGCTGAAAACGATGATCGCCCGCGAGCAGGAGGTGGCCATTGCGCAGGCATCCACGCCCCGCTCGACGCTGCGCGAGGTCATGACCCCGGCGGTTCTGCTCTACACGCTGGCCTACTTCTGCCTGACCAACACCCTGAGCGCTATCAACATCTGGACGCCGCAGATCCTCCAGAGCGTCAACGCCGGCAGCAGCAACATCACCATCGGCCTGCTGGCGGCGATCCCGCAGTTCTGTACCATCCTCGGGATGATCTGGTGGAGCCGCCGCTCCGACAGGCTGAAAGAGCGAAAAAAGCACACCATCCTGCCGTACCTGTTCGCCGCGGCGGGATGGATGCTGGCCTCCGCGACGGGGAGCAGCCTGATCCAGCTGCTTGGCATCATCATGGCCTCAACCGGATCGTTTACCGCCATGGCGATCTTCTGGACCACGCCGGATCGGGTCATTAGCCTGCAGTCCCGCGCGGTGGCGCTGGCGGTGATCAACGCCATCGGCAACGTCGGCTCGGCCGTCAGCCCGTTGCTGATTGGTATTCTGCGCGACGCGACCGGCAGCTTCAGCTCGGGATTGTGGTTTGTCGCCGGGCTGCTGGTGGTTGGCGCGCTGGTGCTGACCCGCATCCCGATGGCGAAGCAGGATCAACAGAGGAACGACCATGTGCCAGAGCCCTATCGCCAACATTGATATCAGCAAAGAGTATGACGAAAGCCTGGGCACCGACGATGTGCACTATCAGTCCTTTTCCCGCATGGCGGCCTTTTTTGGCCGCGACATGCAGGCGCACCGGCACGACCAGTATTTTCAGATGCACTTTCTCGATACCGGACAGATTGAGCTGCAGCTCGACGATCACCGCTACTCGGTGCAGGCCCCGCTGTTTGTCCTCACGCCGCCGTCGGTGCCGCATGCGTTTATCACCGAATCGGACAGCGACGGCCACGTGCTGACGGTGCGCGAGGATCTGATCTGGCCGCTGCTGGAGGTGCTCTATCCCGGCACCCGGGAGGCGTTCGGCCTGCCGGGGATCTGCCTCTCGCTGGCCGATAAACCGGACGAGATTTCGGCGCTAAAACACTACTGGCAGCTGATAAAGCGCGAATCCACCGCGCAGCTGCCTGGCCGCGAGCATACGCTGGTACTTTTAGCCCAGGCGGTTTTTACGCTACTGCTGCGCAACGCAAAGCTCGACGACCACGAAGCCTGCGGCATGCGCGGCGAGCTAAAGCTGTTCCAGCGCTTTACCCTGCTGATTGACGCGCATTACCACCAGCACTGGACGGTGCCGGAATATGCCAGCGAGCTGCATCTCACCGAATCGCGCCTGACGGATATCTGCCGCCGCTTCGCCAACCGCCCGCCAAAACGGCTGATCTTCGACCGTCAGCTACGCGAGGCCAGACGGCTGCTGCTTTTTTCCGACAGCGCCGTCAGCGACATCGCCTGGCAGCTTGGATTTAAAGACCCGGCCTATTTCGCCCGCTTTTTTAACCGGTTAGTGGGGTGTTCGCCGAGCGCGTATCGGGCGCAGAAAGTACCGGTGTCGCCTGTTCCCCTCACCCCCGCCCTCTCCCAAAGGGAGAGGGAGTAAACGTCCCCTCTCCCTTTGGGAGAGGGTTAGGGTGAGGGACATCACACTCTCCGATCTCACCCGAAAAGTACCCGCCGTTGTCCCAAACGTCCCTTCACGTTCCGCCTCTCTCACGCTTCAATTAAACAACAAAAACAAAACATAAATTTAACAAACATCTTCCGATACGAGGTCCCTATGAAGCCTGAAGATTTCCGCGCCGATGCCAAACGCCCGCTCACCGGCGAAGAGTATTTAAAAAGCCTGCAGGATGGCCGCGAGATTTATATCTACGGCGAACGCGTTAAAGACGTCACTACCCATCCGGCATTTCGTAACGCGGCGGCGTCCATCGCGCAGATGTACGACGCGCTGCACAAGCCAGACATGCAGGACACCCTCTGCTGGGGCACCGACACCGGCAGCGGCGGTTACACCCACAAATTTTTCCGGGTGGCGAAAAGCGCCGATGACCTGCGCCAGCAGCGTGATGCCATCGCCGAGTGGTCCCGCCTGAGCTACGGCTGGATGGGCCGCACGCCTGACTACAAAGCGGCTTTCGGCTGCGCGCTGGGGGCTAACCCGGCGTTCTACGGCCAGTTCGAGCAGAACGCCCGTAACTGGTACACCCGCATTCAGGAGACCGGTCTGTACTTCAACCATGCTATCGTCAACCCGCCGATCGACCGCCACAAACCGGCGGACGAGGTCAAAGACGTTTACATCAAGCTGGAGAAAGAGACCGACGCGGGGATCATCGTCAGCGGCGCGAAAGTGGTGGCAACCAACTCGGCGCTGACCCACTACAACATGATCGGCTTTGGCTCCGCGCAGGTGATGGGCGAAAACCCGGACTTCGCGCTGATGTTCGTCGCGCCGATGGATGCCGAGGGCGTGAAGCTGATCTCCCGTGCCTCCTACGAGATGGTGGCCGGTGCCACCGGCTCGCCGTATGACTATCCACTCTCCAGCCGCTTCGACGAGAACGATGCGATCCTGGTGATGGATCATGTGCTGATCCCGTGGGAAAACGTGCTGATCTACCGCGATTTTGACCGCTGTCGTCGCTGGACAATGGAGGGCGGCTTCGCCCGCATGTACCCGTTGCAGGCCTGCGTACGTCTGGCGGTGAAGCTCGACTTCATCACCGCCCTGCTGAAAAAATCGCTGGAGTGTACCGGTACCCTGGAGTTTCGCGGCGTGCAGGCAGATCTTGGCGAAGTGGTGGCCTGGCGCAACATGTTCTGGGCATTGAGCGACTCCATGTGCTCAGAGGCAACCCCGTGGGTCAACGGTGCGTACCTGCCGGACCACGCGGCGCTGCAGACCTACCGCGTGATGGCCCCGATGGCCTACGCCAAAATCAAAAACATCATTGAGCGCAACGTGACCAGCGGCCTGATCTACCTGCCGTCCAGCGCCCGGGATCTGAACAACCCGCAGATCGACCAGTATCTGGCGAAGTACGTGCGCGGCTCGAACGGCATGGATCACGTCGAGCGCATTAAGATCCTGAAACTGATGTGGGATGCCATCGGCAGCGAGTTCGGTGGCCGCCACGAGCTGTATGAGATCAACTACTCCGGCAGCCAGGACGAGATCCGCCTGCAGTGCCTGCGCCAGGCGCAAAGCTCCGGCAACATGGACAAAATGATGGCGATGGTCGACCGCTGCATGTCCGAGTACGACCAGCACGGCTGGACCGTGCCGCACCTGCACAACAACACCGATATCAACATGCTGGATAAGCTGCTGAAATAACGCAGCGGGAGGCTTCAATGCAATTAGATGAACAACGCCTGCGCTTTCGCGATGCCATGGCCAGCCTGTCGGCGGCGGTGAACGTTGTGACCACCGAAGGCGATGCGGGACGCTGCGGCATCACGGCCACCGCCGTTTGTTCGGTCACGGACACGCCGCCCTCGCTGATGGTTTGCATCAACGCCAACAGCGCCATGAACCCGGTCTTCCAGGGCAATGGCCGGCTGTGCGTGAACGTGCTGAACCACGAGCAGGAGATCATGGCCCGCCACTTCGCCGGGATGACCGGCATGGCGATGGAGGAGCGCTTTAACCTCTCCTGCTGGCAAAAAGGGCCGCTGGCACAGCCGGTGCTGAAAGGCGCGCTGGCAAGCCTCGAAGGGGAGATAACTCAGGTGCAGACCATCGGCACGCATCTGGTCTATCTGGTTGAAATTAAGACTATCCTGCTCAGCGACGCGGGCCACGGGCTGATCTACTTCAAACGCCGTTTCCATCCGGTGATGATGGAGCTTGCCGCCGCCGTATAACCTCCCCTCGCGCTGGCCTTCCCCGGCCAGCGCGTTTTTGCGCAAATTCCCCTAATGTTTCCCCTAAGTCACGCCGTTAACTATCCATAAGATAAATTTTGTGTCTGTCGACGGACATACCTCTTTGCTCTCCAGGACATCCTTTATGGCTAATTCGACGCGGAGCCGCTCGGCTGAACGTCTTGTGGATATTTTTATTGCGCTGCATCTTCACGGGGTGGTGCATCGCAGCGATCTGATGAACAAGTTTGGTATTACCGAGCGCACCGTGTACCGCGATCTGCAGGCGCTCTCTCCGATTATTGAGCACGTGGGCGACGGGCGATACCGGCTGATCCCCGCGTATCAGAAGGCTGCTTTAGACGATTCTGAGTGATCGCAATCACATAATTTTTACCCCTCGCGGCGAGCCTGAACCACTCGCCCCCTCCTTTGACCGCTCACCCACCGCTTTCAACCACTCACCCATTTACCTTCCTTTACACGCGCGACGATCTGGCACGATCCCTCCAGCATTAATCAATACCTCCTCACAACGAACCCTGACCCTTTTTTCTTTACATAAAAAAACAGGTCTTACTATGGATACGAAAAAACTACTTAAGCACGTGCCCTGGGCATTACTCGGGATCCTCGGCGCTTTCTGTCTGGCGGTTGTCGCATTACGCCGGGGCGAACACGTCAGCGCCCTGTGGATCGTGGTCGCGTCGGTTTCCGTCTACCTTGTGGCTTATCGCTACTACAGCTTGTACATCGCGCAGAAGGTCATGAAGCTCGACCCCACGCGCGCCACCCCGGCGGTCATTAACAATGACGGCCTGAACTATGTGCCAACCAACCGCTACGTGCTGTTTGGCCACCACTTTGCCGCTATCGCAGGCGCGGGTCCGCTGGTTGGTCCGGTTCTTGCGGCGCAGATGGGCTACCTGCCGGGAACCCTGTGGCTGCTGGCAGGCGTCGTGCTGGCCGGTGCGGTGCAGGACTTCATGGTGCTGTTTATCTCTTCTCGCCGTAACGGCGCGTCTCTCGGTGAGATGGTCAAAGAAGAGATGGGTCGCGTGCCGGGAACGATCGCCCTGTTCGGCTGCTTCCTGATTATGATCATCATCCTCGCGGTGCTGGCGTTAATCGTGGTGAAAGCGCTGGCCGAAAGCCCGTGGGGGGTCTTCACCGTCTGCTCCACCGTGCCGATTGCGCTGTTTATGGGTATCTACATGCGCTTTATTCGCCCGGGTCGCGTGGGCGAAGTGTCGGTCATTGGTATCGTTCTGCTGGTGGCTTCCATCTACTTTGGCGGGGTGATTGCGCACGACCCGTACTGGGGCCCGGCGCTGACCTTTAAAGACACCACCATCACCTTCGCGCTGATCGGCTATGCGTTTGTCTCTGCCCTGCTGCCGGTCTGGCTGATTCTGGCTCCGCGTGACTATCTGGCCACCTTCCTGAAAATCGGCGTTATCGTCGGTCTGGCGATCGGCATCCTGGTGATTAACCCGGATCTGAAAATGCCGGCAGTGACCCAGTACATCGACGGTACCGGTCCGCTGTGGAAAGGTGCGCTGTTCCCGTTCCTGTTCATCACCATCGCCTGTGGCGCCGTGTCTGGCTTCCACGCGTTGATTGCTTCCGGTACGACACCGAAGCTGCTGGCGAACGAAAAAGACGCCCGTCTGATCGGTTACGGTGCCATGCTGATGGAGTCCTTCGTGGCGATCATGGCGCTGGTTGCCGCGTCCATTATCGAACCGGGTCTCTATTTCGCGATGAATACCCCACCGGCGGGCCTGGGCATTACCATGCCAAACCTGCATGAGATGGGCGGTGACAACGCGGCACTGATCATGGCGCAGCTGAAAGATGCGAGCGCACACGCAGCTGCTACCGTTAGCTCCTGGGGCTTTGTGATTTCGCCTGAGCAGATCATGCAGACCGCGAAAGACATCGGCGAACCGTCCGTACTGAACCGCGCAGGTGGCGCGCCTACGCTGGCTGTCGGTATCGCACACGTGTTCCACAAGGTGCTGCCGTGGGCGGACATGGGCTTCTGGTACCACTTCGGTATTCTGTTTGAAGCGCTGTTCATCCTGACCGCGCTGGATGCAGGTACCCGTGCGGGTCGCTTCATGCTGCAGGATCTGCTGGGCAACTTCGTACCGTTCCTGAAGAAAACCGACTCTCTGGTCGCGGGCATTCTGGGTACGGCGGGCTGCGTAGGCCTGTGGGGTTACCTGCTGTATCAGGGCGTTGTCGACCCGCTGGGCGGCGTGAAGAGCCTGTGGCCGCTGTTCGGTATCTCTAACCAGATGCTGGCCGCCGTGGCGCTGGTGCTCGGCACCGTCGTGCTGGTGAAAATGAAACGCACCAAATACATCTGGGTGACCGTGGTGCCTGCGCTGTGGCTGCTGCTCTGCACCACCTGGGCGCTTGGCCTGAAACTGTTCAGCGCCAACCCGCAGCTGGAAGGCTTCTTCTTCATGGCTAACCAGTATAAAGAGAAGATTGCCGCAGGCGGCGCAGACCTCACCGCGCAGCAGATTGCCAACATGAACCATATCGTGGTGAACAACTACACCAACGCGGGTCTGAGCATTCTGTTCCTGGTGGTGGTGTACAGCATCATCTTCTACGGCATCAAAACCTGGATGAACGTGCGTAACGCCGACGGTCGTACGGACAAAGAAACCCCGTACGTACCCGTACCGGAAGGCGGCGTGAAGACCTCTTCACACCATTAATCCACACGCCTCCCCCTCTCCCTTTGGGAGAGGGTTGGGGTGAGGGGTAACAATGCCCGGCGCCCCCTGCCGGGCTTTGTCTTATCAGGATGCATTATGTTTGGTAACTTAGGCGAAGCAAAAAAATACCTCGGTCAGGCGGCGAAAATGCTGATTGGCATTCCGGACTATGACAACTACGTTGAGCATATGAAGACCAACCATCCGGATAAGCCGTACATGACCTACACCGAGTTCTTCCGCGAGCGTCAGGAAGCGCGCTACGGCGGAAGTGGAGAAGGCGGCGTACGCTGCTGCTAAAGGAGAGACCATGACCCCGATTGCCGTCACCCTGCTGACCGGTTTCCTCGGCGCAGGTAAAACCACCCTGCTGCGCCACATCCTCAATGAACAGCACGGCTTCAACATCGCCGTGATTGAAAACGAATTCGGCGAAGTCTCCGTCGACGACCAGCTGATTGGCGATCGCGCCACGCAGATCAAAACCCTGACCAACGGCTGCATCTGCTGCACCCGCTCAAACGAATTAGAAGACGCCCTGCTGGATCTGCTCGACAGCCGCGACCGCGGAGACATCAGCTTTGACCGCCTGGTGATTGAATGCACCGGCATGGCCGACCCCGGCCCGATTATCCAGACCTTTTTCTCCCATGACATTCTCTGCCAGCGCTACCTGCTGGACGGCGTTGTTGCGCTGGTCGATGCGGTTCACGCCGACGAGCAGATGAACCAGTTCACCATTGCCCAGTCTCAGGTTGGCTACGCGGATCGCATCCTGCTGACCAAAACCGACGTGGCAGGCGACAGCGAGAAACTGCGCGAGCGGCTGACGCGCATTAACTCACGCGCCCCGATTTATACCGTGACGCACGGCGATATTGACCTGTCTCAGCTGTTCAACACCAACGGCTTTATGCTCGAAGAGAACGTCACCTCCAGACCGCGCTTCCACTTTATGGCCGATAAGCAAAATGACGTCTCGTCCATTGTGGTTGAGCTGGATTACCCGGTAGGTATCAGCGACGTTTCCCGCGTAATGGAGAACCTGCTGCTGTCGTTTGCCGACAAGCTGCTGCGCTACAAAGGAATGCTGTGGATTGACGGTGAACCTAACCGCCTGCTGTTCCAGGGCGTGCAGCGCCTGTACAGCGCCGACTGGGATCGCCCCTGGGGCGACGAACCGCCGCACAGCGTGATGGTCTTTATCGGGCTTGAGCTGCCGGAAGATGAGATTCGGTCAGCCTTTGCGGGGCTACGTAAATAACGCCTGCTTGTTCCCTCTCCCGGTGGGATGAGGGATCGCAATTTTCGGGAAAAATCCTTTTACTCTGTTCATCATGATTATTTAATCATCCTTGTGATGATATCGGCATATCGTCATCCAAATACATGACAATGACATACTTCTTACACGTATTTTTTGCATTAATGATTTTTATGGCAAGCATTCATGCCATTAACAGGTATAGTTGATAAAGGGCTGAGTATAACTTAACCATAAAAATGTAAATTTACGTTGTTATCCGTTACAGCGGAAACATTTCAGGAAATTATTAGAAACCCAATTAATGCATTTCCAATCAATATCCCCGCCTCGTTCAGATGATATTTAGACAAAATTCTAAACCGTTTCTAAACGTAAAAAACATTCGCGTTGACGAAAGCAAATACAAACCAACACGCAACAACAATGCGGAAAATTATTAACAAAATCAGCATAAAACTGCGAACCGCCTCACATTTGCAGTCATAAACCTCGCTTGTTAAGGTGTGCCCAGATTAATTTAATGACGAGGCATAAAACATGAAAAAGCTGAATGTTCTTCTCCTTTCTGCTCTGACCGCTGTATCAGGTTCCGCACTGGCTATGGGCGGCAGCATTGAGCAGGGTAAAAACTTTACCAACCTTAATCTGGAAATGGGTAAATCCTCATCTGGCCTGTATGCGGAGAGCAACTGGCTGAAGAACACCGATGACGGTACGCAGACCGGCGGCGTTGGCGCAGGTTACAACCTGGAAGTTGGCCCGGTGATGCTGAATGCGGGCGCTAAAGCGATCTACATCGGCCCGAAAAAAGGCGATAACGGCGTGGCCTTCCCTATCGGCGGTGGTGTAAACGTTGCGCTGACCGACAGCATCCACGTGTTCGGTGAAGGTTATGTTGCGCCAGACGGCCTGAACAACAGCGTAAAAAACTACGTTGAAGCAAACGGCGGCGTAAGCTGGACCCCAATTAAACCTGTGACGCTGAAAGTGGGTTACCGCCACGTGAGCGTTGATGGCAAAGACGGTCGTCCAAACCACACCCTGATTGACGGCGCATACGTAGGCGGCGGAGTAAGCTTCTGATGAAAACCCGCATCGCCGCGCTTAGTGTTCTGAGTATTACGTTACTGCTGTCAGGCTGCGTCCAGTATAAATGGGTCAAGCCTGGCGTCAGTGACAGGGAAATGAATAAAAAGCTAACGGAATGCGAAGCTCAGGCACTTATCGATCTGCCCCCGGATAACGTTGTGACGGGTTCAAACTCGGAAAAGCAGGACAAGAAACACAAGAAAAAGGATGTTTCCACCAGCTATACGGTTGAAGACGCCAATGAGTATCGCAGAGATACCCTGGTAGACAGCTGCATGTATAAAAGCGGCTGGGATAAGATCGAAGTGCAATAAGCGCGAACAAAAAAAACCTGCCGCATGGCAGGTTTTTTATGGGTGCGATTACTGATGTACCACCACCAGCTTCTGGTTTACAAACTCTTTGATCCCCAGATCCGACAGTTCACGCCCGTAACCGGAACGCTTCACGCCGCCAAACGGCAACTCTGCCGCCGTGTCGGTGAGCCAGTTGATATACACCATCCCGGTTTCGATGCGAGACGCCATTTTCTTCGCACGCTCGATATCCTGACTGAACACCGCGCCACCGAGTCCGTAGTGCGAGTCGTTGGCCAGCGCGACGGCTTCATCGTCGCTTTTCACCACATAAACCTGCGCGACCGGGCCGAAGAACTCTTCGAAGTATGCCGGGTTCTCGCGTGAGATATGCGTCAGGATGGTCGGCTCAAAGAAGCTGCCCTCACGCTGGACCGGCTTGCCGCCGTAGTGCAGCTTCGCGCCATGCTTCACCGCCTCGTCGACCTGTTTGGTCAGCGTCTCCAGTGCGTCTTTGGATGACAGTGGCCCCAGCGTGGTGCTTTCATCCAGCGGATCGCCAATCTTCACCTGCTTAAACGCCTCGGTGAACTTGCTCAGGAACGCGTCGGCGATTTTTTCATGCAGGATAAAGCGCTTCGCCGCAGTACAGACCTGGCCCGCGTTATTCAGACGGGCGTTGACGCCAATCTTCACGGCTTTATCGATATCCGCGTCGTCGAGTACCACAAACACGTCGTTACCGCCCAGTTCCAGGGTCGATTTTTTGATGTGCTTCGCCGCCTGGGCCGCAACCACGCTACCCGCTTTTTCAGAGCCGGTCAGCGCTGCGCCCTGCACGCGTTCGTCGGCGATAATCTTCGCCACCTGATCAGAGGAGATAAACAGGTTTGTCCATGCCCCTTCCGGCGCACCCGCTTCGCGCACCAGATGCGCAAAGGTCTCGGCGCAGTGCGGGACAATACTCGCGTGTTTGGCAATCACCGGGTTACCCGCCGCCAGGTTAGGAGCCAGCACACGCATCAGCTGGTAATAAGGGAAGTTCCAGGGTTCAACCGCCATCAGCACGCCGATGGGGTGATGCTCTACCCAGGCTTCACCCAGTTCCGATTTGTATTTTACAGGCGCTAAAAACTGCTTCGCGTTATCGGCGTAATAGCGGGCAATCTGCGCGCAGAGCTTCACTTCGCCGCGGCTCTGTTCGATGAGCTTACCCATCTCCTGACTGGCGATTTTAGCCAGTTCCTCCACGCGCGCATCAATCAGATCGGCCAGCTTGTGCAGCACCGGCAGGCGCTGTTCAATATCGCCTTTCGCCCAGTCGGAGTGATAGAGCGCGTCCGCCGCCTTCAGCGCCGCCTCGACGTCCGCATCGGTGTGGGAGGGGTATTCTTTCACCAGCTGGTTGGTGGCAGGATTTACTGTCTGGTAAGCCATATCGAATCTCCTTTAATTACCGCTTAGGGTATTAAGGGTAGTCAATATGACTGGCGGTGGACGTAAAGTTGGGTATATACGGAACGTTCTTAGCCGGACGCGCTCACCCGGAACCCTCCACGCCTGGTGGGGAATTTTGCACTTTCCCCCCGCTTCCCTCTATCCTTAAGCCATGGAAAAATTAGCCGAACTCAAACGCGCCAAGCTGCTGGCGCTGTCGCTGCTGCTGATTGCTGCCGCGGCGTTTATTACCACACTGTTTCTACCGCAGACCTTCTGGGTGCGCGGCGTCAAGGCCATCGCCGAGGCCGCAATGGTGGGCGCGCTGGCAGACTGGTTTGCCGTGGTTGCCCTGTTCCGCCGGGTGCCCATTCCGTTTATCGCGCGCCATACGGCGATCATTCCGCGCAATAAAGATCGGATCGGCGAAAATCTGGGTCAGTTTGTTCAGGAAAAATTCCTCGATACGCAATCCCTGGTGGACTTAATCCGCCGCTATGAACCGGCTAAGATGATTGGCACCTGGTTCAGTCAACCGGACAACGCCCAGCGCGTCGGGCAGCACCTGATCCAGGTCATGAGCGGTTTTCTGGAACTTACCGATGACGGGCGTATTCAGCGGCTGCTTAAACGTGCCGTACATAAGGCGCTCGACAAGGTCGATTTCACCGAAACTAGCGCCGTCATGCTGGAAAGCATGACCAAAAATAACCGCCATCAGGTGCTGTTGGATGCGATCATCAACCGTCTGATTACCTTGATTCAGCGGGAAAGCACGCGGGACTTCATCGCCAGTCAGATTGTCCACTGGCTCAAAACCGAACATCCGCGCAAAGCGATGGTGCTGCCGACGGAGTGGCTGGGCGACCAGAGCGCGGAGATGGTATCGAACGCGGTGAATACCCTGCTGGATGACATCAGCCACGACCGCACGCACCAGATCCGTCAGGCGTTTGACCGCGCCACGCTCAAGTTTATCGATAACCTGAAAAACGATCCGGACATGGCGGCGAAAGCCGACAACATCAAGCATTATCTGAAGAATGACGAGGCGTTTAACCGCTATCTGGGCGAGATGTGGGCCGACCTGCGCGAATGGCTGAAAGCGGATATGCACAGCGAAGACTCCCGCGTGAAGCAGCGCATCGCCAACGCCGGGCTGTGGTTTGGCGAAACGCTGAACGCCGATGCCAGCCTGCGCGCGTCGCTGAACGAGCATCTGGAGCAGGCCGCGCACCGCGTCGCGCCGGACTTCGCCGCGTTCCTCACGCGCCATATCAGCGACACGGTAAAAAGCTGGGACGCCAAAGATATGTCGCGCCAGATTGAACTGAATATCGGCAAAGACCTGCAGTTTATCCGCGTCAACGGCACGCTGGTAGGCGGGACGATTGGGCTGATCCTGTTTTTACTCTCGCAGTTGCCCACCCTGCTTGCACACTACTCTGCTTTCGGCGGCGCGATAACGTAGCGCGTCGGAGCAAAACAGTTCAGGACCCGGTGCACCAGAAAGACCAGCGTCAGCGTGGTCACCAGCGCGAAGGTGACCGACGTGATGCGGTATAAATCGCTGAACACCAGGTCGCTGTCCGGGTGCATGTTCTGCCCGAACATAATGCCGATGGTGGTGATGCTGGCAAAGCCGACGCCCGCCCCCACCTTCTCCATGACGTGCAGCCGCGCGCCAAACGCCAGCCCGAGGCCAATCAACGGCATCATCAGCAGCATGTGGCTGCTGTGATCGTAGAGGATAAGCTGCACCACCAGGATATACAGGCAGCCCAGCACCACGCCGACCACGCGCCAGACCGAGCTCATCACCGCGCCGCGATAGTGCATCGGGAACAGGATCAGCACGCCCGCCATCAGCGCCGAGAGCGAATCACTCAGGTCGCTTATCTGGAACACCACAAAGATCAGCGTGGCGACCGTCCCGGAAAGCAACGACTCGTGGCGCACCCGGGCATCATCTTTCTCAATCAGCGGCGGCGGCTTGCGGGGTTCGACGTCCGGCAGCAGGTAGTTCATCAGTGCACTCAGGCACACCGCCATCACGCTCGCTTCGATATTGGAGAATAACAGCGTGTGCCAGTTGGTCGTCGGGTAGCTCATAAAGTTGAGCATCACGCTCTGGCACACCACGCCCATGGAGCCGAACAGAAACAGCGGCCCCTTGCTCATAAAGCGAAAGCGCATCACGTACAGGGCAAAGACCACCAGCGTCATGATCACCGGCCACTGCGACAAAAAGCCGATGATAATCACCATTTCAACGCAGTTCAGCGCGGCGCTAAAGACAAACTGCTTTGCCACGTGGCGGTTGAACACCGGTACCAGCGACAGCAGCATGATCGGGTAGACCACGAAGAACACGCCGTAGCTGGTGTTGTAGAAGCTCGACACGCTGAGGGCAATCATCCCGGCAAAGACGATGCGCAGGGTCTGGCGAAAGTCGTTGGCTGTGTAGACGATGTTGCCGTGCGGGGTAAAGACCCTCGCCAGAGTGTTAATAGACATAGTGCAGCAGGCTCACCAGGTGGATCTGCATCCCGGAGAAGAAGCGCGCGAACGGCCCTTCGCTGTTGTACAGCTGCACCGTGGCACGGGCGCCGGTCGGCAGGTGCTTCGGCAGCGCTTCATCCAGCGCCACGTGGATGCGCATACGCTGCGCGTCACGTACCCAGCGGTTAGAGGTCTCCGGCTGGGACAGCTCGCCGTTTACCGCTTCCTGCCCGGCGAGGATCCCGGCATCGCTGCTGGTCACGTGGGCGCGGAAAACCTGCCCCGGAAAGGCATCGAACACCACGGCGGCGTCGGTTCCCTGATGGGTATGACGCAGGCTCTTCTCGCGGAAATCGGCCACGATATCGGTCTGGTTGTTCACCAGCGCCAGCGCGGCAGAGCCGGAGGAGGCATAAAATCCGGGGCTGAGCTGCAGATTACTCACCGTGCCGTCCGCTTCGGCATAGACCTTCGTCCAGCCGAGGTTCAGCTCGGCATCGTCCAGCGCGTTGCGGTATTTTTGCAGCGTCACGTTACGGTGTTCATCGCGCTCGCCGCGCTGAATGCGCAGGTTACGGATGTTGGCCTGAAGCGAACTGACGGACTGCTCGCTGCTCTGCCAGGCAGTGCGCACCTTGTCGAGGTCAGACTGCGAGACGTTCTGCAGCGCGCTCAGCTTCTGATAGCGGTCGAACGTCACTTTGTCGTTGCGCGCGGTCAGCACCGCCGTTTTCAGGCTGGCCTGGGCGGCAGCGATCTGCGCATCCAGCTGTTCGTTGGACAGGCGGGCCTGCTCCAGCGCGATTTGCGCCGCTTCCACTTTGTTACGAAACGGCGTGTCGTCTAGCTCAAACAGCAGGTCGCCTTTTTTAACCTGGCTGTTGTTGTGCACGTGTACCGCCGCGACGTAGCCGGAGACGCGCGCAGAGACCGGCGTCACCACGCGCATCACGGTGGAGTCCGGCGTCAGCGGGATCCAGATATCCGCGACGATAAAGTAGACAAACATCAGCAGGAAAGAGGCAATACTTACCCTTACCCAGCGGGCAAACTTTTGTTCAGGAGTCATTATTTTTCGGTCTTGTTATCTTCTTCGCGGATAGTCCGCAAATTGCAGGCGATTTGATTCAACGTAGCGCTGAAAATGGTGATATGTTCCGGCGCGATATTGTGCGAGACGCGAGCCTGAAAGTTCTCAATAACCTGAGTCAGCGTTTCAAGAACGCTCTTCCCTTCGGGCGTCAGCGTTAGCAGCCGGATACGCTTGTCGTAAGGCGATACGGTGCGCAGCAGGTAGCCCTGCTTTTCAAGCTGTGTCAGGGTGCGCATCAGCGGCGGCAGTTCGATACCCTGCACCTCCGCCAGCTCGCTTACCGAGACGTTATCCCCAAGCTGTTGCAGCTGCATCATTACCGTCCAGCTCGACTGGGTTAACCCGGTATCGAGAATGGCATCGTCGATCACCGCACGCCACTGGCGCACGACCATCGCCATCCGCATGCCCATTGGCCGGCGGCTAAACAGTTCGTCTTCACTCATGGGGAGTCCTCTCGTAGTACGCACTCAGGATAATAGTTATCAGGGTAAGTATCAAGAAACGATGGACAAAAGAGCAGGAATTGCGAAAGGCACTGCCAGAGGTGACATACCCACAGGCCCGGTAAGCGCAGCGCCACCGGGCTTTTTTTAATGGCTAAACAGTCTCTTAATGGCAACGTTTCCCGAAGCCGTTACCACCACTCGGTAAAGAGCGAAGTGTTGTGCCGGAGGGCGCTACGCTGAATTTCTCATTGAATTATGTTGAAGACACACCTATCATAGGTGTACGGATTAACACCGTACAATTCAAATAAAGCTGAAAAACAATTGAGAAGCACATCATGACAGCACTGAAGAAACAGCGCATCGATCTGAGGTTAAGCGAAGACGATAAAAGCCTGATCGAAGAAGCTGCAGCAATGACCAACCAGTCAATTTCACAGTTCATGGTCAGCACGGCTTCTGAACGCGCTGCGGAAGTTATCGATCGACACCGTCGCATGATCCTTAATGAAGCCTCCTGGAATACGGTAATGGAGGCCATCAGCAACCCGCCGGCACCAAATGACCGCCTGAAACGCGCGGCGAAGCGTCTCCAGGATATGGAGTAATACGTGAACGATGTGAAGATAGGGATTTTTTCAGAAGACGTTGAGTACGACCTGAGCCAGTTCGATTGCGGAGAAGTAAGCCTTAACACCTTCCTTGCGGAACACCTTAAACGCCAGCATCGCGGGAAGTTTTTGCGTGCCTACGTGCTCACGACCCGCGAGGAAAACCCGCGGATACTGGGGTATTACACGCTCTCCGGGAGTTGCTTTGAAAAGGCTTACCTGCCCTCTAAAACCCAGCAGAAGCGCATTCCTTATAAAAATGTGCCGAGCGTAACCTTAGGGCGTCTGGCTATTGATAAACGCATTCAGGGGCAAGGTTTTGGTGAGTTACTTGTCACCCATGCTATGAAGACCGTCTATTTGGCCTCCTTTGCCGTCGGCATTCATGGTCTGTTTGTTGAAGCGCTGAACGATAAAGCCAGAAATTTTTACCTCAAACTGGGGTTCATACCGCTTCTGGCCGAGAATGAATTCACGCTCTTCTTACCGACGAAAACTTTTGAAAGCCTGTTTGAAGAGTGAACCCGGCACGTAACGCCCCGGCAAGCGGGGCGGCTGCGCCACCGGGCAGGGTTCAACCCACAACCGACCTGGGCTCCATAAACGCGCGAATTCCCCACTCGCCCATCTCGCGCCCAACACCTGAGTGTTTGAACCCGCCGAACGGTGCTTTCGGTTCATGGGCAAGGGTGTTTACCAGCACCCGACCGGAAACGATCTGCTGTGCCACGCGATGCGCACGCGCCACATCGCCGCCCAGCACCATCGCGCTCAGGCCATAGTCGGTATCGTTAGCAATGGCGACGGCCTCTGCCTCATCGCGATAAGGGATGACGCACAGCACCGGGCCGAAAATCTCGTCACGGGCAATCGCCATCTGATTATTCACGTCCGCAAACAGCGTCGGGCGCACAAACCAGCCGTCCTGCGTACCTTCCGGGCGACCTTCACCGCCCGCCAGCAGGCGTGCCCCCTCGTCGATGCCTTTACGAATATAGCTCTGCACCCGCTGCCACTGCTTTTCGCTGACCATCGGGCCGATTTCCGTGGCGTTATTGCGCGGATCGCCGGATTTCACCGCCGCCACCGCGTCGGCCAGCGCGGTTTCGATTTCCGCTTTGCGCGACTGGGGTACCAGAATGCGCGTGCCCGCCACGCAGGCCTGTCCGCTGTTCATAAACCCGGCCTGCACCACCAGCGGGATCGCGCTGGTAAGATCGACATCCTCCAGCAGGATCGTCGGGGATTTGCCGCCTAACTCCAGGGTGACGCGCTTAAAGCTTTCTGCGGCGTTACGCAGGATCGCCTTACCTGTCGCCGTCGAACCGGTAAACGAGATTTTTGCCACATCGGGATGGCGGCTGAGGGTTTCACCGACCCTGTCGCCGCGCCCGGTGACGATGTTAAACACCCCCGGCGGCAGGGCGGCATCAGCCAGCGCCTCGGTGATGACCCGGGTTTGCAGCGCGCTCATTTCGCTCGGCTTGATCACCGCCGTACAGCCTGCCGCCAGCGCAACGGCCAGCTTGCCGCAGATAAAGCCAGCATCGCTGTTCCACGGCGTGATAAGCCCCGCCACGCCAAGCGGCACCATCTGTACCGTCGCGGCGCCCGCGGCAGAGGTAAATTCGAACGCCTCCAGCGCCGCAATGGCCTGGGCGATGACCTCCGCCGGATAGCTGGCCATCCACGCCGAGCGCGACGCAGGTGCGCCATACTCCTCGATAACGGCCTCAAGCAGTTCGTCATGACGGGCCACTACGGCGGCATGCATCCGTTTTAGCGCCGCAATGCGTTCCGCTTTGGACGTTTGCGACCACGCCGGAAAAGCAGCTTTGGCAGCTGCAATGGCGCGTACGCCATCGACCTCATCCGCCAGACGCACCTGGCCGATAACCCGCGCCATGGCGGGATTGTACAAATCAAAACGCTCGGTACCGTGCGGGGTAACAAACTCACCGTTGATAAAAATCTGTTCGATGTTGTGCATATAAACCTCCTCAGGCTGGATGAACACAGTCTGGCACGACTACGCCGTTGCGATAATCCACGCTATGCTGCAAGGGTTGTTTCGATTTTCAGGATAATCTATGCATCGTTCAGGTTTGACCGAGCTGGAAGTGGTTATGGCCGTCGTGCGCCGCGGCAGCTTTCGCGGCGCGGCGCAGGAGTTGGGGATGTCCGCCACGGCGGTGAGTAACGCCGTCGCCGGGCTGGAGAGCCGTCTTGATACCCGCCTCTTTAACCGCACCACCCGCAGCGTGGCGCTTACCGACGCCGGGCAGCGCTATGTGGCGCGCATTGGCCCGGCATTGCAGGAAATTCGCCAGGCCAGCGAGGAGATCCACAGCGATACCGGAGAACCTGCCGGCACGCTGCGCCTGAACGTACCGAGCCATATCGGCACGCTGTTTCTGGATCGGTTGCTGATCGACTTTATGATCCGCTACCCGAAGATGCGGGTGGAGACGGTGAGCGAAGCGCGAATGATCGACATCGTCGCCGAAGGCTATGACGCCGGGATCCGCCTCCAGGAGTCCGTGCCGCAGGACATGATCGCCGTGCCCCTGACGGCCGATATCCGCCAGCTCGTTATCGCCACGCCGGGCTATTTCGCGCAGCACGGGATCCCCCAAACGCCGGACGATCTTCTGCAACATCAGGGGATTGGCATGCGTATGTCCCACGGGGGGATCTACCGGTGGGAGCTGGCACGTCGCGGTGAGACCTGCACTCTGGCGGTGCCGCCGCGCTTTGCGACGTCGGATCTTTTTGCGTCGATCGCGGCGGTAAAAGCCGGGCTTGGCGTCGGCTTTTTACCGGAACTTTATATTCAGGATGAGCTAAAAAGCGGGGAACTGGTGAGCGTTTTAAACGACTGGACGCAGCCGTTTGCCGGGCTGCGCCTTTACTATCCTGGTCATCGCCACGTCCCGCCAGGGTTACGGGCGCTGGTGGCGATGATCCGCGAGCGCGGGGTTATTCCAGGTTAGCTTTATTCAGCCCGTAGGCCACATCCAGCGAGCCTGGTTCCATGCGGGAGGTGATACCCAGACGGTTCCAGGCGTTGATCGCCACGATGGCGAAGTTCAGCTCTGAAATCTCCACGTCTGAGAAATGCTCGGCCACGCTGCGGTACAGCGCGTCGCTCACGCCATGCACGCCAGGCTGCGTTAACGCTTCGGTGAAGGCCAGCGCCGCTTTCTCGCGGGCGCTGAACAATGGAGACTCACGCCACGCGGCCAGATGGTACAGGCGCAGCTCGCGCTCGCCGGCGATTTTGGCCTCTTTCGAGTGCATATCCAGGCAGAAAGTACAGCCGTTAAGCTGCGACACGCGAATGTCGATCAGGTGCTTGAGCGCCGGGTCGATGGAGGTTTTCGCCACTTCCATGCTCAGGGCGGACAGGGCGTTGGCGAGGGCAGGTGTTGCTTTATGGTGGTTTACGCGGGTGCTCATTGTCTTTCCTCATTTTGTGCGGCACAGGTCATGCGGTGAGGTAAATGTATCCGCAATATGACATAGTACAAAAGGTACAAAACCTGCAAAACGAGGTAGGACATGAAACCGGGCTATCACGATATCTATACCCGCTATCGCGACAACATCACGCGCGGCGTACTTAAACCCGGCGATAAGGTCCCCGCGATCCGCGTGCTGGCCGAAGAGATGAAGGTGGCGCGCAAAACCGTCGAAACGGCCTACGCCATTCTCATCGGCGAAGGCTATCTGGTGAGCCAGGGCGCGCGCGGCACGAAAGTGAATCCGGATCTTCTGCTGCCCGCAAAAAATGCGCCTGCCGAACAGACCACCGGCACGCTGCCGGAATCGCTGATTAGCCAGCGCGAGCGCGCCGGTTTTCTGCGCCCCGGCATCCCCTCTCTTGACAGCTTCCCCTATAAAAAATGGCTGCTGCTGTCGGGCCAGGCGACGCGCTCGATGCGTCAGGAGGAGATGCTCAGCCCGCCCGTGCTGGGCTGGTATCCGCTGCGTGAGGCCATTGCCCGCTATCTGAATATCTCACGCGGGCTGGCCTGCACGCCGGAACAGGTGCTGATCACCAGTGGCTACAGCGGCAGCCTGCGCCTGATCCTTGATACTCTCGCCAGCCGCAGCGACAAAGTGGTGTTTGAAGATCCCGGCTATTTTATGGGACAGCAGCTGCTCAAGCGCATATTGCCGCGCCTGCACACCGTGCCGGTCGACCGCGCGGGCATGGATATCGATTATCTGCTGCGTAACCATCGCGATGCGCGCTTTGCCCTCGTTACGCCCTCGCATCAAAGCCCGCTGGCGGTAACTCTCTCTTTGCCGCGCAAACAGCAGCTGCTGGACTGGGCGAGCCAGAACGAAGCCTGGATCATTGAGGACGATTACGACGGCGAATTTCACTACACCCGCAAGGTACTGCCCTCGCTGAAAAGCCTCGACCATCACGACCGGGTGATCTTTATGGGAACCTTCAGCAAAACCATTATGCCCTCCCTGCGCATGGGCTACCTGGTGATGCCCGCCAGCACCGTCGACGCCTTTACCGACTGCGCAGACCTCGTCACCAGCGGCCAGCCCGTGCTGACGCAAAAGATCCTCACCGCGTTTCTGAACGAGGGGCATTTTTTCCGGCATCTCAAGAAAATGCGTACGCTGTACCAGACCCGCCGGGAGTGGATGATTGCCGCCCTGCGTGAGGTGTATGGCGACCGGTTTTTCACCGAGCAAAACGACGGCGGAATGCATATCGTGGCGTTTCTGACGAAGGGAAGCTGCGACCGGGAGATCGCGCGCTGCTGGCAGGAACAGCAGCTGCAGGTCAATGCGCTCTCCGAGTGGTATCGCGGGTCGGGCAAACGTTACGGGCTGGTGATGGGCTATAACAACGTGCGGACGTATCAGGAGGCGCTGGATTTACTGGAAAGGCCGAAACGGCAGACGCTTGCGCTGTTGAGCTGAAATCGCCGGGTGGCGGCTGCGCCTGACCCGGCCTACATGTTCGAGCAGGCCCGGTAAGCGTAGCGCCACCGGGTGAGAGATGCCTCACACGTCATGCCGTGACAGCCCAACGTCTTTGAGCTGCTCGTCACTCATCTGACTCAGAATGCGGCGGGTACGGTTGATGCGATACCAGTTGCAAAGCGTTTTACCGATCCAGATAAACAGGATAAACGGACGTTTCGAACGATTCTCAAAGAATTCCATGATGCTCTCCTCGCTGTGCCAGTGGAGATATCATCGCGGAGATCGCTATTAACAATACAGACTCAAAAACACCTTTTCTTTAACATACAGATCCGTTAGAACGGTATCTGCATGGCGTTTTTTGCGGCAATCTGTACTGGTTTTATTATCTGTATGGTGAACACTGAGGATACAGCATGACCCGTTACCAACATCTCGCCAATCTCCTGGCAGAACGCATTCAACAAGGGCTGTATCGTAGCGGTGAACGTCTGCCCTCGGTACGTGCGCTGAGCCAGGAGCACGGCGTGAGCATCAGTACCATACAGCAGGCCTACCAAATCCTTGAAAACCTCCAGCTCATCACCCCTCAACCGCGCTCCGGCTATTTTGTCTCGCAGCCCAAAGCCCAGCCGCCGGTCCCGGCGATGACGCGCCCGGTGCAGCGCCCGGTTGACGTCACCCAGTGGGATGAGGTGATGATGCTGCTGGATGCCCGCGCCGACAAAGAGATGATCTCCTTTGGCGGCGGTTCGCCGGACATCACCCAGCCGAGCCTGAAACCGCTGTGGCGCGAGATGAGCCGCATTGCGCAGCATAATCCGGGGGAGATGCTGAGCTATGACGTGCTCGACGGGCGACTGGAGCTGCGCGAGCAGATAGCGCGCCTGATGCTGGACGGCGGTTCGGCCGTGGCGGCGAACGAAATTGTGATCACCAACGGCTGCCACGGGGCGCTCTCCATCGCCCTGCTGTCGGTGTGCAAGCCGGGCGATATCGTGGCGGTGGAGTCTCCGTCGTTTCACGGCACCATGCAGATGCTGCGCGGGTTTGATATCAAGGCGATTGAAATTCCGACCGATCCCGAGACGGGCATCAGCGTTGAGGCGTTAGAGCTGGCGCTGGAGCAGTGGCCGATTAAAGCGGTGATCCTCGTGCCGAACTGCAATAACCCACTCGGATTTATTATGCCGGAGGCGCGTAAAAAACAAGTGCTGACGCTGGCTCAGCGGCACGATATCGTCATCGTCGAGGACGACATCTACGGCGAGCTGGCGGCGGAATACCCGCGGCCACGTACCATCCACTCCATGGACATTGATGGGCGTGTGATCTTGTGCAGTTCCTTTACCAAAACCGTCGCGCCCGGGCTGCGCGTCGGCTGGATTGTGCCGGGGCGCTATTACGACCGGGTCATGCACATGAAATATGCCGCGGGCGGTTTTAACGTACCGGGTACCCAGATGGCAGTGGCGGCGTTTATCCGCGAGGGGCATTATCATCGCCACGTGCGGCGTATGCGCCAGATTTACCAGCAAAATATGGAAACCTACACCTGCTGGGTGCGCCAGTATTTTCCGGCGGAGATTTGCGTAACGCGCCCCCAGGGAAGTTTCCTGCTGTGGGTGGAGCTGCCGGAGAAAGTGGACATGGTGTGTGTGAGTAAGCAGCTGTGCAGGCTAAAAATTCAGGCGGCGGCCGGGTCGCTGTTTTCGGCGTCCGGCAAGTATCGCAACTGCCTGCGGATCAACGTGGCGTTGCCTGCGACCGAGAAAAATCGCGATGCGCTGAAGAAAATGGGCGAGGCAATTGTGATCGCCATGGAGGAGTAGTGCGGCCTGATGCCCTCACCCCGCCCCTCTCCCACAGGGAGAGGGAGAAAACCGCTCCCCCCGGCAAAATCAGCGGCTCAGAACCTCCATGAAACGCTGCCCACAATGCTGCGTTCTGCCCCGAAGTAGCAGTAAGAGAGAGAATTACACGCCGCCACGTAGCTCTTGTCTGTCAGGTTATTGACGTTGAGCTGCGCGCTTACGCCCGTGAGCCCGACTTTCGACAGATCATACCCCACCACCATATCCACCAGCGTGTACGACGGCAGCGTATGGGTATTCTGGCGATCGCTGGTGATCCCGTTGACATAGCGCACGCCGGAACCCACGGTCAGGCCATCGAGCGGACCGGTTTTCACGTCGTAGCTTAGCCAGGCGCTGGCCATGTTACGCGGGGCATAGACGGCGCGCTTGCCCTCCTCTTCCGGGCTACTTTTCTTGTAGCGGATATCGGTATAGGTATAGGCCGCCTGCATGCGCAGGCTGTCGGTCAGCTGACCGATCGCCTCCAGCTCAACGCCTTCGGACTCGATTTCACCGATGGAACGGTACGGATCGGTCGGTTCCTCTTTGGTGGCAATGTTCTTCTGGTTAATACGGAACACCGAGGCGCTGAACTGGCTGTTCATCCCCTCCGGCTCATACTTCACCCCCGCTTCCCACTGCTTGCCCTTCATGGGATCAAGAATGTTGCCCTGTTCGTCGGCAAAGCTGGTCGGCGTAAAGGCGGTGGAGTAGCTCACGTACGGCGCGACGCCGTTATCAAACAGATACAGCAGCGCCGCGCGACTGCTGAAGTTGTTCTTATCCAGGTCGCTGCGGGTGTGGTTGAAGTTGTCGACGTTCGACACGCTCACCTGGTCATAACGCCCGCCCAGCGTCAGGCGCCAGCGGTCAACGGACATCTGATCCTGCAGGTAATAGCCGGTCTGGCGCAGCTTGTGCTTTTCCCTGCTGTACTGGGTGATGTAGTCCGGCTTCGCGCCGTAGACCGGGTGGAAGGCGTCAATCGGCGGGAAGCCGCCGTAATATCCGGTCACGTTGTTGGTGCGGTCCTGATAGTCCATGCCGATCAGCACGCGGTGATTCACCGCCCAGGTATCGAAGCTGCCGTCGACCTGGTTATCCAGGGTGATGGCGTTCATCTTCTCGTCGGAGCCGGAATAGCCGCGGTTCAACTCGGTGTCGTTCAGCCAGCCTGCGGCATATACCTGGTTCAGCTCCACGTTGGTGTGCAGGTAGCGCAGCTTCTGGCGCACGGACCAGCCGCTCTCAAACATGTGCTCAACGTTATAGCCGACCATATTTTCCCGACGATCGTACTTGTCGTAATCGTCTTCACCTTCATAGAAGGTATTAGATATTTTCTTACCGCTGTGCGGTACAACGGTGCCGTCATACGGCAGGCCGGAGTGGCTGCCGCCTTCAGGATCCCGGTGCAGGTAGGCCATCAGCTCCAGACGAGTGTTGTCGGTGATGCGCCAGGTCAGGCTCGGCATCAGCGCATAACGCTCTTCCTTCAGGGGATCGAACTGGGAATCGGCGTAGCGGGTCATCCCGCTGAGTCGCACCGCCACGCGATCGTTATCATCAACCGGGCCGGTGACGTCGAACATCGCCCCACGCTGATTGTTGTTCCCGGCGAAGAGCTTGATCTCCCCGCCCGGATCGAACGACGGCTTACGGGAGGTGAGCGCAACGATTCCGCCCGGCGATGAACGGCCATAGAGCACGGAGGCCGGGCCGCGAACGACTTCGATATTGTCCAGGAACCACGGGTCAACCACCAGCGAGCTGTGGGAGTTGGTGTCTCCCATCATCTTCAGGCCATCGAGGTAGACGTTATCCAGGCTGCCGTCCGAGAAGCCACGCAGGACGATGTAGTCGAAGCGGTTTGATGCACCAATCTGGTTGCTGTACACCCCCGGCGTGTAGCTCACGGCCTGACGCACGCTGGTCGCGCCCTGCTCTTCGAACTGCTCGCGGGTGACAATAGAGACCGACTGCGGGGTTTCAATATCCGGCGTTTCAAGCTTGGTGGCCGCAGACTGCATCTGCGACGTGACCACCACGGTATCTGTTTTTTGCGCATCCTGCGCCAGTAACGGAAAAGCGACGCTACCGGTAACCCATCCCACCAGCAGTGCCAGACGCGATTTAGCAAACATAACTCTCTCCAGAGATATTTCTTATTGTTAATAAGAATTATTACCTTTTTGAGAGTGCAAACGGCTATGCGTGCCGCCAGGTTATGTATGCGCGATGCTAAAGCGCACGGAATACGTTCGCGCGATAAGCGAAATTACGTTAGCGGAGTTTACGCACGTCACCCGGTGAAATTCCGTAATGACGGCGAAAGGCAGTGGCGAAGTTGGTGGCATGTTGATACCCGCACATCCACGCCGCCTGTTGCACGCTGTGGCCTTCCAGCAGATAGCGACGCGCCAGCGCAAGGCGGCAGTCGCGCAGGTAGTCGAAGAGCGTGCAGCCGTAGCGCTGACGGAACTTGCTGCGCAGGCTGCTTGGGCTCATGGCGGCAAGGGCTGCCAGCTGCGCCAGCGTATGATCGCGTTCAGGGAACTGTTCCAGCAGACTCCGCACGCGTTCCAGGCGCGCATGCTCAGGCCGGCTCGGGCCAGGCTTCTGGCGGTGGCTCAGGCCATGACCCAGCAACTGATACATCAGCCCTTCCAGTAACAGCTTGCGTGAGAGCGCGCTTCCTCCATGCTGCTGCGCATGTTGAATGCCTGACATAACGTACTCAGGAACATGCCAGACAAAGGTAGGTGCATTCAGGCTGTGCCATTCCACAAGCAGCGACTCAAGCAGGGCGTCACGTCCCGCATCGTGCGGGTACACGCCAAACGAAAGCGTTTTCAACGAGCTGTCGGCTTCGTGACGCGCGCACATCACCTGCTCTTCACTCAGCCTTGAGCTGAATGCCATGCCGGGGCGAACGGTGTAGTCGATGCCATTGATCGTGAGCGTTACGCACCCTTCCAGCACTACCAGCATATAGAGCGGGCTGCTGTGGCGAGAGGTGGTTTCATAGGGCTGTAATACACGCACATCGGAATGGGTGAGAGAAATGCCGGACGAAAGCGTCATCTCTTCCACATTCCCCTGCAACACGGGGCTGCCGCGGTCATGCGCATTATTTAACTGCGGGAAACGATAATCGATGCCGTAGCGCTCGCCGAATAGCTGAAAATCCTCAACAAAAAAAATGCGCTTCGCTGATCTATTTTCACTCTGGAGCATAATTATGTGCCTGCATCGGGGAAAAGACAGGCAAAACAGTACCATTCATTTGCAATGGCAGCAATCACGGGCCGCAGACACTATTACGCTCCGGACGAAGCCGGAGCGAAAATAGATATTTCTCTGCGACAAAGCGTTTTTATGCTTCTTGCCACTCAGCAAAAACCTCTTTATGGTTTTTGGTCAGCACGACTTTATTATCCTCAACCTTGTCGACCCAGCCGAGAGGAATAAAGTGGTGCTTGCCGCCTGATTCAGGGTCGCTTTTCGAGAGCTTGATGCGCTCACCGTCCAGATGGTCAACTACGCCGACGTGCGTTCCGCAGCTGGCTACAACCTGAGTATGATCCTTAATTTCGCTTTTATTAATCATGTTGTTTCTCCTGTTTCGGTTATTTGGCTGTTGCACGGAATTAACTGTAGTCCATAAATTGGGTTTCCAGGCGTTTATTAGCATTTTGAAACAACATTGACAGGCTATAAATTCAGGGCTACTTAAGCGCGCAACTTTTAATAGCGCAGGAATAAGAATTATATGAATTATTCCTGCGCATTTACCTATCTTTTATAATTACTCTTTCGCAACCCATGAGGAGGTATTAATGACGATTGACAATAATCGGGCAGAAATTTCGCTGGCTCTTGGTGAAGCGGTATTAGACATCGTGCAAAAAGGCCATGAAGTTTCACGAGAAAATCTGGCACAGGCTATGAAAATCAAAGCGGAAAGAGAGCGTGACGATGAACGGCTCCTGAACTACTGGAAAGCCTGTAATATGCTGGTCTGACTGACGCGGCGTTTAGCCTGGCTAAACGCCGCTTTGCTTTACTCGTCGAAGAACCAGTAGCCCTGGTTAATCAGGTCGGTCAGCTCTTCTACAAACGCCGGGTTATTCAGCGCCTCGCCAAGCTCGGCCTGACCCAGGTCGGTGTAGCGGCACAGCGCATCTGCCCCTTTCGCATCCACCGTTTCCAGCAACTCGCTGTTGATAAAGAAACGTTCGCCAATGTTCAGCACGCGCAGACCGCTCAGACGGGACAGCGTTTCTCCCCCCTGCAGGGCATCAAGCACCTCTTCCGGCGCGTACGGTGGCTCCGCCGCAGCGATATCCAGCTCGTGACGCGGCGTAGAGACAAAGCTGCCGAACCACTTTGTGAAATCATCGGGTTTGGCGATCATATCGAACATCATCTGACGAATGCGATCGAGTTCGTACTGCTCAACGCGGCCCGGATGCTCACGGCAGGTCAGATCCGGATCGCTGTAGTGCTCGCCGCCAAGATCGTTTTCCAGGGCGTAATCGGCAAAGCTGCTGATCAGATCGCGACCGTTTGGCCCGCGGAAACCGACGGAGTAGTTCAGCGCGGTTTCGTGGGTGAAACCGTCATGCGGGAATCCAGGCGGAATGTAGAGGATATCGCCCGGCGCCAGATCTTCATCAATGATGGGCTCAAACGGATCGACGTGCAGCAGGGCAGGATGCGGGCAGAACTGACGCATCGGCAGCTTGTCCCCCACGCGCCAGCGACGGCTGCCCATCCCCTGAATGATAAACACGTCGTACTGGTCAATGTGCGGACCCACGCCGCCGCCCGGCACAGAGAAGGAGATCATCAGGTCATCAAGACGCCAGTCCGGCAGCACGCGGAACGGACGCACCAACTCGGCCGCAGGCATATGCCAGTGGTTTACCGCCTGCGCCAGCAGGGACCAGCCGGTTTCGCCAAGATCGTCGAAATGCTCAAACGGGCCATTGCTGGCCTGCCATTTACCATTGGCATGGCTCACCAGACGGCTATCCACCTCCGGCTCCATGGCCAGACCGGCCAGCTCGTCCGGCGTAATCGGATCGACAAAATTCGGGAAGGCATTTTTCAGCACAACGGGTTGTTTCTGCCAGTATTTTTCGAGAAATTCCGGCCAGTTCAGGTTCAGTTGATACGCCATGGGTAGCACCATTGAGAGGGTAGACAGGCGCGATTATGGAAGAGAGCGAGACGGGCTGCTTTGTCGTGGGTCAAGCGAGGATAAAATGCCTGGGAATGTAGGTCGGGCAAGGCGAAGCCGCCACCCGACACATACACGGCGTGAGTGCTTAATCGAGCTTCAGCTCGTCGTAATGGGTAATCATTTTGCCCACAATGCCGTAGTCCAACGCTTCTGCCGGAGACATCCAGAAATTGCGGTCGGTATCTTTTTTCACTTTTTCCAGCGGCTGGCCGGTGGCGTCGGCGATCAGCTTGTTCACGCGATCCAGCATGCGGATGATCTCGCGCGCTTCAATCTCGATATCCGTTGCCTGGCCGCGCACGCCGCCCAGCGGCTGGTGGATCATAAAGCGGGTATTCGGCAGCGAGTAGCGGTGCTCTTTTTTCGCCGCCAGGAAGATGGTGATCCCCGCGCTTGCCACCCAACCGGTACCGATGACGTGGACTTCCGGGCGAATGAACTTGATGAAGTCATGGATGGTATCACCCGCTTCGACGTGGCCGCCCTGGCTGTTGATATACAGCTTGATCGGATCGTTGCTCACGCTTTGCAGCAGGATCATCTGGGTGATGACTTTCTGCGCCAGCTCCTGGTTGATCTCACCGGAGATCACAATGGAGCGGGACTCCAGCAGTTTTTGCTGCAGAGCGCCCGCGCCGTTTGACCCTTCCGCTTTTTCCTTGTCGCTTTCTTTCAGTGTGTAGTGCATTGTTGTTTCCTCAGCATGTCGCGCTCAAAACCAGAGTGTAGCCTGTTTTACCTGTTAAAGTCCGCAGACACAAACACGGAGGGAGTTTATGCATATTGCGCATGTCGCACTCTGGACCCGTCATCTCGATGCACAGGTTCAGTTCTGGGAAACGGTTTTTGGCGGGCGCAGCAACGAACGCTATGTCAGTCAAAACCGTCCGGGGTTTGAATCACATTTTATTACGCTCGATAACGGCCCCACGATTGAGCTGATGACGCTGCCGGACCTGCCCGACGCGCCCGCGTACCCGGAGTTTATCGGCTGGGCGCATATTGCTATCGACGTTGGCAGCAAAGCGAACGTCGACAGCATGGCGGCGGTGGCGCGGGCAAGCGGCACCCTGCTCGGTGCGCCGCGCCTGACCGGGGACGGTTTTTACGAAGCGGTGATTGCCGACCCCGACGGCAACCGCATAGAACTTGTCGGGGCATAAACGCGCAGCCTGTTGGCGCTTCGCTTATCAGCCCTGTGAGGTTTGATTTTGCAGGCCGGGTAAGGCGCAGCCGCCTCCCGGCGCTTTCGCAGACGCGTTCCGCTCCGCCAGCAGGCGGCAAATCTCCGCATGCTTCTCCTCGGTAAAGGTGAAGCGCGACATGCAACCCAGCCGGATCAGCGAGCCGATGGCCGGTAGCAGGCAGATGCCGAAGAACAGCCCCGTGAGCACGCCGTCGCTCTGGGTTTGCGCCTGCGGCACATAGCCAATCATCGTCAGGAACACGCCGATTAACCCGCCGCCCACCGCGACGGACATCTTGCCGGTAAAGGTCTGCCCGGAGAAGGTGATCGCCGCGCAACGCTTGTGGGTGTGGTACTCGGCGTACTCGATAGTATCGGCAATCATCGACGAGGTGAGGATGTTGGTCATCATCACGAACAGCGTGCTCAGGCCGAGCAGGATGAACAGCAGCGCCGTGTGCTGATAGCCCGCAAACCACATCACCACGCGTACCGCCACGTCCAGCCAGCAGAGGATCATAAACAGCTTTCGTTTCTGCATCCTGCGCGTCAGCATCGGGGCGACCAGGCACACCACCGCCGCCACTATCCCCATGATGCCAATCGCCATCTGCAGGCTGCCGTCGCCCAGGTTGTAGATAAAGAAGTAGATGTAAATCCCGTTGGCCACGTTATGGAACACGCAGAAAAAGAACGACAGCAGGACGATAAACAGCGGCTTATTCTGGCGCAGGTTGTGGAACGTATCGCGCATCGTCACCTTTTCGGGGCTGGGCGGCACGCGCTCTTTGATCTGCATAAAGCCGTTAAGCATCAGCGGCAGGCCCACCAGCATCATGACCAGCGCCGCCATAAAGTAGCCTTTATCGTTGCTGTACTGGGCGAAGAACGCCGCCAGCTTCGGGAAGAAGATGTTGGCGCAGGCAATCCCGGCGTTGACTCCCAGCATTGCCGCCGTCACCGCACGGGTGCGCTGGCCGGAGTCGTTGGTCATCACCGAGGACATGGACCAGAACGGGATATCGGAGATGGCATATAGCGTCCCCCACAGGATGTACGTCACCCCGGCGTAGAGGATTTTGGTGGTCATATCCGCTTCGATTTTATAGAACGCCAGCAGGGTAACCGCGGTGATCAGCAACGGTGCCAGCAGCAAAAAGTGGCGAAATTTGCCGAACCGGGTGTTAATGGTGTCCATAATGCTGGCAAACAGCGGGTCGTGGACCGCATCCCACGCCCGGGCAATCAGGAAGATGGTGCTCGCCGCCAGCGCCGAGATCCCCAGCACGTCGGTGTAAAAATAGTTAATAAACGAACCCACTAGTCCAAAGCTAAAACACTGACCTAAACCATAACCAAAGTAAGACCATAACTCGCGAGACGGTATTTTCATTGTCATTGCCATCGTCATATGCCTGCCTGTTGCCCGGCGGTGGACCGCCGGGTCGTTATTATTAGCCCTGCACGTTCGGGGCGATTTTACGCAGCTTCTGCATCAGCGCGATTTCCGCGCGCGAGAACGGAATGCCGTTCTCCTCGAACACATCGTGGAACCACAGGCGGCAGTAGTCCGTGGACTCTTTCATCACCACCGGCCACGGCAGCCAGGTCTGGGTTTTTCCGCGCACCAGGCCCCACTGGTACGGCGCGACCTTCGCTATGTACATCAGCGGCAGCTGCTCTTCAATGGTGCCGCCGACGTGGCGCGCCAGCCATTCGGTGCAGAAGATCGGGCGGCCCAGCGCCTGCAGCTGCTGGATAATCGCCGTCATGCGCCCGGTATTGGTATAGGCGTGGTAGCTCACCACGTCCGACAGTTCCAGCGCGGTCTGGTCCAGCGGATGCTGGTAGAACGTCTCACCCTCCTCTTCCGCCGGCAGCCGCCACGCGCAGACGGTGAGCGGCTGGGTCGGGTCTTCTTCACGTACCCACCTGAACGCCAGCTTCATCAACTCGTGCGCGCAGGTTTCCAGCTTCTCGTCGTACAGCACCTCTTCCGTGCCCGTGGCGAAAATGCCGCGGTTGCCCGGCTCGTTATACAGATCCCACAGCAGCACGCGCTTGTCGTCGCGGAAATGGCGAACAACGTCGCGGATATAGCGCTCAATCTGCGGCCAGCAGTCGCGATCGCACACTTTATCGCGCCCCGGGCTCGCCGCCGCCTGGCTGTTATGCTTGCCCGGCACGGGCGGCTTCTGCGGGCCAAGGTACGGTTCATCGCCGGAGAATCCGCAGTCGTCCATCAGGGTCAGCATGGTGCTGAACCCACGGTTATCGGCAATCGTCAGAAAACGGTCGATGCGTGCCATCAGGCCGTCGCGATCGTGCTCCCAGACAATAAATGGCAGATTGATGCGCAGGGTGTTGTACCCCGCGTCGGCCGCCCAGCCCAGTTCGCGGTCGATCGTGTCGGCATCGAAGGTCTCTTGCTGCCAGATATCGGTCCAGTTCACCGCCGTGGAGGGCAGGTAGTTAAACCCGCACAGCCAGCCTTGCTGCTGATACCACGCCTGCGCCTGGTCCTTGCTCCATTGCTCTTTCATTGCGTATCCTCACACTGATAATGTTTAGCTAATAAATATTAGCTGCGGGATAAATGAGCAAATCGCGGTGATGAGAAAAGCGATGCTTCTCACAAAGTTCACGCTTCGTTGAAGAAGAAACGTGATCGGCGGCGCGGAAGCGGACGGTTAAGGTATGATGCGAATTCGCGAGAGGGAGAGGACGAATGAAGCGAAAGACAAAAGTGACGATGAACGACATTGCGCGGGCGGCGGGGGTGTCGCAGGCGACGGTATCGCTGGTGCTTAGCCAGTCGCGCAACATCAAGCTCAGCGACGAAACCCGCCAGCGGGTGATCGGCATTGCCACCGACCTGGGCTACGACCGTCTTCCCGCCGTCCACGCCCCGCGCAACCAGGAAGAGATCGCCCTGCTGGTGAGCTCGCTGCAAAGCTACGATCCCTTTATCGACGCCATTAGCCAGGCGCGAGAAGCCGCGTGGCGCAACGAAGCGCTGCTCACAGTGTACGATTACGGGGATGACATTGAGCTGGCCCTGAACATCATCCGCCAGCTGGAGAAGCGCAACTGCATCGGGATTATCCTCGCGTCCCCCGTCACCACGCTGGTGGACATGACCGCGTTTCAGGACTGCACCCGCATTCCGCTGGTGCTGCTCAACCAGCGCGACCCCGGCTCGCCGCTGCTGCCCTCCTTTGTTCCGGACGACTTCGCCAACGCTTTCCAGGTGACGAAACACCTCATCGCCTGCGGCGCGACGCGCATCGCCCACATCACCGGCGAGAGCTGGATGGAGGCCTCGCGCCAGCGTCTGGCAGGCTACCAGGCCGCATTACAGCAGGCCGGTTTAACATGTGACGAGAGCCTGGTGCGCCAGACCAACTGGCAGTTCAGCGAATCTTTTACCGCTACCGCCTCCCTGCTTGACATGGCCGAACGTCCGGACGCCATCTTCTGCGCCAGCGACTGGCTGGCGATCGGCTGCTATCAGGCGCTGGCGGTGAACGGCGTTCGTCTCCCGCAGGATATGCTGCTGGCGGGTTACGACGACCAGAAGATCTCCGAGCAGCTCACCCCGCCGCTGACCAGTATTCAACTGCCTTACAGCGAACTGGGCCGGCTGGCGGTGGAGTACCTGTGCAATCAGGAAGATGCCGCCACGCACGTAACCCTGGCGGGCCGGCTGAAGGTGCGGGCATCAAGCCTCGTCTGAGGTAAAGACCATGCCCGCATAGGGCTTCTCGCGACACGCCGCCAGCCGCGCGGCGAGGTTGCCCACGTGTAATTCCAGCTTGTGCCCATCCGGGTCGAGAAAATAGAACGACGCCCCCTCGCTTTTGTTCTGCTTCCAGACGGTAACGCCTGCCTGTTCCAGCTTATTTGAGAACGGTTCAAATTCCGCCTCCGCCACGGTAAACGCGTAGTGGGTGTAGTCGCTCTCCTGCGGTGGCACATACTGGCGCGCCTCGTCGTGTGACAGGCAAACCCACAGGTCGCCGCAGGTGAGATAGGCCCCGGTATCCCAGCGGGCGTGCAGCGTCAGCCCAAGCAGTTCGTGCCAGAAGGTGACGCTTTTATGCAGGTCGCTGACCGCGAGGGTCAGGTGGTTGAGTGATTGAAGCACTGAAAACCTTCTTATTGATGGGTAGGCCTTGAGGCAAAGTTAATATCTATCCAACTATAGATATCCCCCCAAAAATGACAGCAGCAAAAAAAGAGGCGTTCTCATATAGTGGTTCGTCTTTACTCCACATTACCAACACAAAATGAAAACAAAATCATCCTTTTGGACCAACAATCTTTTCTTTCTAATTTTAGCCATCCTTCTCTGTATAACAGGGTGCGGCATCGTTCGTTACACCAGTCTGAATACCGCGTGGCTATTTTTGCTGGCTGGACTGTCTATTGGCTTTTTATCGATACTGGAAAGTACCCGCCTCGATCGCAGAATGAAAGGTATATCGCTTATTTTCGTAGGAATATTTTTAAGTATCGGCATTCCTGATTTATTCAATCATAGCTATGCAGACATCATGACCGACGATTTCAGAAACAGCATGGAAATTTTCAAAAATTTGGCAATCCTCGCTTGTGCTGGCGCTGGCGGAGGAATACTGGCCAACCATGCAGAAAATATCCCGGCAGTAGATGTTTTACCCAGGGACAAGGATGAGCACAGCGCCTTAGTGCTTAAGCACATTTTAGGGTTAAAGACTGATGTAACAAAACAACGTAACAGGCTGAATGAAATCCGTTTTTTCCTGGGTTTAATTACGTTTATGTTAGCAGGAGTTTTGGTAGTGCTAATTTTGAAATAGTTATAAAAAACATAAAAGCGGTTCAACCTTCTGCATAACCGTGATAGGTTAGCAAGATGAACACTCTTTCTTCCGTACATACCGTAAACCGCTGGTGGCTGCCTTCTTAAAGGCGGCACGGAGTTGTTTTCCCTGTTTCAGATAGCCGCCGAAAGGCGGCTTTCACTTTTCTAAGACCCCTTTCGGCAACTGCACATTAAGGAGTCTTTATGAACACGCAAACCATCCTCACCGGCGACCGTCCAACCGGCCCGCTGCATCTCGGCCATTTCGTCGGATCGCTGCGCCAGCGCGTGGCGCTCCAGCAGACGCATAACCAGTTTGTACTGATTGCCGACCTGCAGGGCCTGACCGACAACGGCAGCAACCCGCAGAAGATCCGCGATAACATCCCTGAAGTGCTGGCCGACTATCTTGCGGCGGGCATCGACCCGAACCTGACCACGATCTGCCTGCAATCCGCCCTGCCCGCGCTTGCGGAGCTGACGATGCTGTATATGAACATCGTCACCGTCGCCCGCGTGGAGCGAAATCCGACGGTGAAAAATGAGATTGCCCAGAAAGGCTTCGCCCGCTCGCTGCCGGTCGGGTTTATGGCCTACCCCATCAGCCAGGCGGCGGACATCACGGCGTTTAAGGCCGAGTGCGTACCCGTAGGCGACGACCAGCTGCCGATGATTGAGCAGACCAACGAGATTGTGCACAAGATGAACAGCCTGCTGCCCGCCCCGGTGCTGCGCCACTGTAAGGCGTTGCTGAGCGACACCAGCCGTCTGCCCGGCATCGACGGCAGCGCCAAGATGTCGAAATCGCTCGGCAACACGCTGCACCTTTCGGCCAGCGAAGAGACTATCCACCGTGCGGTCAGCGCGATGTACACCGACCCGAACCACCTCAAGGTGAGCGACCCGGGGCAAATTGAAGGGAACGTGGTGTTTACGTACCTCGACGCGTTTCATCCGGACAAGGACAAAGTGGCGGCGATGAAGGCGCACTATCAGGCGGGCGGGCTTGGGGACCGTATGTGTAAGAACGAGCTGGAGGCGTGCCTGCAGGAGCTGATTGCGCCGATGCGGGAGCGGAGGGCGATGTACATGCAAGACAAAGGGGAACTAATGGCGATGCTCAGGCGCGGGACCGAACGGGCGCAGGGAGTGACGCAGGAGACGTTGAGGGAGGTGAAGGTTGGGCTGGGGGTGCCGGTGTTTAGTTAAAGTAGATTTAGCGGTGGAGTGCGTGGGTTTGACACGAAGCCGCTGATTATCTCATTAAAGATATAATTGATACCTCTAACAATTCTTAATTTCTTATTTAGATAATATAAATTGCTTCAATCACATTAATATTAGATTGATAAATCCTTTATTGCGTATTTAAAGGATTTTTATGGCTGATGTAGAAGGTATAGCCCGGAGATTATGCAGCATAATAGTTTCTCCTGATACAGTTACTGGGCTTATAAATGGATGGCTATCTGTACCGTTAGATTATGGGTATCTGGTTTATGGTATCTTTGACACAGATACCAGGATTGCTCGTGAAACTCAACGCATACGAATAGTCACTACCATAAAAAACGATATTTTGAATTACGAAAACATTGTCAACGCAGTCAAAGTTATATTCAAAGCGTTCAACAGATATTTAACTGAAGCGGAACAGGATAAAATATACAGATCTGTAATGACTTCAATTGCGGGTAGAATATCAACAAATATTATTGCATCAACTATTGCGAAGCATGTTATTGAAAGAACATCCTTCACATTTGTTGTTTTTAAAGGGAAAGGTAATCCCATCACGGCACTAAGTACACTTCTTTTGTTTGCGGGAATGGCTGAACGCTCAATCAGAACATCTGACAGACTCAAAGCCGAAACCCCAGAGGTATATCAACTTCTGAGGCCCAGAGACTACGATTTACTTTATTTTTTATTCGCTGATGCCGTCCAACCTTTCGTAGACGCTATCCATGCAGGTTATTCAGAAGGTATGCCTGCATTTAATCAGATCATGAAGAAAGTTAATGAAACATTAATTTTACAGACTACAGCAGGAACGTATGAGTAAGTTTATTATCCCAATTATGAACCTGCTTCTTTGCTCGTATTTAGTCTTAGCCTATATCGTTTGCTGGGTTGAATTCGAAACCTGGCATGATAAAACAATCGCCTTTTGCATCATTACCATAAGCGCTTACATTATTTCATTAGTAATGAATAAATTACTGCCAGGAAAGATATCTTTTTTTGGTGGAATCCTGGATGTGTTATCAGGCCCCTTAATGATTATCGGTGCATTTGCCTGTATAGCTCTTCTTGAACCATGGCCTATGAAACTTATTGGCTTATTCATATGGGTCGTAGTGATGTTTAGTCTACCTTCTTTTGTAAATATAGATGAGGAATAATCATGTCAAATCCAGCATATCTTTGGTTAACTGATGCTAATGGCTCACCAGTCATAGGAGGTTCCATGGTGTACGGTCGGTTAGGCGCTATTGAATTAAAAGCAGTTGCTCATCACCTCAGCATTCCTGTGAGTGGAAATACAGGCCGATTAACAGGTACTCGTGTACATACACCGATTGCGGTTCAGAAAGAGTTTGATAAAACAACACCCGTTCTCTTCAGGGCGCTGTGTGAAAACCAAACAGTAAAATCGGCTACGATAAAAATGTATCAAATAGATGATGCAGGAATCGAAAGAGAATATTTCAACATTATCCTGGAGAATGTAAAAATTACGGGTATTACGCCAAATCTATTCCCGGGTTCTGGAACAGGAACGCATGCAGAGACGATCGAGCTAAGATATGAGGCAATCACCTGGAAACACTGTGACGGGAATATAGTTTACAAAGATGCCTGGAATCACTTGGCGATAGCATGAATCGACTTGAAAAAACGCGGCCCGAGGAAACTTGTTCCTATCGGGCCAGGTCAGTTGGGCATCGCCTGGCTTCGGCCTGGATCACACTTTTCCCACCCGATCATTCCCTTATAAAAAACAGGTGTTATCATTCACTCTGTAAATACCTCTCAACTCAACCCGAGGCTTTGATGCTGGAGAATGTAATCATCCGATAATCAGCTCCCCGACCTTCCAGGCCGGACTGATTATCAATGCGCCGAAATCGAATGCGGACACCGCTGTGTGTTTGCACGTTTTGCACATGATGATTACACAGGTTTTCCAGTATGAATTTATCCCGTCAGGAACAACGTACCTTACACGTTCTCGCCAAAGGTGGACGTATTGCGCACGTTCGCGATACCTCCGGCCGCGTCACCGCTGTTGAATGCTACAGCCGCGAAGGGCTGCTGCTTGCCGACTGTACGCTCGCCGTCTTCAAAAAACTCAAAACTAAAAAGCTGATCAAATCCGTTAACGGTCAGCCCTACCGCATTAACACTACGGGGCTGAACAACGTTCGTGCCCAGCCTGATAATCGTTAAGGAGAGGATGATGGATATCCCACGTATTTTTACCATCAGCGAAAGCGAACATCGCATTCATAACCCGTTCACACCGGAAAAATATGCCACACTGGGCCGCGTATTACGCATGAAGCCAGGCACGCGTATTCTCGATCTCGGCAGTGGTTCGGGGGAGATGTTGTGCACCTGGGCGCGCGATCATGGCATTACTGGCACCGGCATCGACCTGAGCCCTCTCTTCACCAAACAGGCAAAGCGCCGGGCTGACGAACTCGGCGTGAGCGAACGCGTGCGTTTTATTCATCACGACGCGGCCGGATACATCGCAGATGAAAAATGTGATGTTGCGGCCTGCGTGGGTGCGACCTGGATTGCAGGCGGCGTTGCCGGGACGATGGCCCTACTGGCAAAAAGCCTCCGGCCTGGCGGGATGATGCTTATCGGCGAACCTTACTGGCGTCAGGTTCCGGCAACTGAAGATATCGCCCAGGCCTGTGGCGTCTCGTCGGTGGCCGATTTCCTCACACTGCCCGACCTTGTCGACTCTTTCGATGAACAGGGCTATGACCTGGTCGAAATGGTACTGGCAGACCAGGAAGGCTGGGACAGATACGAAGCCGCAAAATGGATGACCATGCGACGCCGGCTGGAGGCAAACCCAGACGATGAATTTGCGCAGGAGGTCCGGGCGGAGCTGACAGCTGCGCCCAAGCGCCACGTCACGTACGTACGGGAATACTTCGGCTGGGGCGTATTTGCGCTGATGGCCCGATAGCCTGAAACAGGCGGTATAGCCTTAAGACTATACCGCCCTTTTCTCTTAAGGTTGTATCACAGGGTATCAGGCGGTGCAGAGTAAATATAAACGCGGATACAGGAAGGTTTATCTGCGTTTAATTACCGGGATATCACCCGTATCATTCAGCGCCCCGGGAAATGTGTTTAACCACTGCGCGACTTTCTGCTTATTTATATTCGTCATACTCATGCCTTCCAGGCATCCCCATAATTCTCTTGTATGTTGTGGCGTAATCACAATACAGTCTTTCATCACTCTGATTTTCACGGGCATGCCGTCGATAAAGCCCGCCCGGGTTAACCAGCCGCCGCCGAGAGGAAGATATTTATTCTCCACGCGTGCATACAGTTCGCAGCAGGCCGCGCTCTCCTCCGGCGTTGCTGCCCGTGGATGCACGGGCGCGCTTTCCGGCCGGTTGCCGTGTAAACGGCGGGCGCTGTTTTTGCGTACCCGCTCACGGTTTTCAATCATGCCGGTGAAAGCGTCTGATTCTGTTTTGCAAACGGTAAACTCTGGCTTAAAATTCGTCGCAGCCATTTTCAACTCCTTACTAGTTGCTAGTGGTTAGCGGTATGGGGGTGTTGCAGCACCTTCATATCGCGAATTCATATTTAAATTCTCTTTATTCTTCCATTGCCGTTCGGCGTAACTTCTGGTGCTCATTATACAGGGCTGAATATAAATACAGCGGTTTGCTGTAAGGGAAATTTGGAATTTGCGAGGAGGGTTCAGGAAAAAGGTTAGCGTGCGGTAAGGTCATGTTTTTGCTGATTGCGGGTTGATTGGTCTGGGTTTTGCGAGCATCATCGCAATTATTTACCTTCTTCCGTAACACGATGGCTTCCAGCAAAACTCTCGAACAGGCAATTGCCGACATCACCATCTGGCGCAAAGGCGAACAACGCGCGCCGCATAAGCCTTTATTGCTTCTGTACGTGCTGGCGAAATATCAGCAGGGACATACGCGACTGTTTGACTACGGTACCGAGGTCCACGAGCAGCTGCTTAACCTGTTAGAACGCTTTGGCCCGCAAAGGAAGGCGCATTACCCGAATATGCCCTTCTGGCGGCTCAAGGGAGATGGTTTTTGGGATCTTAAAAATGCTGAGTTCTGTTCGACCACTGGTAGCAAACAGCCACCTGTAAGAGAGCTCCTGGAGCATAAGGTCGCGGGCGGTTTTGATAAAGAACACTATGCGCTGTTGAGTAAGAACAAAAAGCTGATCGGCTCGCTGGCGCAGCAGATCCTTGAGGCGCACTTCCCGGAAAGCATTCAGGAAGAGATCGCGGATGATATGGGCTTTGATATCCACCAGACCCGTAGAGTTCGCGATCCGCTATTCCGCCAGCAGGTACTGCGTGCGTATAACTATGAATGTGCCATCTGCGGCTTCAACATGCGGCACGATAACACCTCCGTTGCGCTCGAAGCCGCGCACATCAAGTGGAAGCAGTTTGGCGGGCCTTGTGAGATCCCGAACGGACTGGCGCTGTGTGCAATTCATCATAAAGCGTTTGATAAGGGATCGATTGGACTGGATGAAAGTATGCGTGTGCTTGTGTCCGAGGCGGTGAATGGGAGTGGGATCGTTGGGCGGCTGTTCTGGGATTTTGCCGGGAAGCAGATTGCGCTGCCGATGGTGAAAGGGAATTATCCAGGGGACGGTTTTGTGGAGTGGCATAGGAATGAGGTGTTTAGAGGATGAGTGCGAAGGCCGGACTCGCACATAAAGATTAATCCTTTGATTTAAAATCAATAAAAAATAACATTTAGATAATGTACCAACATCGATACCAACACATTAAATCGTTGATTTTGGGACTCGAATCGGGGCAAGCGTTACCTAGAAGATGACGAACTTCAGCGATCCTCTCGGGTATGCCAAAGGTCAACAATATAGATAGTGTCGCGCTGAATTTCATAGTGAACGTCATAATCATCCAACAAGATTTTTCTCACTTCTCGTGGTTCATATCTTATCTGAGAAACACCGATTCTTGGATGTTCCGCGAGCCCTGAGGTTCCTATGAGCAAACGCTCTAATACGTTGTCAGCGTGTTGCCGACTGTATTGACAGGCAAACCTATAAATACGCTCCAGATCATCCTGGGCCTTTTGGGTCCACTGTATTTCCATGGGTTACGATTTTTTCAGTTTGTTAGCGAAGTCAACTACATCCGCATGGCTAACCACTCTTCCCGCATCGACATCAGCAAGCCCTTTCAAAATCTGCTGATGCCGCCGTTCTCTCTCTTCAATCATGGCGGTCAGCGCTTCTTTAATCACCCAGCTTTTGGATCTATCCAGTTCAATAGCCAGGTTTTCAACCGCCGCAGCAAGCTCTGAAGGGATCTGAGCACTGATCGTCTGTTTCGTGAGTTGTCTCATGACCGTCACCTTTTAATAAAAATTAATAACACTTATTAAAATAGCACGTTTGTGTTCACGTAACTACCTGCGGCGAAGACAACATCAGTCCTCTCATCATCTCGAAGCCAGCATTCCCGGATAGTGTTTAGCAATGATGTCATTCATTCGCTCAATCAACTCCAGACGCTTGAAGGCTAGGTGCGCTGTACCTTTTTGATAGTAAGAACTCATCTTCGTAAACGTCCTTAGCCGGGTTATCCCGAATATGCTCCATCAATCGGGTAGAAATATCACCCCGGTTGTCAGGGATGGGTTTGCCATCCAGCAGAAACAGCATTCTCTCCAGGTCCACCAGTTGATCCCGCCGCCAACCCCAGTTCAGACTAAATCCCCATCGATTGTGACTTAGCAGATTATTGATGATGATCTTCTTACCAAAGCTGCAGGGACTATTGGTTTTGTAATCCCACGACAGGCCTTTGAAGATGTTGATGATCCCGCGCTCAAATACATCTATTTTATTCAGGTGCAGTTGTTCAAAGGTACTGAGGATATTCTCCTCGCTGATTGCAGGAAGGTCGCCCTCCTCCAGGTTCTTGTGCCACTGGTCGCGAGCCTGTGCATCCATCAAGGCCATCATGCCGGACTTCAGCATCAAATCGCGCCAGATGCTGCGATCTATATTGCGAGTGACGGCAGGCATAGCTTTATCAGCCTTCTCAGTCAGCCAGCTATCGTAGCGGTGCCCGGATTTCATCGCCCAGTCTTGCGCTGTACCACCGCCAATTTCTGAGGTTAGCCGTGATATGGCATCAAGCTGCTCAATGAGTTGTTCAATCTGTTTAAGTGCGGTATCGCGTCCAGTGACTACACGTTCGATACTGGTCGAAAGGATCAGTTCATTATGTTCCGTCAACACGTCGGGTTCTGTTTGCATCGTTAATCGTCCATAAAAGCAAACACGCCTGCCGGGAGTGGCAGGCGCATTATGCGATGAATAAAAAAGGTGGGAAGTTCAGAGGTCAAAATCAGGAATGAGGCTCGAAGAATTCAGGTATTTATTAATCCGGTAGCTCGCCTGGCTCGGAGAATATCAGTCGCTGTCAGGAATGGTGTCTGCTCCTGCCATGTAAACCCTTTGCGGTCGATGCGTACCAGTTCATAACGTTCCACCAGGAAATTCACCGCATCGGCGAGCGTGATTCCCGCATCGATATGCTCCTCAATGGCCGTATCGTCATGGAATGGCGTGTCGTTTAGTGTGAGGCCGTAATGGTGCTCCAGCAGATACGTTAACAGTTGCTGCCAGACCTGTACGGGCGACAGACGTGACGAAACCGGCACCGTGGCCGGTACAGATGAAATGTGCATGGATAGAATCCTGAGAAAAGAAGAAGAGAGAAGGTGTTACGGGGTTGGATAAATAGAAATGTAAACGTAACCGCAGCTACCACGGGTGTCAGCTATGCAGGTTAAACCCGTAAGATGAATGTTCACCTGATGTTGCTGCTGTGGATTTAACTCACCGAACCGCAGCATTGCTTCCAATTGACCTATAAACAGCGGGAAAGTCTGATCCAGTTTCTGCAGTTGCTCCGGGCTAAAGCTCCCCGTCAAACCAGCCCTGTCAGCCAGGTAATGCAGACGCTTGCCTTCCTGAACTAATCTCGCGCCAAATCGTGGGGTGATATCGCTTTGTAGACCCCATTCATGAGGTGGTGTGATTGACATGAAAACCTCCATTTAAAGCAAACCCTGCTCAGCAAAAGAAACCACTTCATTCCCAACAACCAAATGATCCAGCACTCGCACTTCTACCAGTGCTAACGCTTTCACTATCCGCTGAGTGATGTGTTTGTCCTGCTGACTGATTTCTGTCGTACCTGACGGATGGTTATGCGCCAGAATTACCGCAGCGGCATTGTGTTTCAGAGCCAATTTAACCACTTCGCGGGGATGAACTTCGGTATGGCTGAGTGTGCCGGTAAATAGCGTTTCGCATCCCAGCAGGCAGTGCTGATTGTCGAGATACATCACGATAAAAACTTCACGCTCCTGATGAGCCATCTGTAATTGCAGCCAGGTCTTAGTGAAGCTGGTGGAGGTAAATGGCTCACTCGGTTGACGCTGATATTTCTCCAGCAGGCGTAACGCCCGACGAATGACGCGTTGCTCGTTTGCAGGAAATACCGGGGATAAATTGAATACAGACATATTTGCTCCTTAAAACAAAAAGCCTCGCCGGTTTATTGGCAAGGCCTGAGGGAAGGGATAATAAAAAGGTTCATGAGGCAAGCTGCAGCATATTCTCGGCCATCACCCACAGAGCGCGATTGAGCTTTACATCTCCGTCGATACCTTTGACGGCGCGAGTTTGAGCACGTTTACCTTTCGTCGTTTGTCCTGACAGCCCGCCTTTTATCAAGTTCTCCTGAATGCGTTGGTAAGTGGTCCACAGGTCGTTGCTCTCATCCTGCCAGCGGCGCGGGGATAGGATTTGCGATTCCGTCACCGGCTGATGCTCTTCACCAAAGCGATAGGTTAATGCTGCTTTCGCCATCGCCTGCTGTGCTGGCGGCGGTAACATTAGCGATTGCATGGCATCGCGCTTCTCTTCCACTCGGTCAAATATCCCCAGTACTTCGTAAGCCCCTTCAATGACTTTCTCCACCACATTGCCTTTATGCGGCACCCGCACCTCACCAAAACTCTCACCGCAAATCAGTCCATTCTGGCAGACTGAACGAAATAATCCCGGCAACATCTGATATGAGCTGGAGCCGTCATGGCTATTAAGCAGAATAATTTCCGGTACTTGCTTGCCAGTGATTTGGCCCTCACGACGAAGACGCAGCATGTGTTTGGTGTGTTCACGCTTGCTCTGGTCTCGGACTTTAGTCTGGCACGCAAAGAATGGCTGGAAGCCCTCACGCTGCAGGTTATCAAGCAGCGTTATCGTTGGGATGTAAGTGTATCGGTCGCTGCGGGATTGATGCTTTTCTTCGCTGAATACACTCGGCACATAGTGGGCCAGTTCATCGCGGGTTAACGGGCGGTCGCGGCGTACAAGATTGACAGCACCAAAGCGGCTGGCTAAACGGGTCATAGTTGTTTCCTTATTGGAAAATTAAAAACAAAAAGGCCATGCTTCCCTAAGGAGGCATGGCCTGTAAGATGATGGTAAGGCTGTTAAGAAAGAATGTTAACCAGTGGTATTCCTGCAGCCGCTGAGGTCATCCAGCTCTTTTGCCGTATTCTTAATACCGGGAGTAAAACTTCCTACTTTTTTATCATTAACATAAACATCGAACGTTGCGGCGTGACCAAGGGCATCAATAAACTGAATCCAGGCGTTGTCTCCATTTCGCCAGCCCAGCGATGAAGGTAACGGGAACTGTTGATCATCGGTCACAACCGTTATTGTTGTTTTATCATCGCGTGAGTCCACGCGAGTACCGTCAGGCAGGTCGATGAGTACATTGTGCTGTAGGGTATTCTGCTCATCCGGGGTCATGGTGCAGTTAAGGTTAAAAACGACATTTTCCGGGTTGGTGATTAGATATTCTGTTATGCCCTGACCAAATCCACTGGACCACATATTAGGAACCGCAAAAGAGGTAATAGGAAATAACAACATTGTAAAAATAGATAGTCTTTTCATATTCAAACCTTAATTCATTATAATTTATTTTGAGTCAGGCCATTTATAACGGAAGACTTCTTTTCCATTATACAGTCCGACCATGTCATCAAATTGAGGTCTTTTACTATTAGGTCTAAAGGTTACTTTCATGCCGGGACTGCACAGATCCTTGACTGTCACATTAACTTTAGCATCAGCAGTAATGGTATAACCCGTTGCAATATAATCAGTTAGGCTATTCTTGTCACCAGGATTGATCCATCCCCAAACACCAGCTTCGCAATCTTTCAAAGGGGCAGAACGTATCAAGATAAACCCACCTGACGCATCAATTTCAGTAGCTTTACACATTTTTCTCACCTGCTGATAAGCATTGCACCAAAACCTGTTGCCATCCTTGTTGTTGACTGCGGCAGGTAATACACCTTTATAAAGGCTGGATGCCTCCGCTAAATTTGATGTAATTATTCCAGCAGCGATCCCAGATAAAAATAACAATAACTTTGTTTTTTTCATTTCATTATCCTTTTATTTGGTTAAATATTGTTGGTACTAAAGGAAGATATAACGTCTTCGATACACTGAAAGTGAGGTAGTGCCTGAAGAAAATCGGGACGAGAAAGAATTTCGCGCACCGCCATATCCGGGGCAAAACTGTCCTTATTAAGCGTGACCGCCCGTATATCCGCCAGAGGAAACACGGCGATCCGGGCCTGATGCTCACCGGTCAGATACCACTCACGGTCACGCAAGACCAGACGATAGGGAGCGAGTCCCGTGCAGCGGCAACCATTACCCAATAGCGTCACCCTCCGGTGTTCAGAAACTGCACTCACCAGTCTGGTAAATACGCCGAGGTCTGGTGATGGCAATAGTGAATCCCCGTTCCAAATAAGGCATGGAGACTCACCCGGCCCGCTCAGAAGTGAACTGACCAGATGGTTATCCATATCCGGAAACAATGCTTCAACACCTGACTGGCGGGCGAAAGTCAGCACCGCCAGCTCTCTCTGGCGGCTACCGGACAGCAAACGACACTGACCTTTGCGATACTCAAGATCCAGATACATCAGCCGTTCCCTAAAGTCCCGACGCAGGGTACGAACCGATACGCCAAATTCAGTTGCCAGCGTTCGCATATCTAGCGTTTCGCCCGCTACAAGGCGGCTTATAATTAACGAAAGCCTGACGGCAAGCCGATCATGACGGCGTTCAGCCTGAGTCATGAGACAAGTTCTCCAGTGTGATAATTAGCTGAAAATAAGAAGGTTATTTTAACTAGGGAGCAGGACAGGGAATGGACACAAGAAGACGTATTTTTTAATGTTGCTGAATGCAGCCACGACGGGCTATCAAGAGAAAGCGGACCAAATTTGGTAGCCTATAAAACGTCAGAACGGACAGGATATGTCCCGATAATAACCGCAGGTGAGCCAAGGTTAGAAGAAAATCCAGTCCCAAACGGCACGGGCAACGGATACTACGGCATCGCGGACCGTACGAATGACCGCTTTTAGTGGTGCGGGAATAAATGATGCTGTTTCCGCAGAATCAAAAACCTCTCCCACAGCATCGCCAAAGCCCTCACGTGCCTGCTTTTTTACCGGCTCACTGCATAACCTCCCGTGGAGTTGCGTCATCAGCGGGCTGGTGGCACGGTCCGGCAGGCAACGCATCATGGTTTCAACCATTGATGGCAGGTTCCATTCTGTTCGGGCTGAGACTGCACATACTGGATGATGCGGTGAAAACAGTTGGCGAATGGAGTCCTGCTTGGTCACGATATTAGTCAACTGGTGCGGTGATGGGGCATTGCTGGTGGCGTCCCATTCATGACATGGCTCGATTTTGTCAGCCTGGTTAACGACAATCAGCACCCGTTGCTGGTAGCCAGCCATCACACGCCGGTAGAAACGTTCATCGATGGAGAAAGCACGATCATCGGCTTTAATAACCCACAGAATTAAATCCAGTTCAGGAAGGATACAGCGATACAAAGATTCATATTCTTTATCCCGTTGTTCACTCTCACCGACACCGGGCAGGTCTACCAGTATCAGGCTATGTTCACCTCTTCTCAGGCGAAATCGCAGTACGTCACGGGTGCAGGCGTTGACATCACTGACGGGGGTAACCTCACTCTGGAACAGCGCATTACAGAGCGACGATTTACCTACACCTGTTTTGCCCATGATCCCGATGACCGGTTCGTAGTGAGTGAGTTTTTGAATATGGTCAAGAATATGTTTGCCAATGGCATGGGGGAGTGACGCCAACGGTTTCTCGATGGCCCGCAGACCTTCTATTTTTTTCATAAAACAACCTCAGACAGAAAAACAAAACCCCCGAGCCAGGAAAGTTTCGGGGTGATTCACTGAGATAATATCTGTCTGAAATTATTTGGAATGATGTTCAGATGTATACCCTGTTCCCATCTGGTTTTTTACTACCCGCAGATGCGTAAGCACTCATTGTCGATAAGACATTTGAGCGCCTCATCCAGCGTCATGCTTTTACTTTCAGCAATCTGGCTCAACTTTTTTTGGTATAATTTATTCAATTTCAAAGGTGTTGCTGTATCTTTTATCTTTTTCCTACGGGATTTTTGTTCCCAAGCTTTGCCCAGTTCTTCGAGCAATATCTTTTTATGCTCTAAAGCACTTCCTAATCCTTGATAATTCAATTTTGCAATACTTCTTCTTTTATTTTCTTTCAGATATCCTAGTTGCTCGTTACTCCAACCTGTCCAGTTATCAAAGATGGCGATAATAAAATGGTAGCGTTGCTCACAGGAAATAGGTTTGGTATTAATAGCAAGATATTTTTTATTCATTTGTTCCCAAACCCACTGGCATTGCCCTTCATTATTCTTGTCCAACCATGAAAACGGATTGAGAAATTGGTTACTGACATTAGCCCATTCATACTCGATTTCTTTTATAATCTTGTCGCGTGAATTCATAGATGAATAAAACACTATGAGAATCTCAATGATTTCCTTTAGTACATCAGGGATGACATCAGTATTTTTTATTCTTGAAAAATCCAACCCATTAGCCTGATAGCATTTTAATCGTTCTTGACGCTGCGTATTTCTTTCTTTTTCATTCTCCACCCCGCCTTGCGTATCAGGATCGTACTGTGACATAAGAAACTTTGTTTCAAACGATTTTTCTCCCCCCATATTTTCGGCAGATAATGTTACGCCGGGATCATATCCAGGAGACAGTGGCACTAACTCAGACTTTGTGTTTCGAATGTTCCCATTAGCTAAAGAAGCTGTCTTCGTCAGCAAATGAAAGAGAAAGAAATGCATCGCCCTCGGATTTTTCTTTAGCCACTTCAGACGCCTTGCCTGACTCTGACGTCTTTCCCGCATATCTCGCTCATCGGCCCCCCCCGCTCTCATGACCTCCTCCCCTCATCCAAAACGCTTGTTTTCCATCATTTTCATTCAAGATTAAATGAAGCAATTTAAGATGTAAATCTTACTTTTTTTGAAGGGAAAATAACAATAAAAACACTGTAAATTCGTAGTAAAAGTGTAGTGATTATTTTGATTTCAAGGCAATTATATCAATAAGTTATATCATACAGACTCAATCAATCATACCGAAAATGCATATGATTACTTATAGAATCTATGAAACCACCACCGATGATGCTCTACATAAACTCTTCGTCAGATGTTGCTGTCGTCCCCTCAACTATCAAATCGCTTCGACCCGCCAAAAAACCATCAAGTACAAAAGCAGTTTTTTTCACTCCTACACATAGCGGTCCCTTGAGATTAAATGTCAAAAACCTCGCGTAATGCAGTGCTCAATGGCAGCTTATAGATTGGTATGTAGTAGCGTTCAGGGAACTCGATAGCTGATAGAAAGCGGATCGTTATGAGGTAGCACTTAGCAATTCAATTTGCTTTTAGGCCCGTAGTGGCATAGAGGTCAATGACCTTCAACTTTTTTTACAGATTACCGGGTTGGTATGCCGAAGCACGTGGTCGTTATCAAACATCACGAGTCCGGCTTAACTTTCTTAACCGGAGAATCGAATAATGCACACCCATACTTCTCTTTTAGAAGACCAGTTTGTCAATATGGCATTTATCACCAGTCTGACTGGGTTAACAGATAAGTGGTTCTATAAGCTAATTAAAGATGAAGTTTTCCCAAAACCAATAAAAATGGGTCGTAGCTCTCGCTGGTTAAAAAGCGAAGTTGAAGCCTGGCTTCAGGAACGTATTAACCAGTCCCGCAAATAGGCCTCTCCCCTAACTAAACCCGCAGCATGAAAATAATTATCCAGCTACCCGGAGGCTTTCTGCTGCCTGTAATTTAAGCAAGAAGGAACAAGAACTATGAAAGACTATAAGGCGCGTTACGAAGAGCTCCACAGATATTATCAGACCTGGCTACTGGATTTTACAAAGCTGACCGTTCGCCAAGGTATGTGTCATCAAAATATATATCACTATCATAGCCTGACGGTTGGTTGTCTTAAATTTTCTGGAAAAGAAGCTGTTATTGCTATTGTACCTCACTGGCTACACCGAGTCATTTACGGAAAGGCAGCGGCAGCATCATTATCGATAGATGATGACCTGAACGTAAGCTTACTAACGCAGGAACACCTGTTGGCCCACCATCCCATGCTTGAAGGCGTTCTGCTCTCCGAATGTGTCCGTTTAAAACAGCGTTCATTGGCAAATAAGCTCACCAGTCTGTTTCAGCAGTTTAGAGGGACTGAGCTCCGTCTAAAGCTTGTATGGCTATGCTGGTACGATTTGATGTTGGGCAACTGTCTTGCTGATTGGGTTGAAAGTTTAAAATTCAAAACAAGCGAGGAGGTAAATAGCTGGGTCAACGACCGTCAGGCTGAGAACCACATGCTTACCAGCAAGATGGATGAGTACGTCTGCTTTGCATACCGCACTGTACTCGATCCGCTGATTTGAGCCTCAAGCCTTGTTCTGTAAGGGCTAAGAAATGTTCAGGGAGTTAAAATTAATATCGGTTAATTAATATAATTAATAGGCACTCCCTTTTTATATTCCTCTTAACCCTGTCTACAGATCTGCCCATTAATAATCCATCCCTCAGCTCATTGCCGGGGGAGTATCCTCCTCTACATGGCTGTTCCAAGCAGCAGTCAGGAAATAACCACATGAATATTGAACGATCCTGGACACCAGACTGGTTTCTGGAGTCTGTCTTGAACTGGCATACGGATAATATGATCAACCGGTATGCTTGCCTGCGGGCTATTCGAATAGACCTGTTCTACAAAAATGGAACGCCTAGATATGCACAACCTGGACACCACCAACTGGAACTGGATATCCAATTATTAATGCAAAACATGATGAGTCTGCGGGCCGTAGTGGGTTATTTCTGGGTCATAGAGTGGACTGAGGATCACCGCTACCACGCCCATGCAGTCTTCTGGTTAGATGGTAATCGGACCCAGATAACCTATCCATGGGCTGCGAAAGCGGGCGAGCTATGGAGCAACATTACAGACAGGGAAGGCTGGCATCACCGTTGCGAGTACAAGGAACACTATCGAGCAAATATCAATGTCCCTGTTCACTACAACGATCCTGGAAGTATTACCAACATACGGCAGGTACTCGCCTATATGACAAAAATCCAGCAGAAGGAGGGGTTGCTACTCCACGGCTGTAATGAAGTACCTGAGCGTCCACTGACAGGTCGTCCACGACTTCCCCTGCAACTCAACTGAACAGGTATGTAGGTTTATCTGCTGCAGGATACGCTCTAATGCCCAATGAGGCAGACCAGAAAACGATTGCTGCAGCACAGCAAATAATCAAATTTTACTAATGCACACAGATAGAGGTAACTGGCATAGCCTTTCTGCCATCGTGAAACCACTTATCGGAAAAGTCATAACTGGATCTGATATAGATGCAGTCGTTGTGAACAAATTGCGGTAAAATCTCGTAAACAGCAGTTGCTAAGAATCGAACTCAGGATAAAAAAATGACAAGCTTTCAACAGCGTGCAGAACTACATCGCCAAATCTGGGCTATCGCCAACGATGTCAGAGGCTCGGTAGATGGATGGGACTTTAAGCAGTATGTCCTTGGTGCACTTTTCTACCGCTTTATCAGTGAAAACTTCTCCAGTTACATCGAAGCCGGTGATGAAAGCATCCACTATGCTGCGCTGGATGACAGTATCATTACCGATGACATCAAAGATGATGCCATCAAAACCAAAGGCTATTTCATTTACCCGAGCCAGCTATTCTGCAACGTTGCAGCTCAAGCGAATACCAACGACAGGCTGAATGCTGATTTAAACAGCATTTTTGTCGCCATTGAAAGTTCAGCTTATGGCTATCCATCTGAAGCCGATATCAAAGGCCTGTTTGCTGATTTTGACACCACCAGTAACCGTCTAGGTAACACTGTAAAAGACAAAAATAGCCGTCTGGCTGCCGTTCTGAAAGGTGTTGAAGGTTTAAAACTGGGTAACTTTAATGACCACCAGATTGACTTGTTCGGTGATGCATACGAGTTTCTGATTTCTAACTATGCGGCAAATGCCGGTAAGTCAGGCGGGGAGTTCTTCACACCACAGCATGTTTCTAAGTTGATTGCTCAACTGGCAATGCACGGTCAGACGCACGTCAATAAAATCTACGACCCGGCAGCAGGCTCGGGCTCTCTGCTGCTGCAGGCTAAGAAACATTTTGATAACCACATAATTGAGGAAGGTTTTTTCGGTCAGGAGATTAACCATACGACGTTCAACCTGGCGCGTATGAACATGTTTCTGCACAACATCAACTACGACAAGTTTGATATCAGGTTAGGCAATACCCTGACTGAACCACACTTTGGCGACGAAAAGCCGTTTGATGCGATTGTTTCGAACCCGCCGTATTCAGTGAAATGGATTGGCAGTGACGACCCGACGCTGATTAACGATGAGCGTTTTGCACCGGCAGGTGTGCTGGCTCCAAAATCAAAAGCTGACTTTGCGTTTGTGCTTCATGCGCTGAACTATCTGTCCGCCAAAGGCCGGGCGGCGATTGTCTGCTTCCCGGGTATATTCTATCGTGGCGGCGCAGAGCAAAAAATCCGTCAGTATCTGGTTGATAACAACTATGTTGAGACGGTGATTTCACTCGCACCAAATCTGTTCTTCGGCACCACCATTGCCGTTAATATTCTGGTGCTGTCAAAGCACAAAACCGATACCAGCGTACAGTTTATTGATGCCAGCGGGCTGTTTAAGAAAGAAACCAATAACAATATTCTTACCGATGCCCATATCGCTCAGATTATGGAGGTATTCAGCAGCAAATCAGATGTTGAGCATCTGGCGAAATCAGTGCCCTTCGAAAAAGTGGCCGGGAATGATTACAACCTGTCTGTCAGCAGCTACGTGGAAGCGAAAGACACCCGTGAAATCGTCGATATTGCGGAACTGAATGCTGAGTTGAAAACTACCGTCAGCAAAATCGATCAGTTACGTAAAGATATTGATGCGATTGTGGCAGAGATTGAAGGTTGTGAGGTGCAGGAATGAGTGAGCTGAATTTTTTAGGAAAGCTTCTGGATGGGATTGAAATTAAGTGGTTGCCGATTGGCGATATTGCTGAAATTTATGGTGGATTAACTGGAAAAACCAAGACTGATTTTGAAAGAGGTAATGCCAAGTATATTTCATACAAAACAATTTTTGGCAGCTTAAATATAAACAATATACCAACTGATTATGTCGACGTTCGTGAAGGTGAACGACAGAATAATGTCAGATATGGTGATGTTTTATTTACCGGCTCATCGGAGATAGCTGAAGAGGCAGGCATGTCATCCGCAGTCACATCACAGTTTGATGAGCCTGTGTACCTAAACAGCTTCTCTTTTGGTGTTAGGTTTAACGATGATATTAAAATAAAGCCTGAATTCTCAAAATACCTTTTCAGAACAAGCATGATGCGTACAGAAATTGCAAAAACTGCGAGTGGTGTAACACGCTTTAACATTTCAAAAGCTCGATTCAAAAAAGTTTTAATTCCCGTCCCCTGCCCGGACGATCAGGAAAAGTCCCTCTCTATCCAGTCGGAAATCGTCCGGATTCTGGATACCTTTACCGCTCTTACCGCTGAGCTTACCGCTGAGCTTACCATGCGTAAAAAGCAGTACAACTACTATCGCGACCAGTTTCTGAGTTTTGACGATCGCGAGATTGAGTGGAAGAATTTGGGAGCGGTAGTAGCGATCAATACAGGGCAAAAACCATCTGAAATACTTGATAACCCAACAACGTTCGATTATATCAACGCAGGGACAACAAGGTCTGGATATACAACTGTTAGTAATTGTGATGGTGATACTGTAACTACCCCTTCGCGAGGTCAAGGTGGAATTGGTTTTGTAGGATATCAACAGGGGCCATTTTGGTTAGGTCCGTTGTGCTACAAAATGAGAGCTATAGATAAGAGAATTTTAATTAATAAGTTCCTTTTCTATTTCCTTCAATCTAGAAGCGAGCTTTTATTGAACTTAAAAAAAGAAGGCGGAGTACCTGCTGTAAATAAGTCTGACTTGGCTACGTTAGCAATTCCACTCCCTCCTCTTGACGAGCAAAATCGGATCGTCGCAATACTAGATAAATTTTATATTCTAACCAACTCCATCACTGAAGGCCTTCCCCGCGAAATCGAGTTGCGCCAGAAGCAGTACGAATATTATCGGGACATGCTATTTAGTTTCCCGAAGCCGGAAGTGGCAGAGGCGTGACATGAGCAAGACACTCCTGGAAATAGCCCAACAGCTCAGTACGCTCCGGAAAGCCAAGAAAACTGTCCGTACGGAAGTTGAAGCGACCAGGGCCGTGCCAAAGGTGCAGTTAATCTATGCTTTTAATGGCACGGGGAAGACACGTCTTTCCCGTGATTTCAAGCAACTGCTTGCACCTAAAGTTAATAACGGAGAAGGTGATGACGAAGCTGAACAGTCCGAGTTGTCACGCAAAAAAATCCTTTATTACAATGCCTTCACTGAGGACTTGTTTTATTGGGATAACGATCTGCAAGAAGACGCCGAGCCGAAGCTGAAGGTGCAGCCTAATTCCTATACAAACTGGTTGCTGACATTGCTCAAAGATTTAGGACAGGATGGCAATATCATCCGATATTTCCAGCGCTATGCAAACGATAAGCTAACGCCACACTTCAATCCAGATTTTACCGAGGTCACATTTTCTATGGAACGCGGCAATGATGAGCGTTCCGCCCATATCAAGTTATCCAAAGGTGAAGAGAGCAACTTCATCTGGAGTGTGTTTTACACCCTACTGGATCAAGTCGTCACAATTCTCAATGTCGCCGATTCGGATGCGCGCGAGACCCACGAATTTGATCAACTTGAATATGTATTCATTGATGACCCCGTCAGCTCTCTTGATGATAACCATTTGATTGAACTGGCAGTTAATCTTGCAGGGCTGATCAAATTCAGTGAATCCGATTTGAAGTTCATTATCACGACACATAGCCCAATATTTTATAATATACTTTTCAATGAGTTGAACGGTAAGACTTGCTACATGTTGGAAAGTTTTGAGGATGGCACATTTGCCCTCAAAGAAAAACATGGCGACTCTAACAAGAGTTTTTCCTACCATCTCCACCTAAAGCAAACAATCGAACAGGCAATTGCTGACAACAACGTGGAAAGATATCACTTCACGTTACTGCGCAATCTTTATGAGAAAACGGCCAGCTTTCTGGGCTACCCTAAATGGTCTGAACTCTTGCCTGACGACAAGCAGCTTTATCTGAGCAGAATCATCAATTTCACCAGCCACAGCACGCTATCGAATGAAGCCGTTGCGGAGCCAACGCCAGCGGAGAAAGCGACTGTCAAACTGTTGCTCGATCACTTGAAGAACAACTGTGGCTTCTGGCAGCAGGAACAAAAAAATGGTTGATTGCACCAAGCCAATTGCTGAGTCCAATAATTTTATCATTTTGGACAAATACAACCCGGACTGGAAGATTACCGAGAGCTACCAGAGCGAAGGTGATCTGGAACGTGAGCTGATTCAGGATTTAGTTAACCAGGGCTATGAATACCTGCCAACCCTGAACAACACCAAGGCTATGCTCGCCAATGTCAGGGAACAGTTGCAAAGCCTTAACAATGTGGAGTTCCTGGAGGCTGAATGGCGTCGCTTTGTGGAAACCTGGATGGACAAGCCCAGCGATGGCGTTGTCGAAAAGTCCCGCAAGATCCATGATGATTATGTTCATGATTTCGTCTTCGACGATGGCCGTATTCAGAATATCTATCTGCTGGATAGAAAAAACATCCTTCGTAATAAAGTGCAGGTGATCAAGCAGTTCGAGCAAACCGGCACTCACGCCAATCGCTACGATGTCACCATCCTGGTCAACGGTCTGCCGCTGGTTCAAATCGAGTTAAAAAAACGCGGTGTAGCGATTCGTGAAGCTTTTAACCAGATACACCGTTACAGCAAGGAAAGCTTTAACAGTGACAATTCTCTGTTTAAATACCTGCAGCTGTTTGTCATTTCCAACGGTACCGATACCCGTTATTTTGCCAATACCACTAAACGAGATAAGAACAGTTTCGATTTCACCATGAACTGGGCGAAGTCTGATAACACGCTGATTAAAGACCTGAAGGACTTTACTGCCACTTTTTTCCAGAAGCATACCCTGCTTAAGGTGCTGTTTAACTACAGCGTGTTTGACAGTAGCCAGACGCTGCTAGTGATGCGCCCCTATCAGATTGCTGCCACCGAGCGAATTATATGGAAAATTAACAGTTCCTTTAAAGCAAAGAACTGGTCAAAACCGGAAAGCGGGGGGTTTATCTGGCACACCACCGGGTCAGGTAAAACCCTAACCAGCTTTAAGGCCGCTCGTCTGGCAACCGAACTGGACTTTATTGATAAAGTCTTCTTTGTCGTGGACAGAAAAGACCTCGATTACCAGACAATGAAAGAGTATCAACGCTTCTCGCCGGACAGCGTTAATGGTTCTGACAATACTGCAGGCCTTAAACGAAATCTGGATAAAAATGATAATAAAATAATCGTCACAACGATTCAGAAGCTGAATAACCTGATGAAAGCGGAAGCCGACTTACCCGTCTATCAACAACAGGTCGTCTTCATCTTCGATGAGTGCCACCGCAGCCAGTTCGGTGAAGCACAGAAGAACCTAAAAAAGAAATTCAAACGTTTTTACCAGTTCGGTTTTACCGGTACCCCGATTTTTGCCGGTAAAAATGCTTTGGGCGCAGAAGATACAAAAAGTGTCTTCGGCGTGGAGCTACATTCTTACATCATCACCGATGCCATTCGGGATGAAAAAGTACTGAAATTTAAAGTCGATTACAATGATGTCCGACCGCAGTTTAAAGCATTAGAAACCGAAACTGATGAAAGAAAACTCAATGCAGCTGAAAATAGACAGGCCCTGCTTCATCCAATGCGAATTCGCGAAGTTACGCACTATATCCTGAAAAACTTCCGCCAAAAAACGCACCGAGCGTTTTCCGGTGCAACAGGTTTTAATGCTATGTTTGCCGTCAGCAGTGTAGATGCAGCAAAAGCTTACTACGAAGCCTTCAAAAACATCCAGCAGGCAGCCCTCAAGCAGGATAACCACTACAAACCATTGACGGTTGCCACTATCTTTTCTTATGCCGCCAATGAAGAGCAGGATGCAGTCGGGGATATTAGCGATGAAAGCTTTGATGTTACTGCCATGAACAGCAGTGCTCGGGAGTTTCTGGAATCGGCTATTAGAGATTATAACTCCACTTTTAAAACCAACTTCAGTACCGATGGAAACAGTTTTCAAAACTACTACCGTGACCTTGCGAAACGGGTTAAGGGGCAAGAAGTTGATCTGCTGATAGTAGTCGGCATGTTCTTGACTGGCTTTGATGCCCCAGCGCTCAATACATTATTTGTGGACAAGAACCTGCGCTACCACGGGCTGATGCAGGCATTTTCCCGCACTAACCGGATTTACAATGCAACAAAGACCTTTGGGAACATTGTCACCTTCCGTGACTTAGAACAGGCGACCATCGATGCCATCACTCTGTTCGGAAAAAGCAATACCCGAAGCATGGTGATGGAAAAAAGTTATGCCGAATACATGGACGGCTTTACGGACAGTTTAACCGGCGAGGCGAGACGCGGTTTTATGGATATCGTAACCGAACTGGAGACTCGCTTTCCAAACCCTGCAGGTATCGAATCCGAAAAAGAGAAAAAGGCTTTCGTTAAATTGTTCGGAGAATACCTGCGAGCAGAGAACGTACTGCAAAACTATGATGAATTTACCACGCTGAAAGCCTTGCAAACCGTTGACCTCAGCGATCCAGTCGCTACAGAAGCGTTTAAAGCGGAACATTATCTGGACGATGAGCAATTCGCTGAGCTACAGATAATTCGCTTACCAACTGAGCGTAAAATTCAGGACTATCGTTCAAGTTACAACGATATCCGCGAGTGGCAGCGCCGTGAACGTGAGGCTAATGAAAAAGACAACAGCACGGTTGACTGGGATGATGTGGTCTTTGAGGTAGATTTGCTAAAATCGCAGGAAATTAACCTCGATTATATTATTGGACTAATTTACGACTACCACCAAAAGAATACCGATAAAGCAACAATGAAAGATGAAGTGAAACGGTTAATCCGCGCAAGTGTAGGCAACCGGGCAAAAGAAGGATTGATAGTTAATTTTATCGAACAGACGAATCTCAATGATATGCCGAGCAAAGAGAGCATTATTGAAGCTTTCTATACCTTTGCCCAGCAGGCTCAACAGCTTGAAGCTGAAGCCTTGATCAAGGAGGAAAACTTGAATGATGAGGCTGCCAGACGTTATATCAGAAACTCGCTGAAGCGAGAGTATGCAACGGAAAACGGTACGGCACTGAATGATACACTGCCTAAACTCAGTCCATTAAACCCTCAGTACAAAACAAAAAAACAAACGGTCTTTCAAAAGATAAGTGCCTTTATTGAGAAGTTTAAAGGTGTAGGCGGACAGCTTTAGATTTAGCCGCAAGGGGGACCATGAGGCCCCCCTTACGGAGTTATTTCATCTAACTCACCTAAATACCAAGATTCTTGAACACAAGTGCGTGGAACTAAATTGGGTGTACTTACAGTGGACCTAAACTGATTAGCAAGGTTAAAATGGAAGGTAATCCATTCGATTAGTTAGGTAAACGTGCTATGCCCATTAGCCAAAGAGTAAAACGGATTGTTTGGGTCAGAGATGGTGGCTGCTGCGCAATTTGCAGGGAAAGGCTCCTAGTAGAAGACGAAAATGGACTATCATCTCAGTTTATTGGAGAGGTGGCTCATATTGTTGCAGAGCAGCCAGAAGGCCCAAGAGGAGATTCACCACTGAATCTTAAGCAAAGGAATCATGAATCAAACTTGTTACTTCTTTGTTGTAATCATCACACAGAAATTGACTCTGGGGTAGACAATTTCCCTATAGAGCGTCTTCATAAAATCCAACGAGAGCATTCCCTTTGGTTAGAAGAAAAATTTAAAGTTGAAAATCCCTGGAAGACCAAATTACATAATTTTTACTATCTAAATATTCCAAGGCTGTTAACCCTAGCCGCCCACGCAGGCATTAAAGTTGATCTATCTGAATACAATAAAATTATTGCATTACACGAGTTAGGATGGAATTTAAATTACCTGATGATGGCATTTGAAAATCTCTTTAAAAAGATAGAGGTAAAAGCCATTACTGCTGAAAAACTAGTAAAGCTTGGAAATCAGGCCAGGGGGGCAATTGTTGCCTTCGATCAGCAATTCCGCACAAAGAATATAGAAATGCCAAGTTCTTTAGGCGCATATGCACAGGCTATTCGTGGGGATGCTTCGAAAGATCCGCAAATCTACACCTCTTTTTCAGGGATAAAGGCAACGCTTATTATTGATCCTCGCTGGGTTACTACTACAACTGCTTTTGTCCAATTCCGACCTTCAGGTGGGCGTGGGAATTTTGCTGGATTAGGTATTGTTAATCATATTGATCAGTCTCGTATCAGCATTACACCATTGGTGATTGGATTACCTTCTAACCCCTTTATTGACGCTTTGTATGGCCCAATATAATTCTTAAGTTAGGTCTTATCTTTTTGGTAAGGCCTAATTTTCGTTATATCGGAGTAGATAAAGCATATTCTTAGCCATAGCCCACAGAGCGCAATTGAGCTTTACATCACCATCGTTACCTTTCACTGCACGGGTGTTTGCCTCTGGTTGTTCTGAACACCCCACTACCCAATATAAATCTCAGTTAGTAATATTTTTTTTGCCACATTGTAGATTGTAGTTTATTAGCTACTAATCTCAAAAATAAGCGATGTTTTTTAAAAGAACAGTTTTGGTAAACTACCCCCATTTGTATAAATTTATTCTATTGCATTTGGTGAGCACGCACACGCTCACCTTTATCATATTTACTACCCCATCAATTCGCAGAAAGAACTTTTAAATCTTACTAATTCTAAATACCTCGCTGTTCATCCATTCACATTACGTCTATTTCGCAATCATATTTCTTATTGAAACATTAGAGCAAATTATCTATTCCAGAGCGCTTTGTGTATTTTTCCTGTCTGGTGATAATCTGAAACCAGATCGATAAACTCTTTAAAATCCTTGTTCTCAACCACCAAGCGGTTGACGGATTGCCAATCAATACTTGTTCGCTCTCGTGCAGGAATCAGCGTTTGACTATTACCGGGATCTTGCGGATTAAGAAGGATCACACCAATACCATGCAATGCACACAACATCTGCAGTTCTCTTTCTACACCACGCTGCTTATCTTCATTTATTTCGGTCGCGACAAGATAACCAAAATGGGCCCAGCTTGAATTGCTCACTGCCTGGAAGAAACATTCTCGAACATTGCTACGGTTAAGCTGACGTTTTACCTCAAAAGACCACAGACGGATTAAACGCCCTTCGCTATACCGTACGCAGTTTTGCACAACGCTATCCCAACCTTTATCAAGAGGCTGCAAAGCAACAATATCCGGATAAAGCCAATGGTTTGCCCCAAGACCTTTGTTGTTGCTTGAACGCTTTTCATCGATACGCCGGCAAAGCAATTCTTCTTCTTCAGAAAGGTACTCAATCAAAAGCGGGTAAAGAGCATGCTCAGAAAAAGCTACCGTCTCAGCAGACGGAGTCGGAGCAATATCAAAAGATGACTCTTGTTGCATGCCATTATCGATTTCCTTACCCCAGTAATAAAGTCTGGGCCGAGGTTTGTCACGCGTCATAACCTGAGGACACATCGCTTTTGCCTGAACGGTTCTGCTCCCACCGACTTCAGCAGCTATTTGACTCAAGAAATCTTCATCACTGGCGAATCGAGGATTTTGACGCTTTACAGCAAGCTCTGCGCTATAGTGATCAATGATTTTTTGGGCAAGCTGACGGGCTGTAAATTGCTCATCAGGATTAGCCTGAAGAACATTAATAATCATCTGTGGGCGACTAGTCATGGCTCCTGCCTTTAATGTAACAGTAAGAACGCTTCTATCTGAATTAATGGCTAAATCTCAGATGCTGCTTTTCTGATGAAACAGTGTAAAACTACCTATCACTTGAACCAAGCTTACAATATGAGTTTTTGGCATTGAACAACAGATTTCATTACAAAAACGAACACCGCATCAGAAGCCATGTTAAAGAAAAAAATAAGGTATGTCAGACACATACCTTAAATACATCTAATCATTCCATGCTTAATTTGGCATAATCAAACGGACTCACCGCCTTCTCACGATTCGCATCAAGAAAATCAGCCCACCACTGCAGCATCAATCTGCGCTCATCCAGATGCTCGGCCTTATGAATATAAGCCGCACGCACAGAGTTACGCTCCATATGGCTCATCTGCCGTTCAACCGCATCCCTCGACCACAATCCCGATTCTATCAACGAGCTACATGCCATCGTCCTGAAACCATGCCCACAAACCTCTATCTTAGTGTCATAACCCATAACGCGCAGAGCCTTGTTTACCGTATTTTCACTCATCGGTTTACGATGGTCGTGATCGCCAATGAAAACAAAATCGCGATCGCCACTAAGTTTGTGCACCTGTTTAAGGATTGTTAACGCCTGACGAGATAACGGCACCAAATGAGGTGTACGCATTTTTGAGCCTCGATGGGAGTGTTTCACCCCTTCAATAGCTTCTCGCTCTGCTGGGATCGTCCACATCGAGGTTTCAAAATCGATCTCAGACCAACGAGCAAAACGCAGTTCACTTGAACGAATAAATACAAGGAGGGTTAGCTCAACGGCAAGGCGAGTCAGAGGCCTACCGGTATAGCTGCCAATGCGCTGAAGCAGTTCAGGGGTACGCTTCAACTCTAACGCCGGTCGATGCTGCCGGTTACTTGAAGCAACGGCACCTACCATCTCCTGCGCAGGATTGTAGTCAAGCAAACCGCTCTGTACGGCATAACGCATTATTGCGGTAGTTCTCTGTTGCAGCCGTGACGCGACCTCAAGACGTCCAGACAACTCTACGGCTTTTATCGGGGCTAACAAATCCCGTGTTTTAAGTTCGGCAATATTACGTTTGCCAATGGCTGGAAAGAGATTGTCCTCCAGGCTTTTCAGCACTCGTCGGCTATGTTCTTCCGACCACTTTTTATTCGTGGCGTGCCACTCAATAGCAAGTTGTTCGAAAGTACGAGCGTCTTCCTGCTCAACCTTATCATTTTTCTTTTTGTCTCCCGGATCGATGCCGTTTGCCAACAACTTACGAGCCTCATCACGACGAGCTCTAGCATCTGCAAGAGACACTTCAGGATATACACCCAAAGCCAGCATCTTTTGCTTTCCACCAAAGCGATACTGCAGACGCCAGTATCTTGAACCATTTGGATGGACAAGAAGGTGCATACCACTGCCATCGGTCAGCTTATATTGCTTATCCGTTGGCTTGGCTGTTCTGACCTTGATATCTGTTAACGCCATGCTTATCCCCTCCCTGTTGGTACAAGCATTATCGAACCGGAAATACCATCATCTGTACCAACATCTGTTGGTAGATGTACATTGATGTCGGTTGACCTTGAGAGAGTTAATATAGCGGGAATGATGGCTAAATACTGGATTTCAGGCACAAAAAAAGACGTCCGTTGACGTCTATCGATGTTCCGATGGTGCCGAAGGCCGGACTCGAACCGGCACGTATTTCTACGGTTGATTTTGAATCAACTGCGTCTACCGATTTCGCCACTTCGGCACTGAAGGGGATGCGGAAACGTTGTGGATTATACCTGTCGCGCGCCGCCATGCAAGCGACGTCGCGCTAAACCCACGCTAAGTGCCCAAAAAACCAGCGCCCTTTGTTACTCCAGCTCAGACACCGCGAGGCGAATCACCCCTGCAGCCTTCTGCTCCGGCAGCTTCAGCACCTTCGCCCACATCTCCTGCACCATGTCACAGGAGAGCTTCTCTTTGCCCACCGCCTTCTCCGGCATCTGCAGCAGCTGGATGTCCTCACCGTACTTATCGGCAAGATCTTTCATAATCGGCCGCACGTCAGCGACAGCCGTTTCACGTTCTGCCTGGGTCACGGTGTGGTGATTTTTGCCGTAGGCGGCGCGCATCATGTCGGCGTCGGCCTGCATGCGTCGGGACATCATCTCTTTATCAAGCATGCGCATCGGGTTGATGCCGCCCTTCACCGCCGGATAGAGGAAGCGGAAACAGGCGTCGTCGCTCACCTTCTGGATAGCGGCGGTCTGCTCCATATTGATGGTCATATAGTTCACCACGCTGGCATCCGGCGCGTTTTGCAGACGCCTCATCTGCAGATGCAGGATCTGCGGCTGGATGGTGTCGATAATCTGCTGCTCCGGTTCACCGGCTTTTTGCAGGGCGGCAATCTGATCAAGAATGCGCTGATGCAGCACGGGTTCCTGCTCCTTGATCACCTGCCAGGCGGGCATCTCGTTCAGGGTGGCGTTTAACTGCTGTTCAGCGCTCTGCTGCTGCTTGTCGAAGAACACCCAGAACGCCACAGCGGCAGCCACGACAACAACAACGACGGTACCGATCCACGTTTTTTTCATCTCGCATCCTTATCCTTTAGCTCAGCCGGTTTACACCGGCACGCCGCTGTGGAAGCGAAACTCGTTATCCGGTGTCGTGATAAGTGTGGCTTCAATTTCACCAAAATGCTGTATGCGCGGTGAGATATCGTTATCACTCACCTGTTGGGCAAGTGCCAGATAGTCCTGATAATGCCGCGCTTCGGAGCGCAGCAGCGAGAGATAGAACTTCTGCAGATCGTCGTCGAGGAACGGGGCCAGCGCGGCAAAGCGTTCGCAGGAGCGGGCTTCAATGTAGGCCCCGCAGATAAGCTTGTCGATCAGCGTCAGCGGTTCGTGGGTGCGTACTTCTTTCAGCATCCCTTTGGCGTAGCGGCTGGCGGTGATTTTGACGTACGGAATGTTGCGGGCCAGCATCGCCTCGCGCACCTGCCAGAAATGGTGCAGCTCCTCTTTGATCAGCAGCACCATGCTGTCGATGAGCGCCTGTCCCCACGGGTCGTCGGTTTTGGGCATTACGCTTTTGCCAATCTGCTTGTGCAGGGCGATGAAATCGGGTTCCGGGCCGTCGCGGAAGGTGAACAGTTCGTAGGGTTTGAGCCAGTCGAGCAGCGCGTCGGCCCCGCTTTCGTCGGCGACGTATTTGCGCACCAGCAACAGCGCGGTCTGGGCGGCCTTCAGCTCGCACACCATGTGATCGGTGAGGAGCAGCGGCAGGTTTGCCGGGTCGCGGGCTTTATCAATCCATGCTTGCGGGGTCGGGCACTGGAGGAAGTTGAGTACGGGGGCGAGTATCTGCGGGTAATCCATGGTTCTGCCTTGAAAAAAGCGGTGGCACGCGCCACCGCCTGAAACGCTTAGTGACGTACGCCGTCGTCGTCTTCGTCGATGTAATCTTCGTCGTCGCCTTCTTCGCCCTCTTCACCGTTCGGATCTTCGAAGTAGGTTCCCCAGCCGTCGTACTCCACCTCAAACTTCTCGGCCAGGTTCATCAGCTGTTCAACCTGGGCGTCGATCAGCTCTGCCTTCAGCGCGCCTTCGCTCAGGATATCGCAGCAGATGACGGTGTCGCCCTCTTCCACTTCCAGCTCTTCCGGCTCGGTCACTTCGTAACCAAGTTTGAAGGCTTCTACCGCCATTTTTTCCAGCGCGTCGAAATCGTCAGCAGAGAAATGGTGCTCAATGGTGTACAGCGCGTCCGGATCGCTACCGTCTTCCAGCAGTTCTTCAATAATCAGGCGCGTCTCTTCGCGTTGCTCTTCCAGGTGTTCCGGGTTTGCCATGGCTCAATCCTCTTTAAAGTGCGGCAGATACTTCTATTTTCACACACGGACGTGTTTGCCTCCACCTTTGTAAGAAAGATTTGTGAAACAGGGTTGCAAATGAATAATTACACATATAAAGTGAATTTTAATTCAATAAGTGGCGTTTGCCATGCGAGGATAAAATGTCCGATTTGTACAAAAAACACTTTCTGAAATTGCTCGATTTTACCCCTGCACAGTTCACTTCTCTGCTGACCCTTGCCGCACAGCTCAAAGCCGATAAAAAAAAGGGCAAGGAAGTACAAAAACTTACCGGTAAAAACATCGCGCTCATCTTCGAAAAAGACTCGACCCGTACACGTTGCTCTTTCGAAGTTGCCGCATTTGACCAGGGCGCGCGCGTTACGTATTTAGGGCCGAGCGGTAGCCAGATTGGGCATAAAGAGTCAATTAAGGATACCGCGCGCGTGCTTGGGCGGATGTACGACGGCATTCAGTACCGCGGTCACGGCCAGGATGTGGTCGAAACGCTGGCGCAATATGCAGGCGTGCCGGTGTGGAACGGGCTGACCAACGAGTTCCACCCAACGCAGCTGCTGGCTGACCTGCTCACCATGCAGGAGCACCTGCCGGGCAAGGCATTTAACGAGATGACGCTGGTCTATGCGGGCGATGCGCGCAACAACATGGGCAACTCGATGCTGGAAGCGGCAGCGTTGACCGGGCTGGATCTGCGTCTGGTGGCCCCTAAAGCCTGCTGGCCGGAAGCGAGCCTGGTGGCGGAGTGCAGCGCGCTGGCAGAGAAGCACGGCGGGAAGATCACCCTGACGGAAGATGTGGCGGCAGGCGTAAAGGGCGCGGACTTTATCTATACCGACGTGTGGGTGTCGATGGGCGAGCCGAAAGAGAAGTGGGCGGAGCGGATTGCGCTGCTGCGCGGCTATCAGGTGAATGCGCAGATGATGGCACTGACCGGCAACCCGGACGTGAAGTTCCTGCACTGTCTGCCCGCGTTCCATGACGACCAGACCACGCTCGGCAAGCAGATGGCGAAAGAGTTCGATCTGCACGGCGGGATGGAGGTGACGGACGAGGTGTTTGAGTCACCGGCGAGCATCGTGTTTGACCAGGCGGAAAACCGGATGCATACGATTAAGGCGGTGATGGTGGCGACGCTTGGGGAGTAGTTTAGTCCTCTGCGGCCTGGTGCCCTCACCCTTACCCTCTCCCACAGGGAGAGGGTACTTTTACACCCTCTCCCTGTGGGTGAGGGGTCTTACCCCACCAGCATCTTCACAACAACCTTACGCACCTGCGCAGGCGCACCCACCGCACACAGCGGCTTGTGCACTTCGCCGGGCCAGAACACCACAAAATCCCCTTCGCTGAGCACCACGGTTTTCTCCTGCTCACCCTCGGGCAGGAAGGCGATGTCTTTATCCGCCAGCCAGTCGGTGTCCGGCGTACCGTGCGGCAATGTGCTAAAGGTCATCCCCTCCTGGCCTTTGAGGACGATCTGAATATCCAGATAGCGCGCGTGATACTCGGCGCGGCGTTCGGCGTACGGCTGGGTCATGTCCTCTGAAACAAGGTAAAACAGACTGTTGCCGTCAATATCGTGCTTGCCGGTCGGGGTTGCGTCGGTGACGTGTGCCTTAACGTGTTCGATAGCCTGACGCAGCTCTTCGGCCAGCCAGGGTTGTAGATGGTGGATGTTGCCAATAATCATGTTCAAACCCTCAATATAAAACAGTGTTTCATTTTAATCTTTTATACGAGAATTCAGACTGCCATACCACCCCTTTTTATACGAATTTTGCGCGAACGCATGTTTATCGGGAATTGTGTTAAATATTTGTATGTCGTCCACAGGCAATTATGCAGAGGTTATGCATAACCCCTGCTCGGCGCGATCGCACAGCAAACTTAACCAACTGAATTTAAATGATTAATAACAAAACTCCGTGTCGCCTCACACTTTACTCTTTTGGTTATGTGCTGAAAAATTCAATAATTATTTATGGATTTTCCTTAAGTCAAAAATAGATAATTGTGAATAATGCATAGCCATTCTCACCCCTGATTAAAATCCTTTTAAATCAGCATGATATCTAATTATTTCAAAAGATTGCCATCTACAAATTAATAACAACCTCGAATAAAGCCAATAGATCATGCTTAGCTATTCATCCGCAAATAATAGCCAATTAATCATTATCTGATTCGAATCATGCAATTGAAAACAAACCTCGTAATATCGCTTTTCGCGTGAGCAATATCACATTAACGATTATTCAACCGCCTAGTATGAATCTCGAAATCAATTGAGCTTAGCCGCCATGGAGTTAATTACACCGCATGGCGCATGCCCTTTTTATTCTGAAAAAACGGTTTAAGGAATAATTATGGAAAAGCATTACGTCGGTTCTGAAATTGGTCAATTGCGTAGCGTTATGCTGCACCGCCCAAATTTAAGCCTGAAACGGTTAACGCCGTCGAACTGCCAGGAGCTGTTATTCGACGATGTTCTGTCGGTCGAGCGGGCGGGTGAGGAGCATGACATCTTCGCAAACACGCTGCGTGAGCAGGGTGTGGAAGTCCTGCTGTTGACCGACCTTCTTACTCAAACGCTTGATATTGCAGAAGCAAAAGCGTGGCTGCTGGAGACGCAAATCTCCGATTATCGCCTTGGGCCCACCTTTGCCACCGACGTGCGCGGCTGGCTGGCAGATATGCCGCACCGCGAGCTGGCACGTCGTTTAAGCGGCGGATTAACCTACGGCGAAATTCCTGCCGCGATTAAAAATATGGTTGTCGATACCCATACGGCAAATGATTTTATTATGAAGCCGCTGCCCAACCATTTATTTACCCGCGACACCTCCTGCTGGATTTATAACGGCGTGTCAATTAACCCAATGGCTAAACCGGCACGTCAGCGTGAAACCAATAACCTGCGGGCAATATATCGCTGGCACCCGGCGTTTGCCGACGGCGATTTTATTAAATACTTCGGCGACGAAAATATTAATTACGACCACGCCACCTTAGAAGGCGGTGATGTGCTGGTGATTGGCCGCGGGGCGGTATTAATCGGATTGTCTGAACGCACCACGCCGCAGGGGGTCGAGTTCCTCGCGAACAGTTTATTCCAGCATCGCCAGGCCGAGCGGGTGATCGCCGTTGAACTGCCGAAACACCGCTCCTGCATGCACCTCGACACCGTCATGACCCACATCGACGTGGACACGTTCTCCGTCTACCCGGAAGTGGTGCGCAAAGATGCCCAGTGCTGGACGCTCACCCCGGACGGACGCGGCGGCCTGCTGCGCACCCAGGAAACCGACCTGCTGCACGCCATCGAAAAAGCCCTCGGCATTAACCAGGTGCGCCTGATCACCACCGGCGGCGATGCCTTTGAAGCCGAACGCGAGCAGTGGAACGACGCCAACAACGTCCTGACCATCCGCCCGGGCGTGGTGATCGGCTACGAGCGCAACATCTGGACTAACGAGAAGTACGACAAAGCCGGGATAACCGTACTGCCTATCCCGGGCGACGAACTGGGACGCGGACGCGGCGGCGCACGCTGCATGAGCTGCCCGCTGGAACGTGACGGGATTTAAAGGAGCCACTATGGAACGTAAACCCACTCTGGTTGTGGCCCTCGGCGGCAACGCGCTGCTCAAGCGCGGCGAGCCGCTGGAAGCGGAGATCCAGCGCCAGAACATCGAACTCGCGGCCCGCACCATCGCCGGACTGACGGCGCAGTGGCGCGTGGTGCTGGTGCACGGTAACGGGCCGCAGGTCGGGCTGCTGGCGCTGCAAAACAGCGCCTACGACAAAGTTACCCCCTACCCGCTCGACATCCTCGGTGCGGAAAGCCAGGGGATGATCGGCTACATGCTCCAGCAGGCGCTGAAAAACAACCTGCCCCAGCGCGAGGTGAGCGTGCTGCTTACCCAGGTGGAGGTGGACCCCGCCGACCCGGCGTTTACCAACCCGACCAAGTACATCGGCCCGATCTACACCGACGCGCAGGCGAAGGCGCTGGCGGCAGAAAAAGGCTGGATATTCAAGGCCGACGGCAGCGCATTCCGCCGCGTGGTGCCTTCCCCGCAGCCGAAACGCATCGTTGAGAGCGATGCCATCACGGCGCTGATCCAGCGCGACCATCTGGTGATCTGCAACGGCGGCGGCGGTGTACCGGTCGTGGAAAACGCCAACGGCTACCGCGGCATTGAGGCGGTGATCGACAAAGACCTTTCCGCCGCGCTGCTGGCGCGCCAGATAGAGGCCGATGCCCTGCTGATCCTGACCGATGCTGACGCGGTTTACCTCGACTGGGGCAAACCAACCCAACGTCCGCTGGCACAGGTCACGCCGGCGTTACTGAACGATATGCAGTTCGACGCCGGATCGATGGGGCCGAAAGTGGCCGCCTGCCGCGAGTTCGTTGAAGCCTGCGGCGGCATCGCCGGGATCGGCGCCCTGGCCGACGGGGCAGAGATTCTGGCGGGCGAGAAAGGCACGTTGATTCGTAACTGAGACGTTTTCCCCCTCACCCTAACCCTCTCCCTCAGGGAGAGGGAATATAACCGCCGGGGTGAGGGCAACAGACAGCTAAATTTCAAAAAGGATTTACCCATGACCATCAACCTGAAAAACCGCAACTTTCTGAAACTGCTGGACTTCACCCCCGCCGAGATCCAGTACCTGATCGACCTTGCCATCGAGCTTAAGGCCGCCAAAAAAGCCGGACGCGAAAAGCAGACGTTAGTCGGTAAAAACATCGCCCTAATCTTTGAAAAAACCTCCACCCGCACCCGCTGCGCGTTTGAAGTGGGCGCATTTGACCAGGGCGCGCAGGTGACTTACCTCGGCCCAAGCGGATCGCAGATTGGCCATAAAGAGTCGATGAAAGACACCGCCCGCGTGCTGGGACGCATGTATGACGGCATCGAATATCGCGGCTTCGGCCAGGCGATTGTGGAAGAGCTGGGCGAGTACGCGGGCGTGCCGGTGTGGAACGGCCTGACCGATGAGTTCCACCCGACGCAGATCCTCGCCGACCTGATGACCATGCTGGAACACGCTCCGGGCAAAACCCTGCCGGAACTGAGCTTTGCCTACCTGGGCGACGCGCGCAACAACATGGGCAACTCGCTGATGGTCGGCGCGGCCAAAATGGGGATGGATATTCGCCTGGTCGCACCGAAATCCTTCTGGCCAGAGGCCGGGCTGGTTGAGCAGTGCCGGGCCATCGCCAAAGAGACCGGGGCGCGCATCACGCTGACCGACGACGTGGAAGAAGGCGTGCAGGGCACCGATTTCCTCTACACCGACGTGTGGGTGTCGATGGGCGAGCCGAAAGAGGCCTGGGCCGAGCGCGTCAGCCTGATGACGCCGTACCAAATCAACGCCAACGTGATGAAGGCCACCGGCAACCCGAACGTGAAGTTCATGCACTGCCTGCCGGCGTTCCACAACGAGCACACCAAAGTGGGCCGCGAAATCGAGATGGCCTACGGCCTGAAGGGGCTGGAAGTGACGGAAGAGGTCTTTGAGTCCCCGAACTCCATCGTCTTCGACGAAGCAGAGAACCGCATGCACACCATTAAAGCGGTCATGGTGGCGACACTCGGCGACTAATCACCGCCCGGCGCACCGCGGGTGCGCCGGGTTGAGGAGAACATCATGGGCAAGTTCAAATTTCCCTCCGCTTACACCATTCTCTTTTTCCTGATTGCCGTGGTTGCCGTGCTGACGTGGATTGTACCGGCCGGGCAGTACCACATGGCGATGAACGAGGCGCTCGGTAAAGAGGTACCGGTGGCCGGCACCTACGCGCACGTCGCAGCGCATCCGCAGGGACTGGTCTCCGTGCTGATGGCACCGATCGCCGGGCTGTACGATCCGGAATCCGGCCAGGCCGGGGCGATCGACGTCGCGCTGTTTATCCTGATCATCGGCGGTTTTCTCGGGATCGTCACCAAAACCGGGGCGATCGACGCCGGGATCGAGCGCGTCACCACCCGCCTTCGCGGACGCGAAGAGTGGATGATCCCGATCCTGATGGCGCTGTTTGCCGCAGGCGGCACGATTTATGGCATGGCTGAAGAGTCGCTGCCATTTTACACCCTGCTGGTGCCGGTGATGCTGGCCGCCCGTTTCGATCCGGTGGTTGCGGCCTCCACCGTCCTGCTCGGCGCGGGGATCGGTACGCTCGGCTCCACCATTAACCCGTTCGCCACGGTGATCGCCGCCAACGCGGCGGGGATCCCCTTCACCAACGGTATCGCCTTACGCGTGGCGCTGCTGGTGATTGGCTGGCTCATCTGCGTGGCGTGGGTAATGCGTTACGCCCGCAAAGTGCGCAAGGATCCGTCGCTCTCCATCGTTGCGGACAAGCAGGAGGAGAACCTCGCCCACTTCCTCGGCAACAAGGGCGAGCAGTCGCTGGAATTTACCCCGGTGCGTAAACTTATCCTGCTGATCTTCGCGCTCGCCTTCGCGGTGATGATCTACGGCGTGGCGGTGCTCGGCTGGTGGATGGCGGAAATCTCGGCGGTGTTCCTTGCCAGCGCGATTATCGTGGGCCTGATCGCCCGCATGAGTGAGGAGGAGCTGACCTCCACGTTTATCAACGGCGCACGAGATTTGCTGGGCGTCGCGCTGATTATCGGCATCGCGCGCGGTATCGTAGTCATCATGGATAAGGGCATGATTACCCACACCATTTTGCACAGTGCGGAAGGTCTGGTCACCGGCTTATCAACGGTGGCGTTCATCAACGTGATGTACTGGCTGGAGGTGGTTTTGTCGTTTCTTGTGCCTTCTTCGTCCGGCCTGGCCGTACTGACGATGCCGATCATGGCGCCGCTCGCCGATTTCGCTAACGTCAACCGCGACCTGGTGGTCACGGCTTACCAGTCGGCATCCGGCATCGTTAACCTGGTCACTCCTACCTCTGCCGTCGTGATGGGCGGGCTGGCTATCGCCCGCGTGCCTTACGTGCGTTATCTCAAATGGGTGGCGCCGCTGCTGGCGATCCTGACGGTGGTGATTATGGTGGCGTTAAGCCTGGGTGCATTGTTGTAATTTGCCGGATGGCGCTGCGTCTGTCCGGCCTACGGATCGGTGCAGCGCCACCGGTTATTTCGGGAACTGATAGGGTAAATATGATGGATTACGAAGAGTACTCACCCAAAGAGCAACTACAGCTGACGGTGTGCCAGCGTCTGATCGCCGAAAAGAGCTATCTCTCCCAGGAGGAGATCCGCCGCGACCTGCAGGAACATGGTTTTGAGACCATCAGCCAGTCCACCGTTTCGCGCCTGCTGAAGTTGCTCGGAGTCATAAAAATTCGAAATGCCAAAGGGCTAAAGATTTATTCGTTGAATCCACAGCTGCGCCCTGCCCCCGACGCCGCGCGCACCGTTTCCGAAATGGTGGTCAGCGTGGAGCACAATAGCGAATTTATCCTTATCCATACCGTCGCCGGATATGGCCGCGCGGTGGCGCGTATTCTGGATTATCACCAGTTACCGGAAATTTTAGGCGTGGTTGCCGGAAGCAGTATCGTCTGGGTGGCACCGCGTGTCGTGAAGCGCACCGCACTGGTGCATAAGCAAATTAATTATTTACTCAGAACGCATTAATATTCACAAAGAACCGTTTGCATTGAGTAAAGCGTGCATTAAATCGCTTGATCCGCATAACGGGGTGCGTATAATGCCCGACAATTTGCCGGGAGGAAGCATGGTCAAGCGTGTACGACATATCGTCTTACCGCGTCTGAAATCAGACGCTGGCCTGCCGTTTTTCTTCCCGTTGCGTACCCTATTCCCAGAGCCCCTCATTTGAGGGGCTTTTTTTTGCCCGGCGTCAGGAGATAAACATGAATCCGCTTTATCAAAAACACATCATTTCCATAAACGACCTCAGCCGCGAAGAGCTGGAACTGGTTCTGGAAACCGCGGCAAAACTGAAAGCGAATCCGCAACCGGAGCTGCTGAAGCACAAGGTGATCGCGAGCTGCTTCTTTGAAGCCTCGACCCGCACGCGCCTCTCCTTTGAAACCTCCATGCACCGCCTGGGCGCGAGCGTGGTGGGCTTCTCGGACAGCAGCAACACGTCGCTGGGTAAAAAAGGCGAGACCCTGGCGGATACCATTTCGGTTATCAGTACTTACGTTGATGCGATTGTCATGCGCCATCCGCAGGAAGGGGCCGCCCGTCTGGCGACCGAATTTTCCGGCGGCATTCCGGTGCTGAACGCCGGCGACGGTGCGAACCAGCATCCCACGCAGACCCTGCTGGATCTGTTCACCATTCAGGAAACCCAGGGCACGCTGGAAAACCTGAACATCGCCATGGTCGGCGACCTGAAATATGGCCGCACCGTTCACTCCCTGACCCAGGCGCTGGCGAAATTTAACGGCAACCGCTTCTTCTTTATCGCCCCGGACGCGCTGGCGATGCCGCAGTACATTCTCGACATGCTCGATGAAAAAGGCATCGCGTGGAGCCTGCACGCCAGCATCGAAGAGGTGGTGGGCAACGTCGATATTCTGTATATGACCCGGGTGCAAAAAGAGCGCCTGGATCCGTCTGAATATGCCAACGTGAAGGCACAGTTTGTCCTGCGCGCCAGCGACCTCGAGGGGGCGCGCGACAACATGAAGGTATTGCACCCGCTGCCACGCATCGATGAAATCAACACCGACGTGGATAAAACCCCGCATGCCTGGTACTTCCAGCAGGCCGGGAACGGCATCTTCGCTCGCCAGGCGTTACTGGCACTGGTTCTGAATCGCGATTTGGCTCTGTAAGGGGAAACGACAATGACACACGATAACAAACTCCAGGTTGAAGCCATCAAACGTGGCACCGTGATTGACCACATCCCTGCGCAGGTCGGCTTTAAGCTGTTGACCCTGTTCAAACTGACCGAAACCGACCAGCGCATCACCATCGGCCTGAACCTGCCGTCGGGCGAAATGGGCCGCAAAGACCTGATCAAAATCGAGAACACCTTCCTGACCGACGAGCAGGTCAACCAGCTTTCCCTGTACGCGCCGGACGCCACGGTGAACCGCATCGACAACTATGACGTGGTGGGCAAATCCCGCCCGAGCCTGCCGGATCGTATTGAGAGCGTGCTGGTCTGCCCGAACAGCAACTGCATCAGCCATGCTGAGCCAGTTTCATCCAGTTTTGCAGTGAAAAAGCGCGCGAACGACATCGCACTCAAATGCAAATACTGTGAAAAAGAGTTTTCTCATTATGTGGTGCTGGCCAACTAATTGAGGTTGGTAATGAAAACCCGGCTGTTATAATGGCCGGGAACATTCTTAACGCTGTAATTCTGGAGAAAACATGAGCAAAGTACTCGCGACGGAAAATGCACCAGCCGCTATTGGCCCATACGTTCAGGGCGTTGATCTGGGCAGCATGATCATCACCTCCGGTCAGATCCCGGTGAACCCAAAAACCGGTGAAGTGGCGGAAGACGTAGCCGCACAGGCGCGTCAGTCACTGGAAAACGTGCAGGCGATTGTGGAATCAGCGGGCCTGAAAGTGGGCGATATCGTGAAAACGACCGTTTTCGTTAAAGACCTGAACGACTTCGCGACCGTGAACGCGACCTACGAAGCGTTCTTCACCGAGCATAACGCGACCTTCCCGGCGCGCTCCTGCGTGGAAGTGGCGCGTCTGCCAAAAGACGTGAAAATTGAAATTGAAGCGATCGCCGTACGTCGATAATATATTTCAATGAATTCAAGGCAGCTACGGCTGCCTTTTTTATTTCGACCATTTTTACTCTCTGTATAAAATGACATATAACCTTGTCCATTATTAGACTTTATTCGCCAAGTAATACTTTCTTTTAATGGACGAGTAATGAAACTTTCAAAAATCGCATTTGCAATCGCAACATTGACCGTTGCCTCTTCTGCATTTGCTCATGGATATATTGAGTCTCCAGCCAGCCGTGCTTATATGTGTAAGCTCGGTCAAAATATTGATTGCGGTACCGTTCAGTACGAACCGCAGAGCGTGGAAAAATCCTCCGGTTTCCCTACTGGCGCGATGCCGCCTGATGGTCAACTCGCCAGCGCCGGTATTTCTCAGTATTCCCAGCTCGATAAACAGAGCCTGAATGCGTGGACGAAAAGCCCTATGACGGCCGGTCCACACCAGTTCGTCTGGTATCATACTGCGCCACATAAAACGACTAACTGGCGTTATTATATTACCAAACAAAACTGGAACCCGAATAAACCGCTGACCCGCGATCAATTCGAATTAACGCCATTCTGTACCGTTAACGGTAATGGTCAGGCACCTGCCCAGCGTCAGACAATGAATTGTAATGTGCCTGAGCGTACCGGTTACCAGGTTATTTATGGCGTTTGGGAAATTGCCGATACCTCTAACAGCTTCTACCAGGCTATCGACGTTGATTTCGGTAACGGCGGCAACGTGACGCCAGACGAAACGCCACTTGTCGTGTCCGAGTGGACTAAGACGCTGAACGGCCAGATCGCAGGTAATAACCTGAACGCAGGCGACAAAGTGATCGCACGCTTCTTCGACGCAAACGGCGAAGTGGCCTCTATGCGCACTGAACTGACCATCGCCTCTGCTGAACAGGGTGATGCGAACCAGTGGTCTTACGACCTGGCGCAGCAGATCAACAACGCACACGGCGACGTTCGCGTTGGTGTTAAAGATGAAAGCGGTGAAATTAACCCGGTTCACGGCGCAAACAGCGTGTTCGTGAAAGATGGCAGCCAGCTGAAGTCCGTTGCTATCTCCTATGAAGAGCAGCAGGCTGACGTGAGCGAAACCATCGCCGTATCTAACCTGCAGTACAGCAAAATTGAAAACGGCAACGCAACCGTCACCTTCCACGTGAATACCCACGGTGACGTGAACCTGGAAGCGCACGTCATGAACCACATGGGTGCGGAAAAAGGTTATGTGAAGCAGGACATGAATAACGCCAACCAGGACGTGACCATGAACCTGACCGACGTGACCGCGGGCCACCACATGCTGAAGTACTACGCGACCAACAAAGACGGCACGATGTTCGCTCAGGACGTGCTGAACCTGATGCTGGAAGAAGATTCTGCAAGCGGTAACACCGGCAGCTACGACTTCACCTTCCCGCAGAACATCGGGTCGTACAAAGCAGGTACCGTGGTATTGCAGCCAAAAAATGGCAAGACTTACCAGTGTAAGCCTTTCCCTTACAGCGGCTACTGCGTGCAGTACAGCCCAACGGCAAACCAGTATGAGCCAGGCGTTGGCGCTCACTGGAAAGAAGCGTGGGTTCTGAAGAACTAATCTGAAGCATTCCGTTGCTTTTGCGCCCGGCGGCACTGCGTTTGCCGGGCCTACACGTTACGTAGGCCCGATAAGCGAAGCGCTACCGGGCTTCTCTTTTTACTGATTCCGCGTGGCGCGCAGCAGCGTCTCCAGCGGATACACCGCCGCAATCACCACCTCATCCTGAATCTTCGCCGCGTTATCCAGCTCGTTCTGAATCGAGGCAATCTCTTTATCGTCCAGCGTCCCCTGGCGCGCCACCAGATCGGTCAGCCGCAGACCTATCGACGCCAGTTTATCCACTTCCTGAATCACCGGCTTGATGGCCTTCAGCTGGTAACTGTTCTCGCTTAAGGCCAGCGCATCGCTGGTATTGTTCTGCCAGCGGTTGAAGACGTGACGCAGCGCATCGGCGCTTTCCGTGTCCTCGGCGTCGCTGACCAGCCTGTCGACCCATTTATTCATCTGACGCACGGTCAGGCTTTCTGCATTCAGGGCATCCGCCAGGCGGTTAAGCGGCTCAAACTGATGATAATTTCCGGCCTGGAACTTAAGGTGCTGGCGGGTGTAATACTGCGCCGGTTCAATTGCCTGGGCGAGGATCTGCAGCGGTAAGGTATCGGCGCTGTTTGCCAGACGGGTAAACTGCACCTGCTGCTGGGTGTGCTGCTGGAGGCCCACCGACACCGTCGTCCAGCTGTCCATCGCCTGCAGGCGGGTGTACATGTTATCGACGTCGTTGACATCCTGCGCCGACCACAGCCGCTCCGCCACGGCAAAGGCGCGCGGCCACAGGCGAATGTCCAGCACCGGGGCGACCACGTTTTCCGCCCACAGCGCGGCTTCACCGCCGAGCAGATTGGCCTGGTTGCCGGGCGACGGAACGACCGGGGTGACGCCTTTCGGTATCTCATCCAGCCGTTTGCCGACGATCGGATACCGGGCGTTACCCACCAGGAAATAGCCGCCGAGGGTGTCGTTATTAACAGAAACCACCGGTCGCGTTTCCCCCATCCAGGTATCCACGGTGAAGGTCACCTGATTGTCGTCGCGCCACTGGATTTCCTGCACCGCACGGCGAGATTTGCCGGCAAAATCAATGAACCCGCGCCAGCCCGCATTGCCTTTCACCAGCGTAAAACTCCCCTCTACCGGCTTGCCTTTCAGGCGCGGCATGGAGAAGGACCAGCTCTGCGCGCTGTCGTCATCGGCAATAACATCCACCCCGTTCAGCCCCTGGGGGAGGATTTCGTTGCGATAGTGGTAGGCGGTGGACTGCGGCTGGTCGAGGTAAAAGCCCGTCGAAAGGATCCCTTTATAGCCCTTCTGCGCCACCTGCCCAAGCGCGTCCTGCCCCTGCCAGGACTGGATCAGAATGCTTTTCGGCAGATCGGGATGGAAGATCTCGTCCCAGCCAACCATCTGGCGGTGATGTTTTTCGAGGATCGTCTCCAGCCGACGGTTGAAGTGCGCCTGCAGCGCGTGGCTGTCCGCCAGCTTGTTATCGCGCATGAATGTCTGAATGGCGGCGTTTTCTTTCCACTGGGTGTCGTCCACCTCATCACCGCCAATGTGGAGATACGGATCGGGGAAGATCGCTGCCAGTTCGCTGACCATCGCGTCGGCAAAGGTATAGGTCGCCTCTTTTGTCGGATCGAGAACCGGCTTCAGCACGCCCCAGTGGCGCTCCATCTGATACGGGCCCGGGGCGCTCATCAGCTCAGGATAAGCCACGGCAATTGCCGAAGCGTGGCCCGGCATGTCGATTTCCGGCACCACGCGGATGCCGCGTTCGGTGGCGTAACGCACGATCTCGCGCATCTGCTCAGGGGTATAAAACAGCCCGTCGCTGGCAAGCTGGGTCAGTTTAGGGTAGCGCGTCGAGGTAAAGCGCCAGCCCTGATCGTCGGTCAAATGCCAGTGCAGCACGTTGAGCTTTGCCGCCGCCATACCGTCAATTTGACGTTTGATATCCGGCAGGGGAATGAAATGCCGCGCCGAATCCAGCAGCAGGCCGCGCCACGGGAAGCGGGGGGAATCCTCTATCGTCACCCAGGGCAGCGAGGTGTTTTCCGCGCCGTTTTGAACAAGCTGGAGCAGCGTTTCCATCCCGCGCAGTGCGCCAAAACGCGTGTTGGCCGAGATCGTCACGCCGCTGGCATCCACGACGAGCCTGTAGCTCTCATCGCTGTCGGGCAGCGGCTGCGGTTTGACCTTTTTGGCTATCGCAATGCGGATGGTGGGTTTTTCAGGTTTCCCGGCCTGCGGCTGGAGCGTCCAGCCGGTTTGCAGGGCAATACGCTGACGCAGACGGTTGACCGCCTCACCGAGATCGTCGCCGCTGACGCTGACGGAGAGGTTATCGGTGAGTACCAGCGCTCCCTGCGTGGTGGGGCGTTCGACCTTTGCAGGCCAGGGCATCAACGGGAGATCGCCTGCCGGAGCGGCAAATGCGGAAGCGCCGAGCATAAGCCCGGCGGTTAAGAGACTGTACCGTAACATGAATGTTCCTTATCTGACGGGCCAAATAAAGGCAAAACATTTTGTTAACATGCGTACAAATTGTCGTCAAGCGCAAGGGCCGACGCAGATCACAGGTTGTTGAATTTAGGAGGAAAGCTATCTGCCGGGTGGCGGCTTCGCCTTACCGGGCCTACGTCTGGATCGTAGGCCCGGTAAGCGCAGCGGAACCGGGCGTGGTTTTACTGCCACCCATACCGGCGCGCATAGAACCCTTTCACCATCTGCGTCAGCACCATGTAACCCGCGAGGATCGCCACCAGCCATGGGAAGTAGCTCAGCGGCAGCGCCTGCAGCTGCAGGTAGCTCGCCAGCGGCGAGAACGGCAGCGCGATACCGAGCGCCATCACGATGCCGGTCATGACGATCAGCGGCCATGCGGCACGGCTCTGGATGAACGGAATGCGGCGCGTGCGGATCATATGCACCACCAGCGTTTGCGACAGCAGCCCCACCACGAACCAGCCGGACTGGAACAGCGTCTGGTGTTCAGGCGTGTTGGCGTGGAACACAAACCACATCAGGCAGAAGGTCAGGATGTCGAAGATCGAGCTGATCGGGCCGAAGAACAGCATAAAGCGGCCAAGATCGGACGGGTTCCAGCGCTGCGGCTTCTGGATCTGCTCATCATCAACGTTATCAAACGGGATCGCCACCTGAGAGACATCGTACATCAGGTTCTGGATCAGCAGGTGCAGCGGCAGCATTGGCAGGAACGGCAGGAACGCGCTCGCCACCAGCACGCTGAAGACGTTACCAAAGTTGGAGCTGGCGGTCATCTTGATGTACTTAAGCATGTTGGCAAAGGTCCGACGCCCTTCGATCACCCCCTCCTCCAGCACCATCAGGCTCTTTTCCAGCAGGATGATATCCGCCGCTTCACGGGCAATATCTACCGCGCCGTCGACGGAAATACCAATGTCCGCCGCGCGCAGTGCCGGGGCATCGTTAATGCCGTCGCCCATAAAGCCGACCACGTGGCCTTCGCGACGTAGCAGGGTGACAATGCGCTCTTTGTGCATCGGCGTCAGGCGGGCAAACAGCGTGGTGCGCTGGGCAAGGGCCGCCAGTTCATCGTCGGACAGGGGCTCAATGTCGCTGCCCACCACCACATCGCCCGCGTCCAGCCCCACTTCGTGGCACACTTTCGCCGCCACCAGCTCGCTGTCGCCGGTCAGGATTTTCACGGTAATACCGCTGGCCTTCAGCGCCTTCAGCGCCGGCGCGGTGGTCTCTTTCGGCGGATCGAGGAATGCGATGTAACCTTCGAGGATCAAATCGGATTCATCGATACGCTGATAGTCCCCTTCCCGCGCGGGCAGGAACTTGCTGGCGACCGCCACCACGCGCAGTCCCTGTCGGTTCAGGTTGTCGGTGACGCGTTTGATGCGGCGCAGCATGGTGTCGTCCAGCGGCACAATCTCGCCGTTATGGCGCACCTGGGTTGAAACGTTGAGGATCTCCTGCAGCGCCCCTTTGCAAATCAGCTGATGCACATCCTCTTGCTCGCTCACCACAACCGACATGCGGCGGCGCTCGAAGTCGAACGGGATCTCATCCACCTTCTGCCAGCGGCCAGAGAGCGTACGGGCAGACTCTTCATCGACGCCTTCCAGCACGGCGACGTCGAGCAGGTTTTTCAGCCCGGTCTGGTAATGGCTGTTGAGCCAGGCGCTGTGCAGCACGCGATCGCTGGTTTTACCGGCGATATCGGTGTGGTTCTCCAGCACAATTTTGTCCTGGGTCAGCGTGCCGGTTTTATCGGTGCAGAGAATGTCCATCGCGCCGAAGTTTTGAATGGCGTCGAGGTGCTTAACGATAACTTTTTGCTTAGAGAGTTTGACTGCCCCGCGTGCCAGGGTGGAGGTCACAATCATCGGCAGCATTTCCGGCGTCAGGCCGACGGCCACGGAGAGCGCGAACAGCGCCGCTTCCCACCAGTCGCCCTTGGTGTAGCCGTTGATCAGCAGCACAATTGGCGTCATCACCATCATAAAGCGGATCAGCAGCATGCTGACGCGGCCAATGCCCTTCTGGAACGCATTCGGCTCGCTCTCCTGCTCGGTGACGCGCCCGGCCAGCTGCCCGAACCAGGTGTTGCCCCCGGTCGCGGTGACAATCGCCTGCGCCGTGCCGCTCACCACCGTGGTGCCCATAAAGCACAGGGTATCGCACTCCAGCGGATTCACCTGCTGCGGCTCGCGAGTGCGCGCCACTTTCTCAACCGGCAGGGATTCACCGGTTAGCGAGGCCTGCGCCACAAACAGATCGCGAGCCTGAATGATGCGTAAATCCGCGGGGATCATATCCCCGGCGGCGAGTTTCACCAGATCGCCCGGCACCAGCTGGTCGATAGGCAGCTCAACCCAGGCGTTTTCCCCCAGATCGTTAATCACGCGGGAGACGGTCGCCGTGTTGCTGACCATCGCTTTCAGGGCGTCCGCCGCTTTGGTGGAGCGGGCTTCCTGAATGAAATTGAGCAGCGTGGAGATGCCCACCATCAGCGCAATCACCCCGGCGGCAAACAGATCTTCGGTCGCGTAGGAGATAATGCCCAGCACGGTCAGCAGCAGGTTGAACGGGTTACGGTAGCAGTGCCACAGGTGCACCCACCACGGAGACGGCTTTTGCGCCGGAATCTGGTTGTCGCCGTGCACGGCGCGGATTTTTTCCACTTCAAGCGCGTTCAGCCCTTCCGGATGTCCGCCAAAGGCGCGCCAGACTTCGTTTTCATCCATTGCCGCCACGTTCAGGCAGCGTTCGGTCAGGGATGCCGGGATCGCCGCACCGGCCAGATGTTTGGCGTTCGGCAGCGGGTCGCGCTCGGTCAGGCGACGTGGCAGATGACGGCTCAGCTGGGCAAGCAGCTGGCGAGTAATATTTTTAAGCATAGTAAGCTCCCCGCATCCGCCGGGCGGATGCAGTCTTTCCTGCAGGCGCGACAAAGCCGGGCCTGAGGGGCACTTAAGATTTCAAGCAGGAGCGTCTAAAACGCGCTGCCTCACGTAACCGGTGAGCAGCGCGGAGGCTGGCTTACCGGAAAGAAATTGCTCTCCCGTTCAGGAGAGGGGCGGGATCGGGATCCATATAGCCTCCGGTAAGTAAAAAGTGGGATGTCGCCGCGCAGTATAAGGATTTATCCATACCGTTTGTGACGATTCGGGCGGTATTATAACCCCAGGCAAATAAACCTAACGTAAACCAGACTTTGCCCATAGCCAATTCGCGCTATAGCATTAGGCTCAATTGACCATTTTGTCGTTGTTACAGGGAAAACAGCATGCAGAACCGCCTTACGATTAAAGACATTGCGCGTTTAAGCGGCGTGGGGAAATCTACCGTCTCGCGCGTGCTCAACAACGAAAGCGGTGTCAGCGAACGCACCCGTGAACGCGTCGAGGCGGTGATGAATCAGCACGGTTTTTCCCCTTCCCGCTCCGCGCGCGCCATGCGTGGTCAGAGCGACAAAGTCGTCGCCATTATCGTCTCGCGTCTGGATTCTCTCTCAGAAAACCTCGCCGTACAGACCATGCTTCCCGCCTTTTATGAACAGGGTTACGATCCCATCATGATGGAGAGCAAGTTCTCGCCGCAGATGGTGGAAGAACACCTGGGCATGCTCCAGCGCCGCAACATTGATGGCGTGGTGCTGTTTGGCTTTTCCGGTATTCAGGACGAGATACTCAAGCCGTGGCAGCGGTCGCTGGTGCTGCTGGCGCGCGATGCCAGCGGGTTCGCCTCCGTTTGTTACGATGACGAGGGGGCGATTATCACCCTGATGCAGCGCCTGTTCGAGCAGGGCCATCGCTATATAAGCTACCTAGGCGTCCCGCATACCGACGTGACCACCGGCAAACGTCGCCACGAGGCTTACCTGACGTTCTGTAAAAAACATAACCTCCCCGCCGTCGCGTCCCTGCCGGGCCTGGGCATGAAGCAAGGGTATGAGCAGGCCGCAAGCGTCCTGACGCCCCAAACCACCGCGCTGGTCTGCGCCACGGATACTCTGGCGCTTGGCGTAAGTAAGTATTTACATGAACAGCGTATTACCGATTTGCAGGTCGCAAGCGTGGGCAGCACGCCGCTGATGAAGTTCCTGCACCCGGAGATCATCACCGTCGACCCCGGCTACGCGGAGTCTGGCCGACAGGCAGCCGCGCAGTTGATAGAGCAGATTAATGGCCGCGCGGAGCCGCGCCAGATCGTTATTCCCTCACATCTGGCTTAACCCTCCAACATCAGATTATTGTGATCCTCCCCCAATTTCGGGAACGTTCCCGTTTCCGCCGTCACGCTTAAAGAGTAGGCTTGCGCTCAGGTCATAACCCCTATCAATAGATCATGAGGTTTCATGATGAGTAAAGTCAGACAAGCAGATATCGACCAGCTGATCGTCCTGGTCGGCGGACGCGAGAACATTGCGACCGTCAGCCACTGTATTACCCGCCTGCGCTTCGTGCTGAACGATCCGGCCAAAGCCAACCCTAAAGCCATTGAAGAGCTGTCGATGGTCAAAGGCTGCTTCACCAACGCCGGTCAGTTCCAGGTCGTTATTGGTACCGAAGTGGGCGATTACTATCAGGCTCTGCTGGCGACAACCGGGCATTCCTCCGCCGATAAAGAGCAGGCGAAGAAAGCCGCGCGCCAGAATATGAAGTGGCACGAACAGCTTATCTCCCATTTCGCAGAGATTTTCTTCCCGCTGCTGCCGGCGCTGATCAGCGGGGGCTTAATCTTAGGGTTCCGCAACGTCATCGGGGACGTGCCGATGAGCGACGGCAAAACGCTGGCGCAGATGTACCCGGCCCTGCAAAGCATCTATGATTTCCTGTGGCTGATTGGCGAAGCGATCTTCTTCTATCTGCCGGTGGGGATCTGCTGGTCCGCGGTGCGCAAGATGGGCGGTACGCCGATTCTCGGCATCGTACTGGGCGTCACGCTGGTCTCTCCACAGTTAATGAACGCTTACTTACTTGGTCAGCAGGTGCCGGAGGTATGGAACTTCGGCCTGTTTACCATCGCGAAAGTCGGTTATCAGGCACAGGTGATTCCCGCCCTGCTCGCAGGCCTGACGCTGGGCTTTATCGAGACGCGCATCAAGCGCATGGTGCCGGATTATCTCTATCTGGTGGTGGTGCCGGTCAGCTCGTTGATTATTGCGGTGTTCCTCGCGCATGCCTTTATCGGTCCTTTTGGCCGCCTGATTGGCGACGGTGTGGCCTTCGCGGTGCGTCACCTGATGACCGGCAGCTTCGCGCCGATTGGTGCCGCGCTGTTTGGCTTCCTGTATGCCCCGCTGGTGATCACCGGCGTGCATCAGACCACGCTGGCGATTGATATGCAGATGATCCAGAGCCTTGGCGGCACGCCGGTCTGGCCAATCATTGCGCTCTCTAACATCGCACAGGCTTCTGCGGTCACCGGCATTATCATCGTCAGCCGCAAGCATAAAGAACGTGAAATCTCCGTTCCGGCGGCGATCTCCGCCTACCTCGGCGTGACCGAACCGGCAATGTACGGCATCAACCTGAAGTACCGCTTCCCGATGCTCTGCGCAATGATCGGCTCCGGCCTGGCGGGCCTGCTGTGTGGCCTGAACGGCGTGATAGCGAACGGGATCGGCGTCGGCGGCCTGCCGGGCATCCTCTCCATTCAGCCCGCGTTCTGGCAGGTGTTTGCCCTGGCAATGGCCATCGCAATTATCGTCCCGATGGCGCTCACTACCGTGATATACCAGCGTAAATTCCGTCAGGGCACGCTCCAGATCGTCTAACGTTATCTTTCGGGGCGCAGTTGCGCCCCCTTCGCATTTGCAGGAACGCATTATGAATACCCTTCCTCACTGGTGGCAGAACGGCGTCATCTATCAGATCTACCCGAAGAGCTTCCAGGACACGACCGGGCGCGGCACCGGCGATTTACGCGGCGTAACGCAGCGTCTTGATTACCTCAACACGCTCGGGATCGACGCCATCTGGCTGACGCCGTTTTACATCTCTCCGCAGGTGGATAACGGTTACGATGTGGCGAATTACACCGCCATCGATCCGGCCTACGGTACGCTGGACGATTTTGATGAGTTGGTCGCCGAGGCGCACCAGCGCGGCATTCGCATTGTTCTGGATATGGTGCTGAACCACACCTCAACGCAGCACGCCTGGTTCCGCGAATCGCTGAATAAAGCCAGCCCGTATCGTCAGTTCTACATCTGGCGCGACGGCACGCCGGACCAGTTGCCTAACAACTGGCGTTCGAAATTCGGCGGCAACGCCTGGCGCTGGCATGCCGAGAGCGAGCAGTATTATCTGCACCTTTTCGCCCCGGAGCAGGCGGACCTCAACTGGGAGAATCCTGACGTGCGCGCCGAGCTAAAAAGCGTGTGCGAATTCTGGGCCGATCGCGGCGTGGACGGCCTGCGTCTCGACGTGATCAACCTGATTTCAAAAGACCAGAATTTCCCGAACGACGACGTGGGCGATGGCCGCCGCTTCTATACCGACGGGCCGCGCATTCACGAGTATCTGCAGGAGCTGAGCCGCGACGTCTTTACGCCGCGAAACCTGATGACCGTGGGCGAAATGTCATCCACCTCGCTGGAGAACTGCCAGCAGTACGCATCGCTCGATGGCCGGGAGCTGTCGATGACCTTTAATTTCCATCACCTCAAGGTCGATTATCCCGGCGGCGAAAAGTGGACGAAGGCAAAACCAAACTTCGTGGCGCTGAAAACCCTGTTCAGCCACTGGCAGCAAGGGATGCATAACAAAGCCTGGAACGCGCTGTTCTGGTGTAACCACGATCAGCCGCGCATTGTGTCGCGCTTTGGTGACGAGGGGGTATACCGCGTCGTCGCCGCGAAGATGCTTGGCATGGTGTTGCACGGCATGCAGGGCACGCCTTATATCTATCAGGGCGAAGAGATTGGCATGACCAACCCGCACTTCACGCGCATCACCGACTATCGCGACGTGGAAAGTCTGAACATGTTCGCCGAACTGCGGGCAACCGGTCGCGATCCGGATGAACTGCTGGCGATCCTGGCGAGTAAATCCCGCGATAATGGCCGCACGCCAATGCAGTGGGATGCCTCGCACAACGCGGGCTTTACCGCAGGCGAACCCTGGATTAGCGTCTGCGATAACTACGAAACCGTGAACGCCCGCGCGGCGCTGGATGACCCGGATTCGGTGTTTTATACCTATCAAGCGCTGATTCGTCTGCGTAAAACCCTGCCAGTGCTGACGTGGGGGGATTATGAGGATCTTCTGCCTGACCACCCTTATCTGTGGTGCTACCGCCGCCAGTGGCAGGGGCAAACTCTGATCGTGGCCGCAAACCTCAGCCCTGCGCCTCAGGAGTGGCGTCCCGACGCCCTGCACGGCGAGTGGAACGTGGTAATGAGCAACTATGCCGGTCCAGACGCGGCAGTGCTCCGGCCGTTTGAAGCCGTCTGGTGGTTACAGGCGTAAACCTCAGGAGATACGGCGCGGGTCGTATCTCCGCTATTTCCGCGTTTAGCGATACGCTAAATGTATGACAATAACTTTTACATATTGCAACGGCAAAAATAAAAATAGCCCTGCCAATTAAATAACCCCGGCAGGATATGATGAACAAGACAATTATTAAAGCAAGCTGTATTAGCGCATTATTGATCAGCACTCAGGGATGGTGCGGAAATACCGCCGTCGATCTGCGTTTTGGTCATAATACGCGATCTGACGTAAACGACTCCCGTATTAAGGTTATGCATCAGGCGGATAACGGTTTTTACTTTTCCGTTGAGGCTGCACAAAATCATAACGATACCTTTTTTGGCGATACCGACCGATATAACGCCGATGATAAAGGCTTAACCGAAGCCGCGCAGGAAATTGAGACGCGCTGGCGCTTCGATCTCGGCAATGGTTTCGCCGTTGCGCCCGGTATGGTGACCGTTTTCACCGCCAGCAACACGCACTACCGTCCCTTTCTTCAGGGATGGAAAGCCTTCGACAATGGCCTCAATCTCTCCACACGCTATCGCTACAACACCGTAAACGACGCGCACAGCGATAAACAGCTGGACGGCAGCGGCTATACCCGCCGTGAATCCCATCAGTTCGATATCTGGTTTGCCTATAACATCGGTAAATTCGGTATGTCCTATAACCCGCGTTTCCGCTGGCAGGATAATGTCGATCAGGGGACCGGGGATGATACCTACTGGGAGCATACCGTGGCGTTCAACTATAAGCTCGACGACGGCTGGACGCCGTATGTCGAACTGGTCTCGCTGGATAAAACCTACATCGATGACGACGGCAATCATAAAAATGATTACGCCGTTCGCCTGGGCATTGTTAAACAGCTTTAACAGCGACCTTATGCCGCATCGTGCTGCAAAAGCCTGCAGCCGATGCGGTCCACGGCGCTTAGCAGCTCAAGCTGCCCTTCCCGCTGATAGAGCGAAACCGCGCTGATATCAATTGTTAACGGCCAGCACAGCGTCGCTAAAGCAGCCAGCGACGATCCCTGACGGGTGATCGCCACAATCTTCAGCCCTTTTCGCAGCGCGTTACGCGCCATTTCGATAAGCGATTGGGTCTCGCCTGATTTACTGATCAGCACCAGCGTCCCTTTCGACACGCGCGTGAGCTGGTGCATGTCGTTGAGGATCAGATGCGGCAGGCTCGCCAGCGACAAAAAGCGCGACAGGTAGTTGAGGCTGGTAAGCGAGGCACCCCGCGCGTACAGGTAGATATGGCTGGCGTGCACCAGCAGCCCGGAGACCTCCGTCACAATCCCCTCTTCATTTGCCACCCCGCAGGGGGCGGCGGGTGAGGCCAGCGATTGATCGCCCAGAAAACGATACCGAAGCTCGGTATAGCTCTTATACCCCATCTTTTTACAGACGCGGTTAACCGATGTCGTGGTGGTAAATGTATCCCGGGCAATCTCTTTTGCGGAAATATTAGAAATAGAATGCGCATGGAACTGGATGTATTCAAATATTAAACGTTCACTTCCCTGAAAAGAATTCATATATCACGCCCTGTTAAAACCAGACGCTATATTAACAGCTCGCGGAAATAGTCTCTGGAAGGCGCTTCACATATTGCATCAAGGCGTATCGTGATACGCAATTAGTATTAGCAAACATTAAGGCTTGTTTTTGTTTCTCTTTATACTGCCGTTATTTTCACAGTCAGGAATTTATTACAATGATGAAACAAAAAATTATCGCTGTAACGGCCTGTCCGACAGGAATAGCGCACACGTTTATGGCCGCCAATAAAATTATGGCCTGGGCAAAACAGCACAACATTGAGGTCAAGGTCGAAACGCAGGGAAGCGACGGCGTCAAAAACAGGCTCACCAAACAGGATATTGCCAGCGCCAGCGCGATTATCCTGGCGACCGACGTGCCCATTCAAGATGTGGAACGTTTTGACGGCGTTCCGCACCTTAAAACGCGCACCCAGGAGCTTATCAAGGACACCGACCGCTACCTGCGCCAGGCTTTAGCGATGGGAAAACGCGCCGAAGCCGGGGAACACGAGCAGGAGATTACGCGCTCCGCCTACCAGATTTTTATCGGCCACATCATGGCGGCCATCAGCTACATGTTACCCGTGGTTGTAATGGGCGGCCTGATGATGGCGACGGCCAAAATCACCGGGCAATTCATCAACATTGAGCATTCACCGTTTAGCCTGCTGGATAAGCTCGGCTTTATGACCATAAAGTTCATGTATCCGGTGTTCGCCATGTATCTGGCGTTTTCGATTGCCGGCAAGCCCGCCCTGATCCCCGGGCTTATTGGCGGCATTATGTCCGATGAGGTGTATAAGCGCTTTTTCGACATTGAGACCTTTATGCCGTCGGGCTTTTTTGGCGCCATTGGCATCGGCTTTTTCGTGGGTTTTCTGGTGCGGTGGCTTAACGATACTATCCACGTCCGCCAGCAGCTCACCACCATCAAAACCATGCTGCTCGTGCCGCTGATCACCGGCATCACGCTGGTGATGGTGATGGAATATCTGATCAATCCGGTTTTCGGTTCACTCAACCAGCTGATGGTGGTGTTTTTTACCTCGGCAGGCGATACCGGACGCGGCTTCTATTCAGCGATGATCGCCGCTGGCACCGCGTTCGATCTGGGTGGGCCTGTCAATAAAGCGGCGGGTTCGGTGGCGCTCGGCCTGAACGGCGTGAGCGAAACCTTTGATTTAACCGCCCGCGAATTATCCATCGTGATCCCTTCCATCGGCGTCGGCCTTGCGGCGTTCCTGAACGGCCGCTTTGGCCTGCCGGACGTGTTTTCCCGCGAAGAGAAAACCGTTGGCAGTACCTCGCTGCTGCTGGGCCTGATTGGCATTTCAGAGGGCGCAATCCCCTTCATCCTGAAAAACCCGCGCCTGATCCCCGTGTTTATGATCGGCGCCGTCTCTGGCGCGCTGCTGGCGATTGCCCTGGAGGTGAAACAGACGCTTCCCCTGCCCGCCATCTGGGGATGGCCGCTGGCCACGAACGTGGCAGGCTATCTTGCCAGCGTGTGCGTGGGCGCGCTGATCTGCGCGTTAGGCGTGCTCTACGTCAGCCCTAAAAACGCGGATTAAGGGAAATATCATGAGTCAAATTCACGTTATTGCCCATACGCACTGGGATCAGGAGTGGTATTTCACGCGTCAGGACAGCACGGTGCTGGCATCCTGGAACTTTGCAGACGTTATCGACACGCTGGAGCAGGACCCGGCCTACCGTTGCTACCATCTTGATGGGCAGATGGCGGTGGTGGACGACTTCCTGGCCGTGAATCCGGAATACACGCCGCGCCTGAAGAAGCTGGTCAGCGAGAAACGGCTGTTTGTCGGGCCGTGGTATACCCAAACCGACAGCTGGAACGTTCACGGTGAGTCGATCGTGCGTAACCTGAAATATGGCATTGCCGCCGCGCGGGCGCTCGGGCACGCGATGCAGGTGGGTTATCTGCCGGACACCTTCGGACACAACGCGCAAATGCCAACGATCCTGCGCGGCTGCAATATCGATAATATCGTCTTCTGGCGCGGGATCGACCACGATCGCATGGCCAAAAACAGCCAGTTTCTGTGGCGCGCCCCCTCTGGCGAAACGGTTATCGCCTGCGCGATGGCGCTGGGTTACGGCGCGGCCAAAAATATGCACGCCGATCCCCACCATCTTGAAAACAAAATCTTCCCGATTGTCGATCTGCTGCGCGAACGTGCGGGCATCGACAACCTGCTGCTGCCCTGCGGCGGCGATCAGGTTAGCATCGACCCGACGCTGCCGCGCACGCTACAAACGGCGAGCGAGCGCTCCCCCGCCCGTGACCGCTATTTCCTCAGCTCGCTTGAGGAGTACGTGGAGAGCCTGCGCCCGCAGCGCGAGCGGCTTGAGGTATGGGAAGGCGAGCTGAAATCACCGCGCTACACCCGGATCCACAAAACCATCGGCTCCGTGCGCTACGACATCAAAAAGAAAAACGACGAGATTGAACAGTTCATCCTGCGCCAGCTGGAGCCTGCGATTGCGATTGCGCGCCATCAGGGAATTCCGGTCAATCTGGGGCTGGTCGATACCCTGTGGAAAAAACTGCTGCGCTGCCATGCCCATGACTCCATGGGCGGATGTAACAGCGACGCGACGAACCGGGATATTCTTCATCGCCTGGAGCAGACCTGGCAGCTTTGCCACAGCCTGTGGAATCTGGTCGTTAAGGGGCTGGCGATGGCAAGCTGCGACGACGGCGATCTGCTTATCTTCAACGCCCTGCCAAGCCGCACCAGCCGCGTGGTCAAAACCACGTTGTACAGCCGCGCCGACAATATCGCGCTGACGCATCAGGGTAAGCCGCTCGCCTTTGAGGTGCTGTCCAGAGAAACCCTGCCCGGAGGAAGCGTTATCTCTCTCGGTTCGCAGGGGGAATGTGAAACGCCCCTGCCGCCTTATTACCGCTGGCACATTGCGCTGCTGGCCCAGGCGCTGCCTGCCGTTGGCTACCGGGCCATTACCGTTCAAGCCAACCCAGCAGCGTTTGTGCCGACGCGCCAGGAAACGGCCAGCGAGATTGAAAATGAAGTCTGTCGGCTGGCAATCGACGCCGGTACGCTTACGCTTCACGATAAGCGCAACGGCAGGTGCATCACCGGGTTGTTTAGCTTCGAAGACTGTGCGGATGCCGGAGACAGTTACGACTTTTCGCCCCTGCCGGAGGATGAACCCACCCGCTGCTGGCACTTCACCCTGATCGACTGCAAAAAGCATACTCTCATTGAGCGGATGGAGCTTGAGGCCCTGTTATACCTGCCGCGAGATCTCTCTTCCCGCACGGATAACAGCTTCATACCGCTCACGATCCACGTCGTGTGCGAGCTGCGTCAGGGCGACCCCAATCTGTATGTAGATATCTCTCTTGAAAACAGCGTCTGCGACCATCGGTTGCGCCTGCTCATTAACAGCGACATTCGTACCCGAACGTCCATTGCGTCGCAGCCGTTCGCCATCGTTCACCGCCCAACGGGGTGTGACGACCTGAACTGGCAGGCGCACTATCGCGAGCGGCCGGTGGATATCGAAACCAGCGAGGGGATCATCGCCATCGCCGAGCCGGGTAAAGCGCTGGTGGTAAACAGCCGCGGCATGAAAGAGTTTCAGGTTGTCGGGACGAAACAGGCTGCTATTGCGCTGACGCTGTTTAAGTCCACTGGCGTACTGGGGCGTAGCAACCTTGAGTGGCGACCAGGGCGCGCATCGGGCATTAACAACACGGTGGTCGAAACACCGGATGCGCAGTTGCTCAAGCCGCTGCACTTTTCCTTTAGCGTTGCGCTGGCGGACAATGCCGACCATCTCACGCTGCGTCAGCTGGAAAATCAGGCCTGCGGTCAGCCCTTTACCTACCAGCGGCAATCCCTGCACACGCTGGATAATCGCCTCGAGCGCTTTCAGCTGCGCCATCCCGAGCGGCATCTTCCGGCGGAATGTTCATTGCTGTCGTTGCCGGAGCCACTCATTCTCTCTGCGCTGCCCCATGCGCGCACTCTGTCCGGAACCATCGTACGGGTATTTAACGCCGGAACGCAGCCGGTGCCGGTTCCCGAGAACCTGGCCGGGCTTTTACAGATCAACTATCTCGAAGAACCCGTTCCGCCGGTAACCCTGATTGCCCCTTCCTGTACCTGCGACTTTTTGCTTGAGGTTTAATATGAATTTGCGTGCGTTGACGTACCCGGACCTGATTTTTATCAATCCCCCTTTATCTACGCCTGACGCGCTGATCGAGCGGATGTCCGCCTCCCTGGCGGCGCGCAACCTGATCGGCGATAAAGAGGCGTTTATTCGCTGCGTGCTGCAACGCGAGAGTGAAGGCCCCACCGCGCTTGGCGAGGAGCTTGCCGTACCCCACGGTAAGTCGCCCGTGGTCCAGCGGGCGGCGTTTTGCCTGGCGCTGTTTGACGACCCTATTCTCTGGCCCGGTCTGGAGGGCGATGAAGACGTCAGAATGGTTTTCCTGCTGGCTATACCGGAAGCCGAAGCGGGCAGCACGCATATGCAGCTGCTGACCACGCTGACCTCCTCCCTCACGGATGAACGCGTGCGCAACCGCCTGCTGGCAGCGCGTACGTGCGAAGAGGCGTTATCCGCCCTTAATGCCGAAGCGCATACGGCGACTAACGATAAACCTGCCCGCTCCCTTTTACTTCCCACGATCCTTGGAGCGATCGCGGCGGCAGCCTTCCTGCATGCCGGATTACGCTGGCTTCTCGGTCTGGGCTAACGCGCTGGCGCTCAGGGTCACCCACGCTGAGCGCCTGTTTTTGTTGTAAAAATAACCGGATTTTTCCTTTATTTTTTACAAAGGCTGTAGCGCCCGCCGTTTGTACTCTCGTCTTTTTACTTTGTTCTGAATCAAAAAAATCGCAAACATGTTTGATGCAAATCACTATATATAGCCATTAAAATGCAGCCCGACCCAACATCTTGTATTTATCGTCTACTATTCCAACAACAAGACGGCATCGACGCTGGCCGGAATTGTGGATAACAAGTGTCGGGAACGAGGGAAGTGACTGGCCCGGTTGATAATCCATCCGGTGAATACTTCCCCGCCTTTGTGGATAACCTGTTTTTAAAATGGAGTGATCATGACACCGCATGTGATGAAGCGTGATGGCTGTAAAGTGCCGTTTAAATCAGAGCGCATCAAAGAAGCCATTCTTCGTGCAGCTAAAGCAGCGGGAGTCGATGACGCAGATTACTGCGCCACCGTCGCAGAAATCGTTAGCAGCCAGATGAATGAACGCAGCCAGGTGGACATCAACGAGATCCAGACCGCGGTTGAAAACCAGCTGATGTCCGGGCCGTACAAGCAGCTGGCGCGTGCCTACATCGAGTACCGTCACGATCGTGACGTCCAGCGTGAGAAACGCGGTCGCCTGAACCAGGAAATTCGTGGCCTGGTGGAGCAGACAAACTCCTCGCTGCTCAATGAAAATGCCAATAAAGACAGTAAGGTGATCCCCACCCAGCGCGACCTGCTGGCCGGTATCGTCGCCAAACACTACGCCCGCCAGCACCTGCTGCCGCGTGACGTGGTCTCCGCGCACGAGCGCGGCGAGATCCACTACCACGATCTCGACTATTCACCGTTCTTCCCGATGTTCAACTGCATGCTGATCGACCTGAAAGGCATGCTGACCCAGGGCTTTAAGATGGGGAACGCCGAGATTGAGCCGCCAAAATCGATCTCCACCGCGACGGCGGTCACGGCGCAGATCATCGCCCAGGTGGCGAGCCATATTTACGGTGGCACTACCATCAACCGCATTGATGAAGTGCTGGCACCGTTCGTGACCGAGAGCTTCAATAAGCACCGTAAAACGGCGGAAGAGTGGCAGATCCCGGACGCTGACGGCTACGCCCACTCCCGCACCGAGAAAGAGTGCTACGACGCGTTCCAGTCTCTGGAATATGAAGTCAACACGCTGCATACCGCCAACGGCCAGACGCCGTTCGTTACCTTCGGTTTTGGCCTCGGCACCAGCTGGGAGTCGCGTCTGATCCAGCAGTCGATTCTGCGTAACCGCATCTCTGGTCTGGGCAAAAACCGCAAAACCGCGGTGTTCCCGAAGCTGGTGTTCGCCATCCGCGACGGCCTGAACCACAAGTTTGGCGATCCCAACTACGATATCAAACAGCTGGCGCTGGAGTGCGCGAGCAAGCGCATGTACCCGGACATCCTCAACTATGACCAGGTGGTTAAGGTTACCGGCTCGTTCAAAACGCCAATGGGCTGCCGCAGCTTCCTCGGCGTGTATGAAGACGAAAACGGCGAGCAGATCCACGACGGGCGCAACAACCTGGGCGTGATCAGCCTTAACCTGCCGCGCATCGCACTGGAGGCTAAAGGTAACGAAGCGGCGTTCTGGACGCTGCTGGACGAACGTCTGCAACTGGCCCGCAAGGCGCTGATGACCCGCATCGCGCGTCTTGAAGGGGTGAAAGCCCGCGTGGCGCCCATCCTTTATATGGAAGGGGCCTGCGGCGTGCGTCTGAAGGCGGACGATGACGTATCCGAGATCTTCAAAAACGGTCGCGCATCGATTTCTCTCGGTTACATCGGTATTCACGAAACCATTAACGCGCTGTTTGGTGACAAACACGTTTACGACAGCGAAGCGCTGCGTGAGAAAGGCGTTGCGATTGTTCAGCGTCTGCGCGATGCCGTTGACCAGTGGAAAGACGAAACCGGCTACGGCTTTAGCCTGTACAGTACGCCAAGCGAAAACCTGTGCGACCGCTTCTGCCGTCTGGACGCCGCCGAGTTCGGCATCGTGGAAGGTGTAACCGACAAAGGCTACTACACCAATAGCTTCCACCTGGACGTTGAGAAAAAGGTGAACCCGTACGACAAGATCGACTTTGAAGCGGCCTACCCGCCTATCGCCAGCGGCGGCTTCATCTGCTACGGCGAGTACCCGAACATCCAGCACAACCTGAAGGCGCTGGAAGACGTATGGGATTACAGCTATCAGCACGTTCCGTATTACGGCACTAACACGCCAATCGACGAGTGCTACGAGTGCGGCTTCACCGGTGAGTTTGAGTGCACCAGCAAAGGCTTCACCTGCCCGAAATGCGGTAACCATGATGCGGCCCGCGTCTCCGTTACCCGCCGCGTGTGCGGCTATCTCGGCAGCCCGGACGCGCGTCCGTTCAACGCCGGTAAGCAGGAAGAAGTGAAGCGCCGCGTGAAGCATTTGGGGAATGGGCAGATCGGTTAATTTCTTCGCCGGGTTCCCCCCTCACCCTACCCCTCTCCCACAGGGAGAGGGAATAGATTGAGCACATTGTTATGCCTGCCGCCGGTTTTCTCCCTCTCCCTGTGGGAGAGGGCCGGGGTGAGGGCATCAGGTTAAACCTATGAATTATCATCAGTATTATCCCGTCGATATCGTCAACGGCCCCGGCACACGCTGCACGCTTTTTGTGGCAGGCTGCGTTCACGAATGTCCTGGCTGCTACAACAAAAGCACCTGGCGTCTGAATTCCGGTCTGCCGTTCACCGATGAGATGGCGGATCGGATCATCGCCGATCTGAACGACACGCGCATTTCCCGTCAGGGTATTTCACTCTCTGGTGGCGATCCGCTCCATCCGCAGAACGTCCCGGAGATCCTGAAGCTGGTGAAACGTATTCGCCGCGAGTGCGCCGGAAAAGATATCTGGGTCTGGACCGGCTATAAGCTGGATGAGCTGGATGCTCAACAGAGGGAAGTGGTGGACCTGATCAACGTGCTGGTCGACGGCAAGTTTGTGCAGGACCTGAAAGATCCGGCACTGATCTGGCGCGGCAGCAGCAATCAGGTTGTGCACCATTTGCGCTGAGCGCTAAAGCCGTTTGCTCGCGGCCTGATACGCAGCGGATTTCTCTCGCTTACCAATGGAAATGACAAAAACAATAACCACCGCGTCCCGCACCTGATAAACCAGGCGGTAGCCAGAGGATTTAAGCTTTATCTTGTAGCAGTCAGGCAGGTCATGCAGGCGGGCAGATTCATTCCGGGGATTCACCAGTACGCTGGCTAACTTCTTCTTAAACTGGGCTTTTACGGTATCGCCCAGTTTACGCCACTCCTTTAATGCCCTCGGGTCGAATTCCAGTTCATAAGTCATCCAGACTAACCTTAATTCCCTTTTGTGGATTAGCCAGTCGCTCCCGGACTGTCTGAATAAGCGCCTCTTCACCGTCGCTTATGGTGACAGTTTTCACCGGCATCCGTCCGGTCTCTGCAACGTACTGAAACAGTAGCCGTACCGCTTCAGTGGGGGTGATATTGAGTTTTTCCAGCACGGCATACGCCTCGTTTTTAAGTTTGTCATCCAGACGGACGTTCAGCGTGGCCATTATGCCTCCGGTAATGAGCAATGTGTAATGCAGTTTAGCATTACATTCGCATTACATCGAATTCTGGATAGCGCCTCTCAAAACCGGCTCAAACTCTCCATCGCTACCGCCTTAAACGCGTCAAAACTCCCGCAACTGCAGAGTCGCGTCATGGCGCGCTCGCGCAGGAAGGTGACGAAAATGTCGTAGATCGCCATTGCCTCTTCATACTCGCGCTTGCTGATGGCGAGCAGGAAGATGACGTGCGCGGTTTCATCGCCCCACGGTATGCCCTGCGGGGCCAGCACCGTATAGACCACCGTTTTCTGCGCCAGCAGTCCCAGGGAGTGCGGCAGCGCGATACCGTCACCGAGCATGGTGCTGACGATGGCTTCACGCTCAACAACCGAATCCAGAAATTCCGCACCAACGAAGCCTTCGCTTTCAAGCTGTTCACACAGCTCCCGGAACAGCGTTTGCTGGTCAATCGGCGTATCAAGAATGCGAAAATGGGCCGCGTCGAAGTATTTATCCAGCATCCACGGACGGGTGCGGTCCACCAGCACCAGCTTGCCGATTTGCTCCAGCTGGTAGTCCGTCGGGAACGGCGCGATCATCACCACCGGTTTGGACTTTTCACTCACGCGGGCGGTGGAGATCACAAAGTCTTCGCTGATAGCGTCAGCCAGCTCGTACTCGCGCAACGTGAGCGTGCGCGTGACCTCAATCTGCGGGTATTTGCGCTGCAGCACCGCCTCAATCATTCGTACCATCGCGTTACCGGCGTCGCACACCAGCAGCACGCGCGGCTGGCGCTGGTAGCCAATATTGTAGTGACGCTCCAGCCCGACGCCGATATGCAGCACCAGGAAGCCTATTTCGTTTTCGCTGATCACATACGGGGTGTATTTGCCCCAGCTCGACACCGCCGCCAGCGTCATGTCCCAGGCCATCGGGTAGTGCTGCTTGATGTTATCCAGCAACGGGTTAGGGATCATTATCTGATAGCGCACGCGGGTGATCATGGTTTTGATGTGCGTGAGCAGGTCTGCATGCAGCTGCTCGTCGCTCAGCAGATTGTAGTTATAGTGGGTGTTGATATAGCGCAGGATATAGTTGACCAGGGCTTCGTCATCATCGGCGTTGATCGCGCTCGGCGCGATCTCCTGGATCTGCCGCGCCGCAATGTGGACGCATAGCCAGTTCTCCTCGGAAGGGGAAAGCGGCTTGCCCGCGAGCTGCTGGATGGTCACCGCAATATCTTTTGCCGCCTCGCGCACGTTCTCCTCGACATCCTCCGCGTGGAACTCCGGCAGCGGATAACCTTCGCTGATGCGACGCACCGAGACCGCACAGTACAGGCGCAGAAACAGCTCGCCTTCATCGGTCAGGCGGATATGGTGGCGGGTCAGCGCGTCGTGCAGCACCGTGACCATCTGCTCCGGCACGCCAGCGTTGAGCGCCACGTCGGTGACCAGCGGGTTCAGGCTGTCCTGCTGCGCCAGCTCCCACAGCAGGTCGGTCAGGCACGCGCGCGTCGACATCTCGCTGCCAAACAGCTTCATGCCGTGGCGCGGACGGGTTTCCAGCGTCAGGTTATAGCGCTGGAAAAGCTCACGCACCTCCACCATGTCGCTTTGCAGCGTGGCGCGGCTGATAAACCACTCGTCGGCCAAATCTTCCAGCTTGATTGAAAACGCTGACGTCAGAAAACGCACCACCAGATAGTGCACGCGCTCCGGCCCGGTTCGCGGTATGCGCAGCGCGCGCGGGTGAGAGGCCTGCAGCTGCTGATAACGCGCGGCGTCGTCAATTTTCAGCTGATAGCCATTGCCACGGCTCAGAATAAACTGCGCCCCGTGGCTCGCCAGCAGCGCGTTCAGGGCGGTGATGTCAGCACGGACGGTTCGCGTGGAGACCGACAGCCGCTGCGCCAGCTCGTCCTGCGGCAGCGTCTCGTTTTGCAACAGATCGAAAAGTTGCGCTAAACGTTGGTTCGGAAATCGCACGTCGTTGTCCTCTTACTGCTTAGGGTGAAATGACCATCTGGGATGGGCTGCCGACCGGCGTATAGTCTGGCTCTGCGCTCAGCTTGCCGTCCTGCGCCACGCGAAAGCGGGTAATGTTGTCGCTGCGCTGGTTCATTACGTACAGCCAGCGCCCTTGTTTATCGAGCGTCAGGGTGCGCGGGTAATCGCCCCGCGTCCAGACGTCGTCCCGGTGCGTCAGCGTGCCGTCCGCTGTTACGGTAAAGTGCCCGATGCTGTTATGCAAACGATTAGCCACATACAGCTGCTTACCGTCCGCGCTCAGCGCCAGCCCGGCAGCAAAGCTGGTGCCTTTATACCCCGCAGGCAGGGCGGAGACCGTTTTGCCCTCTTTCAATCGGCCTGCGTTGTCCAGCGTATAATGGGTCAGCGTCGAGGCTTCTTCGTTAATCAGCCACAGGGCATCGCCTTTTGGCGTGAAGACGAAGTGTCGTGGCCCGGCACCTTTTGAAGAGGCGCTGATGAACGGCGGATCGTTCGGGGTAAGTTCTCCGGATCGTTCGTCAAAGCGATACTGATAGATCCGATCCAGCCCCAGATCGGTAGAAAACACGTACTTCCCGCTCGGATCGGCGGCGATCATGTGCGCATGTGGGCCGTTATGATCGCTCATCGCGAAGCTGCCTTCCGCTGCCGCCTCGGGTTTGGCCGCTCCCGGTTCCCCGCTATCCTGATGGGTATCCGTGGCCTCACCCAGGCTGCCGTCCACCTTAACCGGTAAAACAGCGATTGAGCCGCTCACGTAATTCGCCACCAGCAGATGCTGACCGTTCGGCGTCAGGGAGAGATAGACCGGCCCCGCACCGCCGGAGGCTACCTGATTTAACTCGCTCAGCTCGCCGTTCTCACCGATGCGCAGCGCCTGCACTACGCCCTGCTCCACCTCGCTTGCCAGATACAGCGTTTTACCGTCGTGTGAGACGGTAAGCTGCGCGGCGTTCGGCAGCTTGCTCACCAGCGTTTTGTTCGCGAGCGCACCGGTTTGCGGGTCGAGGGTAAAGCGGTACAGCCCTTCACCGTTTGGGTTGTAGGTTCCCACCCAGGCGTACTGCGTCTGGGCGATGGCGGTGGTAGCGAGTAACGAGAGTGAAGCGACGAGCAGGTTGCGGGTGTGCATGGTGGCTCCTTTGGTGTGTGCGGTGTGTTTCCCCTCACCCCGGCCCTCTCCCAAAGGGAGAGGGGGTAAAAGTTCCCTCTCCCTTTGGGAGAGGGTTAGGGTGAGGGAGAGAGACTACTTAACCAGCTTCTTCGTCATCTCCAGCAGCGTGCGCACATCTTCCGGGCGCGTATCGCCGCTGGCTTTATCGATAATAGAACTGTAAATATGCGGTATGATCTTGCTCACGCCCGCATCCAGAGCAATCTGCAGGATCTCTTCAAAGTTTTCCAGATCGATACCGCCGGTCGGCTCGAGCCAGAAGTCGTGACGGGCGCAGGCTTGCGCCACCGCGGTGTACTCATCGCGGCACTTCAGCCCACCCATCGGGAAGTATTTGATGGAGCTGCCGCCGAAATCTTTCAGCAGGGCAATGGCGGTTTCAACCGGGACGATCCCATCCGGTGCCGCGCTGCTCAGCGGGCCGGTGGAGATCTTGACCATGCCGACGGTGCCGGTTGGCGAGACCAGGCCGTTCACCACGGACTCGCTCTGCCCCAGCAGCGCACGGCTGGTGGCGACGCCGGTAAAGACCTGATTAACGTGCTGCGGCTGCACCTGACGGGAGATTTCGCTCACCATTGCAGACTGGTTCGGATCGCCCGCGCCCAGCCCCACGGAAAGCGCGTTATCGATAAGCGCGGCGTACTCGCGCATGTCGGCGACCGCGCTGTCTACGTCCGGATAATTTTTGGAGAGCACGCCCACCAGCACGTGGCCTTCCGCCGCCTCGTAGATGGCGCTGGCGTTGGCTTTGGAGCCTGCCAGCACGTTGAGGCACACGCGGTCACGGTAAAAATTGGGGGTCAGTTTCATGCGTTTTTCTCCTGTCCTAATACTTCGCTAATGCGGCGGTACACAATATTCAGCTGGTCAGCATTCACGCTGCGCACGTCCGCCTCGATAATCCCTTCGTTGGCCTTGTAACCACGGAAGTAGATGGCGTATTCACCCTGCTTGAGCTTATTCACCAGGTCACCGGTGCCAACACCGGTGGCGGCTTCGTCAAACTTAATCTCGGTGCGGGCGATATCGCGACCGGCGCTGTCCCAGACCACGCGCGCCGTGACGCCGTTCAGGGTGTTAAGCGCATCGATAAACGGCGTCATCTTCGCCACCATCTCCGCCCCGCTCTCTTTGGTCGCCGTCAGGTAGTGTTCGATGGCGCAGGTCAGGCCGAGGATCCCCTCCTTGCCCACCTTCATGGCGCGGCCAATGCCCGCCGTCTGGCGTTTCACCCACTCGACGTACTGGGTTTTGCCGATCACCAGGCCGCTGGTCGGGCCTTCAATGGCTTTCGCGCCGCTGTAGATCACCAGGTCCGCGCCGGAGCGGTAGTAAGCGTGCAGATCTTCTTCCGCTGCGGCATCAACGATCAGCGGCAGATCGTGCTTACGGGCGACAACCGCCGCCTGCTCGACGCTGAGCATGCTTTTTTGCACGCAGTGGTGTGATTTGATGTAGAGGATCGCTGCAGTGCGCTGGGTGATCGCCGCCGCCAGCTGATCGGCAGAGCATTCGTTCGCGTAGCCAGCCTCCACCAGCTTGCCGCCGCCCAGCGCCACCATGGTGCCGACCGGCGCGCCAAAGTTGACGTTGTGCCCTTTCGGCAGGACGATTTCGTTGTTCTCAATCGGGGTGACGTGCAGGTTTTCCAGCAGCCAGTCGCTGTCTTTGACCAGGACCGCCGCCACGGATTGCGCAATACCCGCCGAGGCGCAGGAAACCACCGTCGCGCCTTCCACGTCCAGCAGCTTCGCGATGTACTCCCCGGTTTTGTTGACCAGATCTTTCATCTCGAAGTAGTGGTTCATGCCGTCCATTGCCGCCTGCACCACTTCCGGGCGCGGCGTGGAGACACCCAGCGCCGTCATGCGGCCAGAGGTGTTGATAACCTGCTTTAAATTGTACTTCTCATAAATCGAAGGCATGTTCCGTGCTCCCTTGTTCGGTCATGTAGCCCTTGCCCGCGCGGATGGCGGCAAGCGGCACCAGAATGTGTTCAGCCTGCAGGCTGTCGTTTTCAGCATCCACCAGCAGCGTTGGCTGGCGTTTGAGGGTGAAGAGCGTCAGATCGGCGTCGAGACCCGGCTCAATCCGCCCTTTGTGCGTCAGGCGCAGGCCGTCGGCCGCATTGGCGGTCACGCAGGCGATCACCTGCGGCAGCGACATGCCGATGGCGAGGAATTTCGACATCACACTCGCCAGTGAGCCTACCGGGCCGTTGATGCGGTTGCGGCAGTAGATATCCGAGCTGATGGTGTGCGGCAGAATGCCCATCGCGATGGCGCGTTTCGCCACTTCAAAGCTAAAGCTCGCCGTGCCGTGGCCGACGTCGAGTCGCACGCCGCGCTTCAGGGCGGCGGTGATGGACGCGCGCAGCTCGCCGGAGGGCGTCAGAATGCGGTTCGGCTTGCCGTTGTAGCAGTGAGTAATGATATCGCCGCTGCTCAGCAGCTCGGCAATTTCATCGAGGTTCGGCGGGTTGTTGCCGATGTGCACCATCAGCGGCAGATCGCCGTTCTCTTTCTGAATGGCTTTCGCGCGCACCAGTGGCGTAATGCCGTTTTCACCCACCACGCTGCTGCTCATGCGCGCTTTCAGACCAACGATAAAATCAGGGTAGCGCGCTACCGCCTGCTTCACCGCCCCGGCGTCGATATTCGCCATATTGGCGAGTTCATTTTGGGCGATCAGCCCAACGCGGGAGATGTTCAGCAGGGCAAAGACCTCGGTTGAGGCCTTGCGGGTAATCTCGTAGAAATCGTCAACGTCGTCGGCCCCGGTACTGCCCGCGTCTACCACGGAGGTGACGCCGGTGGCAATGCCAACGCTGTCCGGCTCGTCGTGGTAAATCGGGGAGTTCGGGTAGCAGTGAACGTGAGAATCGATCCAGCCGGCGCTGACAAACACATCGCCGTTCAGCTCGACCGTTTTACGTGCGGGAGCGTCAATTTCGCCCAGCGCCGCTATTTTCCCGTCCTGAATGGCGATATCGGTCAGGGTATCGTCGGTAAGGCGCGCACGGCGCAGGAGTAAATCAAACATGGGGATCTCCTGATAAGGCGGGCGCATCAGCGCCCGCAGGTATTAAAGGGCGACCGGGAACAGCCAGCCCAACAGCATCGCACCGAGGATGGCGCCGCCGGTAATCGGCTTCTGCCAGATGTAAAACAGCAGTGCGCCCAGCAGTGAACCCACGCCAATCGGAATGGAGGCGGTCATGGCGCTGAGGATGATCAAGGGTCCGAGGAAGCGGCCAGAGGCGTTACCCGCGCCCATCATCACGTCTGCGCCGTAGGTGGAGTTGCTCTGGTTGATGGTGAACTTACGCGCCAGAATGATGACGTAGCCAATCGCCAGGCCAATCACCAGACCGGTTATCAGCGCGGCAATAAAGTTGGTCACCGGGAACATAATCCCCGCGCCCAGCAGCAGCGCCGGTACACCAAGGCCTACGCCGGTCTGGATCGCCCCGCCGATATCCAGAATACCGACCAGCGACCCTTCAATAATGCGCGCGAACAGGAAGCTGGCGCCAAACGCAGCGACCGCGCCGTACACGCCGGTGTCCATTCCCGCTTTCAGCATCGCCACGAAGGCCACTTCGTTAAACGCGCCGATACCGTACAGGTAGTACATGTGTGTCCCGGCGAACACGCCGGAGGAGAGCAGGCCAACGAAGATCGGGAACGACCAGTCGGCATACCAAAAACCTTTATTCTGTTCCATATCGAGGCTCCTGTTATTTACCGCTGAGCGAGTTGTGGATCATGTCGAGCCAGTTCGGCACGGTCAGATGGAAGGATTCGATCATCTTCATGTCGAAGCCGCGGAAGAAGCCGCTCAGTACGAACAGCAGAACGATAGCCGCCATCATCACTTTAGTGACGTGGTTCCAGCCGCTCTCTTCAACGCCTTTACCAATCAGGATACCCAGCACCAGACCCGGTACGGCGTTACCCATGATCAGCTGCGCCGCGCCGCCAAACACGGTAGCCCAGAAGCCGGATTTTTTACCCGCATCGATGGCCGCCAGCCAGAAGATCACCGGCATCACGGTATTCACCAGCAGGTTGGCCGCAGGGACCAGCACCTTCACGGCGGTGACCTGAAGCGCGGCGGGAACGGAAGAGGCGGTAAGGTTAAGGAAGGTCACGACGAGCATGCCGATCACGCCGCAGGCAATCGCCATTTTGCGGGGGTCGTGCAGCGTTTCGCCGACGTTACGGTTTTTGATCATCAGCGCCGCGGCACCCCAGTTAGGGATGATGCGGTGGTCAACGTCCTGTGTGAAGGCACCTGCTGCCACCGAAGAGGCCCAGGCGTTAAAGAAGAAACCTAATCCAAAGGAGAAGTGAGAAGCCGGATCCCCTTCACAGGAGTTCAGTTCCCCCAACGTACGAAACGCGCCCATACCCTGAGTGGTAGGCGCATGAAACATGCGTGCAGCCCCGGCGCCAACACCGACGCCAACCAGGCCGCCAATGATGAGCGATTTTATTAAAATAATTAAGAACATCAGTCTGCCCTTTTATCAATAATCAGCGTTGCGTGACGAAATCCACCTGGTCAAGATTGATGGCGGTCACGTTGACGGTCACATCCAGCTCCACGCTGTAGGTGCGTCTTTCCCGGCGCAGAAAGAAGAACAGAAAGGCTTCTTTACGCACCGCTTCTTGCGCCTGAACGACCTGCACATCCTGTGGCTCAATACGCAGTAAGATATGCGATGAGGCTTTCATCACCGCAGCCTGAACCTGGTTGAGCGCATCGGCAAAGGCGCGCGCCTTAGCGTCGCCTTTGCCCTTCACTCTCACCGTTGTCGTGAACTGTTCTTTCATGCTTACGCGCCGTGCTTCTTCTGCCACGCCTGGACCAGACGCTCACCCAGCTCTTCTTTATCCATAAAGCCAAAGCCCAGCACGTTGCAGCCTTCGTTGATGGCGGTCACGCCCTCGTCCACGGAACGCATGCCGTATTTCGCTTTGTAGCCATATTTGGTTTGTGCGGTGATAGCCCCCGCGCCGCCGCTGCCGCAGAAGGAGATGCCGAAGGTCGCGTTTTCCGCCTTCATCACGTCACCCAGCTTCATGTCCGCTGCCATGCCCGGCACGACAACCGCGCGGCCACCCGCTTTTTCCACACCCGCAGCCACTTTCTGTCCTTTGCCCAGGCGGTCGCCAATCACAACGGTAATTTGTTCCATGGTATTTCTCCTTAAAGGTTGTCTTTCGCGACTTCAAAGTGAACGGAGAGCAGCCAGGCTTCTTCATCAGGAAGATTGCCAAACTGCGCTACCACTTCACGGGCAAGCCGCATTGAATCGGGTGAAATTTCGTCGAACAGCTCCGCTTCAACCTCCGGCAGCGGCTCGCCGGTCACGGACCGGTGCGCCATCGCGCGGACGTGGGAGGTCAGCATCTGCTCCTGTACTGCATTCGGGATGATGTCGTGCCGGGCCAGCAGGGCGTAGACCTGCTGCAGCATGGTGTTGGCGAGCTGCTCTGTTTGCACCGCCTGTTCCCCAACGTCGTTCATTACCGCTCCGTTAATCACTGGTCTTACCCCGTTAATGGCTCTGGAACCAAACTAACGCCGGGGAGGAATTGTTTGTAGCGAGTTGTTTTCCACTTCGAAGTGGAAAGGCGAGCAGCGGCAGTGATCTGTGCCACATAAATGCGGTGAATCTGGATAAACCGCTGCATTTACGTGATGAATATCACGCTATAACGTGGCAAATAAGGGGTAGCTGAAGCGGAAAAGATTACGAGCGTGCTCGTAGAAATGTGACGTAGATAAGGTTTTCTTATGAGGATGCGCTAGAGTGGCTGCGGGTGCTTGAGACTGACCGTCTCATGCATGGGACGGAAAGTGGAAAGCCCCGCCTGATAAAAAATCAGGGCGGGGGCTGGAAACAACACGTCGCAACCGTGGAGTTCGCTACCTCGCCCGCTTTAAGAGCAAGGAGGCATCCATGAAACGCCTGAAACCGAGTATCGGTGTTTTGATGATTATTGCACTGACAATCATCATCTTAACGCTGGTGACGCGGAAAACACTGTGCGAGATCAGTTTTCGGAACGGTTCTTTTACAGTGACAGCGCGACTGGATTGTCGCTCCGGCATGTAGGGAGCAAGGATGCGGGGGCGCGTCATGCGCCTCCGCATACGGGGAAAGGACGTACAGCTCAGGCACCCAATTAACGGTATTTCTTGTGGTACGTGTTGCGTGTCGCCACAAACCCATCGGCTGCCGCTTTGGCTTCCTTCACTTTGCCTTCGTTCGCCAGCTTCAGCGCGCCGTCAATCTGGCCCACCAGCACGTCAAATCCGTGGCGGAAGTCCTTCATTTCGGGGCTGTCAGGGGCTTTATTTTCCAGCTTCGGCGGTGTGGCTTTTTGGGCATCCAGCGCCGCTTCACGCATGTTAGTCAGTGCGTCTTTCATCTCAGACGCATTGTCCGTTTTCTGCACAACCTTCAGGTTTTGGCTGAGGATGTCCATGTTGTCTTCAAGATCGGCGGCAAACGCAGAAGAACCAAGAACCAGCGTTGACGCGGCGACGATTGCTAACAGGTGTTTACGCATTGCTCACTTCCTTTTTTATTATTTACTCAGGCGACATCTATTGGCCCGCAATCTTCATCTCGGGCAGAAGCACTGAACCACACTGAATATTGCTACGTGTTTCAATATCGTTACCGACCGTAACGATGTTGCGCCACATCTCCTTCAGGTTGCCGGCGATGGTAATTTCGCTCACCGGATACTGAATTTCGCCGTTTTCGACCCAGAAGCCAGCCGCACCGCGCGAATAGTCGCCGGTAATGCCGCTGACGCCCTGGCCCATCAGCTCGGTGACCACCAGACCGGTGCCCATCTCTTTCAGCATCTGCTCAAAGTTCAGGCCCTGTCCGGCGATGCGCCAGTTATGGATGCCGCCCGCGTGCCCGGTGCTTTTCAGCCCCAGCTTGCGCGCGGAGTAGTTGGTGAGCAGCCACTGGGTCAGAACACCGTCTTTAATAATGTCGCGACGCTCGGTGCGCACGCCTTCGCTGTCGAACGGCGTAGAGGCCAGCCCTTTCAGCAGGTGCGGATGCTCTTCAATGGTCAGCCACTCCGGCAGGATCTGTTTGCCCAGCGAGTCGAGCAGGAAAGTGGATTTACGGTAAACCGAGCCGCCGGCAATCGCGCCCACCAGATGACCAAACAGGCCGGTCGCCACTTCATTGGCAAAAATGACCGGGGCTTTCATGGTGGAGAGCTTACGAGGAGACAGACGCGACAACGTGCGCTGGGCGCACTCGGCCCCTACCCACTCAGGCGACTGCAAATCGCCCAGTGCGCGGCCAATGGTGTAGGCGTAATCCCGCTCCATATCGCCGTTTTCTTCGGCTATCACGCAGCTGGAGAGCGAGTGACGGGTCGAGCAGTAGCCCTGCAACATGCCGTGGCTGTTGCCAAAAACTTTAATACCGTAGTGGCTGTTAAAGCTGCCGCCTTCGGTATTGGTAATGCGCTTATCGGCCTGCAGGGAGGCCTGCTCGGCGCGCGCGGCCATCTCGATCGCCTCATCAGGGGTAACGTCGGCCGGGTGGAAAAGATCGAGGTCCGGGGCGTCGAACGCCAGCAGCTCTTTATCTGCCACGCCCGCGTAAGGATCCGGCGAGGTGTAGCGCGCGATATCCAGCGCCGCCTGCACCGTACGGGCGATGGCATCCGGGCTGAGATCGGTGGATGACGCGCTGCCTTTGCGATTCTGGTGATAGACCGTGATCCCCAGTGCGCCGTCGCTGTTGAATTCTACATTCTCCACTTCGCCATAGCGGGTGCTCACGCTGATGCCGGTGGTTTTGCTGACCGCCACTTCGGCGCCATCTGATTTACCTGAAGCGAGCGTCAACGCGGTGGAGACGGCTTCTTCCAGAATCTTACGCTGCGCTTCAACTTGTGAGGTTACTTTCATCGCAAATGCCATACTGTAAGAGAGAGTTAACTGAAGTCTAACAGAGAACCGTTTTTCAGTGCGCGTCTTAACTGGTAACATTAGCCTCTTTTTTTAAGGAGCCTGACATGACTAAGCAGCCCGAAGACTGGCTCGACGACGTTCCCGGTGATGACATCGAAGACGAAGATGATGAGATCATCTGGGTCAGTAAAAGTGAAATTAAACGTGACGCCGAAGAGTTAAAACAGCTTGGCGCGGAACTGGTAGAACTGGGTAAAAACGCGCTGGATAAGATCCCGCTCGACCAGGATCTGCGTGACGCCATTGAACTGGCACAGAAAATCAAAAAAGAGGGCCGTCGCCGCCAGCTTCAGCTGATTGGTAAAATGCTGCGTCAGCGCGATGTCGATCCTATTCGTCAGGCGCTGGATAAGCTCAAGAACCGTCATAACCAGCAGGTTGCGTTGTTCCATAAGCTGGAGCAAATCCGCGACCGTCTGATTGAACAGGGCGATGACGCGGTAGCCGAAGTGCTGAACCTGTGGCCGGATGCCGACCGCCAGCAGCTGCGTTCGTTGATCCGCAACGCGAAGAAAGAGAAAGAAGGGAATAAGCCGCCGAAGTCCGCGCGCCTGATTTTCCAGTATCTGCGCGAGCTGGCCGAGAACGAAGAGTAATCTGTTCCCCTCACCCCGGCCCTCTCCCCATAGGGGAGAGGAAGAAGAGGAACGTAGGCCCGGTAAGCGCAAGCGCCACCGGGCTTTTTTTACGCGTCGATGGCCGCTTCCGCTTTCTTAGCCAAACCATCCAGCAGCTTCTGATGAATCCCACCGAAACCGCCGTTGCTCATCACCAGAATGTGATCGCCCGGCTGTGCCGCTTTCACCACCATATCCGCCAGCACATCTACGTCCGCACTCCAGTGCGCAGGCTGAATGCAGGCGTCGGCCACTTCCGCGACCTGCCACGGAATATGCTGCGGCTGCAACAGGAAGACCTCATCGGCGCGGCCTAACGACGGCGCGAGATCGTCTTTGCAGATCCCCATCTTCATGGTGTTAGAGCGCGGTTCCAGCACCGCCAGAATGCGCGCGGTACCGCCGACCTTGCCGCGCAGGGCTGCCAGCGTCGCCAGAATAGCGGTTGGGTGATGCGCGAAGTCATCGTATACCGTCACGCCATGCGCTTCACCGCGCAGCTCCAGACGACGGCGGGCGTTGATAAACGTGCCCAGCGCCTTCGCCGCATCCGCAGGCACAACGCCGACGTGACGCGCCGCGGCAATCGCCATCAGGCCGTTGTGCATGTTGTGCTCGCCGACCAGGCCCCACTTCACTTCACCCACTTTTTCGCCGTCGAGCAGCACATCCCACTCGGAGGCATCAGCGTTACGTTTTTTCGCCTGCCAGTGGCCCTGCTCGCCCACCAGCTCCTGCTCGCTCCAGCAGCCCATCGCCATCGTCTGTTTCAGGTTAATGTCGTTCTCCGGCAGGATGATACGGCCCTGCCCCGGCACGATGCGCACCAGGTGGTGGAACTGCTTCTGAATGGCTTTCAGGTCGTCGAAAATATCGGCGTGGTCGAATTCAAGGTTGTTGAGGATCAGCGTGCGCGGGCAGTAGTGCACGAACTTGGAGCGTTTATCAAAGAACGCGCAGTCATACTCATCGGCTTCGATGACAAAGAACGGGCTGTCGCCCAGGCGCGCAGAGACGTCGAAGTTCCCCGGCACACCGCCAATCACGAAGCCCGGCTTGTAGCCGCAGGCTTCGAGGATCCAGGTCGCCATCCCGGCGGTGGTGGTTTTACCGTGCGTCCCGGCCACGGCGACGACCCAGCGGTCGCGCAGCACAAAATCATGCAGCCACTGCGGGCCAGACATGAACGGTATATTGCGTTCCAGCACCGCTTCAACACACGGATTACCCCGGGTCATGGCATTGCCAATGATGACGAGATCCGGCTGCGGCTCTAACTGACTGGCATCATATCCCTGAATAAGGGAGATCCCCTCTTTCTCCAGAAGCGTGCTCATCGGCGGATACACATTGGCGTCCGAACCCGTCACTTCGTGGCCCTGCGCGCGCGCCAGCAATGCCAGGCCGCCCATGAAAGTGCCACAAATCCCCAAAATATGAATGCGCATACGTCACTATCCTTCTTCAATGTGGCGCACATTTTACTCACATGTCAGCGGGTGTGAAACGCATTTCAGGTAAATCCGTATTTTGCTGGCGCGATTCACCTCTGCGCTACTATTTGAATATTTGTTAAGATTGTTGGGCTTTAGTCGTTTTAGTGAACATACGATCGCTCTACTCACATAAGATGCAGGGAAAGTGTTATGAAAACGTTAGGTGAATTTATTGTCGAAAAGCAGCACGAGTTCTCTCATGCTACGGGTGAACTGACTGCTTTGCTGTCGGCAATAAAGCTGGGCGCTAAGATCATCCACCGCGATATCAACAAGGCCGGTCTGGTCGATATCCTGGGTGCCAGCGGTGCCGAGAACGTTCAGGGCGAGGTTCAGCAGAAACTTGACCTGTTCGCAAATGAAAAACTGAAAGCTGCACTGCGCGCGCGCGACATCGTTGCGGGTATCGCCTCTGAAGAAGAAGATGAAATCGTCGTTTTCGAAGGATGCGAGCACGCAAAATACGTTGTTCTGATGGACCCGCTCGATGGCTCCTCTAACATCGACGTTAACGTCTCTGTGGGTACCATTTTCTCCATTTACCGCCGCGTCACGCCTGTTGGCACGCCGGTAACGGAAGAAGACTTCCTGCAACCGGGCAGCCAGCAGGTGGCCGCGGGTTATGTAGTGTATGGCTCCTCAACCATGCTGGTGTACACCACCGGCTGTGGCGTTCATGCGTTCACCTACGATCCGTCACTGGGCGTGTTCTGCCTGTGTCAGGAGCGCATGCGCTTCCCGGAGAAAGGCAGCACCTACTCCATCAACGAAGGCAACTACATCAAGTTCCCGAACGGCGTGAAGAAGTACATCAAGTTCTGCCAGGAAGAAGATAAAGCCACCCAGCGCCCGTATACCTCTCGTTATATCGGCTCTCTGGTCGCGGACTTCCACCGCAACCTGCTGAAGGGCGGGATCTATCTCTACCCAAGCACCGCCAGCCACCCCGACGGCAAGCTGCGCCTGCTGTACGAATGCAACCCGATGGCGTTCCTGGCCGAGCAGGCGGGCGGCAAGGCGAGCGACGGTAAGCAACGCATTCTGGACATCGTGCCGGAAAGCCTGCACCAGCGCCGCTCGTTCTTCGTCGGCAACAACCATATGGTTGAAGACGTTGAGCGGATGATCCGCGAATACCCGGACGCATAACGCACGCAATAGGGGGAGCTGCTCTGGCTCCCCTTTTTATTTATATCGTTAACCGTATAAATGAATATAAAAATGGCGCTTTAATCCGCATCCTCGCTCCTGCATTATTTTCATAACAGTTTATGAAATATTCCCTGGAGCATACCGGTGATGAAAAACTATTCCCGAGCCTGTACCGGCATCGATTTAAATCTTATTCCTGTCTTTATTGAGGTGGTACGCTGTAAAAGCCTGGCGAAGGCGTCTGTGCGTCTGGAGATGTCGCGCCCGGCAGTGAGCCTGGCGTTAAAGCGTTTCACGCAGCTCTTTAGTGAGCCGCTCTTTATTCGTAAAGGGCTGTATCTTGAACCCACCGAAAAAGCGCTGGCGCTAACCGCCACGCTGGAAATATTAATGGGCGGCATTCACGATAATATTGGCGCGGTTAATTCAGCGACAGTATAAACCCTGGCGCAAGCGCCAGGGTGGAGGCCTGTTTTCAGGCCGTTTGTGCCGTCAGCTTAAAGGACGCCATCGCAGCCAATAACTCGCGCGACTGCTCTTCCAGCGAGCGCGTCGCAGCAGAGGATTGCTGGACCAGCGCCGCATTTTGCTGCGCGGTTTCGTCCATCTGATTGACCGCAATATTGACCTGCTCAATACCACGACTCTGTTCATGAGACGCTGTCGCGATTTCACGCATCAGTTTGGTCATACGCAGCACTTCGGTGGCGATCTCATCCATCGTTTCCCCCGCCTGCTGCGCCAGCTCGCTCCCTTCATTCACGTGGGTTTGCGAATCGCTGATAAGCGCGCGGATCTCTTTAGCGGCATCGGCGCTTCGACTGGCCAGATTTCGCACTTCGCCCGCAACCACCGCAAACCCCCGCCCCTGCTCGCCCGCACGCGCCGCCTCAACGGAGGCGTTTAGCGCCAGAATGTTGGTCTGGAACGCGATGCCGTCGATCACGCTCAGGATGTCAGCAATACGCGCCGAGCTGCCGGAGATATCACGCATCTTCTCAATGACATAGCAGACCATTTCGCTGCCGTGATCGGCGGTGTCGGAAACAGTTTTCGCCAGCTGGTGCGCCTGTTCCGCATTGTCTGCGTTGAGTTTCACCGTCGCGGTAATCTCCTCCATGCTGGCCGCCGTCTGCTCCAGCGAGGTGGCGGTCGATTCCGTGCGCTGGGCGAGGTTGATGTTGCCCGCCGTAAGCTCGCGGCTGCCGGTATCGATCTGCGAACTGGCATCGCGTACGCGCAGCACCGAGCCCATCAACGACTGGCGCATCTCCTCGATGGCCGCATTTAAGCGGTTAAACTCCTGGCTTGCCGGGGCGTTGAGCGTATGCGTCAGGTCGCCCGCCGCCACATGCTCCAGCTGAGCAATAGAGGCCGACAACGGCTTAAGCAGCATATGGCGCAGAACCAGCCAGGCCAGCACGATAATGCCCGCCGTCAGCAGCGCCGCCACCACGATCAGGATCATCACCCGGGTTTTACTCGCCTGCACGGCGTTCACTTCAGCTTTGCCCCGCGCGTCGCTCCACGCCTGAAACGCCTGCATATCGTTATCAAACCGCTTCGCCACCGGCACCAGGGCGTTCTCCAGCAGATCGTAGTAGCCATCCGCGCTCTGGTCGTTCAGGGCTTTCAGCATCGGGTTGATCCCCTGCTGGTTATAGGCCGCAAGGCTCGCCGCGACCTTGTCCAGCAGCTGTTGCCCCTGCGTATCCGCCACGCCGTCGTCAATAACGGCTTTCAGCGTTTTCTGGGCCTGGATGACTTCTTGTTGAATGTTCTTCACCGCGTTTGCCGCGTCGTCGAGCATGCCGATTTCCATCATACGGACGGCCTGGCCCGCTTCATTGCGCGCACGCAGGATCAGCGTGTAACCCGAATTAAGCTGCACCATCTGCTCACCCTGAAGGTGGTTGATGCGCTGGAGTGAAGAAGAGCTCTGCGTGAGGGCATAAATGCCAATGCCGCTGACAATCAGCAGCAGAAGGGTCATAACGGCCAGTAAAGAAAGCAAGCCGGTACGAATCGATAGCGTTTTAAGCATGATATTATTTCCGGTAGCGAGATATTTCTGGGCATAAAATAAGGATATCGGCCGCTACCGGAAAATGTTTAGTCTTTAAGCAAATTCAGTGTGTTATCACTTTGTTGTCGACACGTTTACGCGTGTTACCGGCGAGCTTTGGCGGTTCTCCCAGAGTACCGTCAGGCCGCGCTGCAGGGCGATAAAGATAAACAGCAGAATGCCGATGGCAATCTTCGTCCACCATGAGCTTAGCGTGCCGTCAAAGTTGATATAGGTTTGAATCAGCCCCTGGATCGCCACGCCAAACAGCGTGCCGAGCACCGTGCCCACGCCGCCGCTGAGCAGCGTGCCGCCAATCACCACCGATGCGATCGCATCCAGTTCTACCCCCACGCCCGCCAGCGCGTAGCCTGCCTGGGTATAAATCGAGAACACGATCCCGGCCAGCGTCGCCAGCCCGGTAGAGAGCATGTAAATGCGGATCGTCGTGCTGCGCGTGGAGATCCCCATCAGGTTCGCCGAGGTGGCGCTACCGCCAATGGCATACACCTGATTACCAAAGCGGGTACGGTGCGCAAGGAAGATCCCAATCACCACCACGCCCAGCATCAGCAGCCCCATCGCGCTCAGCCGCCCGCCGCCGGGAATTTTCCACGCCAGGCTGGAGAGCGTGTCGTAGACAGGATGGTTAATCGGAATCGACTCCTCCGACACCAGATAGCTTACGCCGCGCAGGAAGAACATCCCGGCGAGGGTAATGATGAACGCCGGGATTTTGAGCGCGTCGATCAGCAGCCCCATAAACGCGCCGAACGCGCAGCCCATCACCAGCACCAGCGGGAAAGCCAGCAGCGGTGAGATCCCCCAGAAGCCAATCGCTTTGGCGAGGAACACGCCGGTAAAGGCGATCACCGAGCCAACGGAGAGATCGATCCCGCCGGAGAGGATCACAAAGGTCATTCCGACGGCAATAATGCCTAAAAAGGCGTTATCGGTCAGGATGTTGCAGATCACCCGCGTGGAGGCGAAGCCGGGGAATTGCGTCAGGCAGTAGAGATAGCCCAGCACAAACACGCCCAGCGTAATCATCAACGGTAAATTACGTTTTATCATGACCCCGGATCCCCTTAATGATGCTGACGAAGCGCGGCGACTGAACGATCAGCACGCAAAGCACGACCACCGCTTTCACCACCTGGTTTAGCTCAGGCTGGAAACCGGAGAGCAGGATCCCGGTATTCATCCCCTGAATAATCAGCGCGCCCGTCACCGAGAGCAGCAGGTTAAAACGCCCGCCCATCAGCGAACCGCCGCCGATAACGACCGCGAGGATCGCATCCAGCTCCAGCCATAGCCCGGCGTTGTTGGCATCGGCTCCGCGAATATCCGCTGCGACGATCACCCCGGCAATGGCGGCACACACGCCGCTTAGCACGTAGGTCAGCATCACCATCAGCCGCGTATTCACCCCGGCGTTTTTCGCCGCGCGAATGTTGATTCCCACTGCTTCAATGAACATGCCGAGCGCCGTTTTGCGGGTAAAGAGCCAGAACACGATCAGCGTCACCAGGGCAATAATCACCGGCATCGGGAAGTAGAGAAAATTGCCGCTGCCGATCCACGCCAGGCTCGGCGAGTCAAAGGTGACAATCTGCCCGGAGGTAATCAGCTGCGCCACGCCGCGTCCGGCAACCATTAAAATCAGGGTGGCAACAAACGGCTGTATTTTCAGCACGGCGACCAGAATGCCGTTCCACAGCCCGGCCAGTACCCCAGCACCCAGCGCGGCAAGCAGCACCATCGGCAGGCCGTGGCCGGCAACGGTCATCGACGCGGCCGTCGCGCCGGCAATGGCCATCACGGCGCCCACGGAGAGGTCGATCCCGCCGGTGGCAATCACCAGCGTCATGCCAATCGCCAGCAGCGCCACCGGGGCGGCGCGGTTTAAAATATCAATCGGGCTGCCAAACAGGCGGCCATCCTGCACGATTATCTGGAAGAAATGCGGCGCAACCAGGCTGTCCACCAGCAGAACCAGCAGCAGCGCGATGATTTGCGGCGTGCCGGTTGGCCAGGTGAAGCGGCGCTTTGTCTCGCCGGTGTGCGAAAGTGAACGGGACATCACGATTAACTCCTTATGCCGCAATGGCGTTCATGATTGCCGGAACGGAGAGCTTATCCAGCGGGATCTCGGCGACCTGCTTGCGATCGCGCATGATAATGACTCGATCGGCATAGCCCACCAGCTCCTCCAGCTCAGACGAAATCACCAGCAGCGCCAGCCCGTCGGCGCAGAGCGTTTCAATCAGCCGGATAATTTCGGCGTGCGCGCCCACGTCGATACCGCGCGTCGGCTCGTCGAGGATCAGGAACTGCGGTTTGGTTAACAGCCAGCGTGACAGCAGCACCTTCTGCTGGTTACCGCCCGAGAGAAACTCAATCGGCTGCTCCGCGCTCGGGGTGCGGATGCCGAGCTGGCGGATAAAGCGTTCAGCAATGGCGTTTTGCTCTCTACGCGGGATCGGCCTGAGCCAGCCGCGCTGCGCCTGCAGCGCGAGAATGATGTTTTCGCGCACCGAGGCGGCGGCAATAATGCCGTCCGTTTTGCGGTCTTCCGGGCAGAAACCGACGCCCAGACACGACGCCTGATGCGGCGATCGCAGGGTTTGCGGTTTGCCTTTGATCAGCGCGCTGCCGCTGTCGGCAGGCTTGATCCCGAAGATCACCTCGGCGGTTTCAGTGCGGCCCGATCCTAACAGCCCCGCCAGACCGACGATCTCGCCGGGGCGTACCTGCAGATCGAACGGCGCAATCACCCCTTTTTTGCCGAAACCGCTAAACGCAGCGACCGGTTTATCGCTGAGAAGCGTACGGCCCGCACGCTGCAGCGCGTTGGTCTCCAGTTCACGACCCAGCATCATTTTGACCAGCTCAATCTGCGGCAGCTCGCGGGTTTCGCGGCAACCGACAAAGCTGCCGTTACGCAGAACGGTAATGCGATCGCTGACGTCATACACCTGATCGAGGAAGTGGGTAACGAAGATCAGGCTCACCCCCCGATCGCGCAGCTGGCGCATCAGGGTGAACAGCATTTCCACTTCCTGGGTGTCGAGACTGGCGGTCGGCTCATCGAGGATCAGCACTTTTGCCGACAGATCGATGGCGCGGCAAATAGCCACGATCTGCTGCATCGCCACGGAAAAACGGTTCAGCGGTTCGCGAACGTCGAGCGAGAAGCCATAAGACGCCATCAGCGCTGTGGCCCGCGCTTCCATCTCTTTACGGCGCAGCAGGCCGAAGCGCCTGGGTTCCCGGCCAATAAACAGGTTGTCCGCCACCGACATATTCGGCAACAGGTTCACTTCCTGATACACCGTGCCAATCCCCAGCTGTTGGGCATGGGCGGTATTTTTCGGCGAAATGACGTTGCCCTCCAGCCAGAGGGTGCCGCGATCGGCGTGATAGACGCCGGTCAGCGCCTTAATCAGGGTGGATTTTCCCGCGCCGTTTTCGCCGAGCAACGCCATGATTTCGCCGCGACGCAGGCTGAAATCGACGTTATCCAGCGCTTTTACGCCGGGAAAGAATTTGCTTAAGCCCTCTGTGCGGAGGATTTCCTGATGGTGTTCGGTGGTCATGGTTCCCCCTGCATCAAGCCGGATGGCGCTACGCTTATCCGGCCTACAAAAAAGCGTAGCGTAGGCCGGGTTAGCGCAGCGCCACCCGGCAATTTTACTGGCTTAGTAACCCATATTTTTCTTCTTCTCTAACTCTTCTTTCGCCGTGTCCGGCAGGTAGAGCGTCGATTTGGTAATGGTCAGCTGTTCAGGCTTAGTGCCGTCTTTCTTGAATTTCTCCAGCGCGTCGAATGCCGGGCCGGCCATGTTAGGGGTCAGCTCAACGCTGGCGTTCGCTTCGCCATCCATCATTGCTTTATAGATATCCGGCACGCCGTCGATAGAGCCAGTGAGAATATCTTTGCCCGGCTTGAGGCCCGCTTCTTTAATCGCCTGGATCGCACCGATCACCATGTCATCGTTATGGGCGTAAACCATGCAGATGTTTTTGCCGTTGTTTTCCGCCTTGATAAAGCTCTCCATGACCTCTTTACCTTTGCTGCGGGTAAAGTCGCCGGACTGGGAACGGATAATCTTAATGTTTGGCGCCTTAGCGATGGCCTCGGCAAAGCCTTTCTTACGGTCGATGGCCACGCTTGCGCCGACGGTGCCCTGCAGCTCAACGACGTTGCACGGTTTGCCGTCAACCTGCTTCACCAGCCAGTCGCCGATCAATTTGCCTTCCAGCACGTTGTCAGCCGTCACGGTGGTCATATAGAGAGATTTGTCTTTTACATCGATGGAACGATCGAGCAGGAAGACCGGAATTTCAGCGTCTTTCGCTTCCTTCAGTACCGGCTCCCAGCCTGTCGCGACCACCGGGGCAATGAAAATGGCATCTACGCCCTGAGCGATGAAGGAGCGTACCGCTTTGATTTGGTTCTCTTGTTTTTGCTGGCCGTCGGCAATTTTCAGCGTGATACCGCGTTTTTCGGCCTCGCTTTTCGCCACGCTGGTCTCCGCGGCGCGCCAGCCGGATTCAGAGCCGACCTGCGAAAATCCTACGGTTAAGGGTGCAGCCATCGCCATAGACGACATGGCTGCCGAAACTGCTGTGACAAGAAGTAAGCGCTTCCACATATGAACGTCCTCGTAGGGTGTTTATTGTTGGTTAAAAGATGTTCTGCGAAAAAACTATAGCCAATGCGAGATGTAACGGATTGCGTTACATCACACTTCAGAAAAGTGAATAAAACGTTAATCACAACTTTGTAATCGCTTTCATTTCGGCATTTAAAATGCGGCTGAGTTTATGGATTTTCCTGTCATGGAAAGGGTCTGAAAAGTGGGCTTGCGGGGCAGAGAAGGCGAAAACAGGCGGAGACATTCAGCGCCAGTTGGCTATAATACCTGCCACTTGTTTACCATCCATTTTAAAGGACACAGACATGAGCTTACTCAACGTCCCTGCGGGTAAAGAACTGCCAGAAGACATCTACGTTGTTATCGAAATCCCGGCCAACGCAGATCCTATCAAATACGAAATCGACAAAGACACCGGTGCCCTGTTCGTAGACCGTTTCATGTCTACCGCGATGTTCTATCCGTGCAACTACGGTTACATCAACCACACCCTGTCTCTGGACGGCGACCCGGTTGACGTTCTGGTCCCAACGCCATACCCACTGCAGCCAGGCGCAGTCATTCGCTGCCGTCCAGTTGGCGTGCTGAAAATGACCGACGAAGCGGGCGAAGATGCCAAACTGGTTGCGGTCCCGCACACCAAGCTGAGCAAAGAGTACGATCACATTAAAGATGTGAACGACCTGCCAGAGCTGCTGAAAGCGCAGATCACTCACTTCTTCGAGCACTACAAAGACCTCGAAAAAGGCAAATGGGTTAAAGTTGACGGTTGGGACAACGCTGAAGCGGCTAAAGCAGAAATCGTTGCGTCCTTCGAGCGTGCGGCTAAGAAGTAATTCTTACTGCCGATTGCTGAAAGCCCCGCGAGCCGGGGCTTTTTTATGGCTGGAGAGTGTCGCCCGGCGGCGCTACGCTTGCACGGTCCTGAAATGAACATGCAGGCCGGGTCATCCGGCAAAAGGCGCAAAAAACAACGCCACCTTGCGGTGGCGTTGTTTTTCTCAGTACTGGTCTCTGTCTAACCAGTTACCGCTTTCAATCAGCGTTAACCCTTCGACCGAACGTTGGTACACGTACATCCATGCACTCCCGTACGGCGTCTGGATCAACTGGCGAGCGTATTCACCGCCCCTGGTGCGCAAGGCATCAAGTTCGGCTAACGTGGCATTATCAATACGATAAACCTCACCCTGTACCGTTCCGTTTCCCGGAACCGCGCCTGGATAGTGGCCCAGACTGTACAACTGGTAGTTCTCGATATTGTAATTTCCCAGCAGCAGGGCGTTGGTCATCCAGTGACTGTTGCCTTGCTTGGTGCGTAAACTGCCGTAAACAAATATTCGCATTGCTAAAACTCAAACTGATAGAGCAGATCAAGTGCCTGGTCTACGCCAGACACTGCTTCCAGATATAGCTTAGGCATCAGGCGATAGCGTAGCGTGAGTGTTGCCAGTGAGTCAAAGATCCCCACACCGTATTTTACCTGCAGACCCGGCAGTACGTAGCCGCTGACCACTACCTGCGAAGAGTCACCCACGCCCTGAGTATCCAGTGCCAGATTGCTTACGCCGAACGTCTCGCCGATTTTACCCACAACCTGACCACTTTGTGCAACCCCCAGACCGACTAACATTGACGTCATCGCCGCGCTGTCACTCTGACCGCTATCCAGACCTTGCCCGCGCAGCAGGTAAGACAACGCTTCCTGTTGCGACATCGCCGGGTCGGAGAAGATTTCCGCCTTCGGTTCGTCGGCAGAGCCGGTGACACGCACGCCCGCAATGACGTCGTTTTCGGTGGCCTCAGGGTTACGAATCGCTTCGATGTTCAGCAGCGGTTGATCCGGCGGGCCGGAGAACAGCAGTTCGCCTTTACGCACAATCAGATCCTGACCGTAGGCGTGGAAACGCCCTTCAGGAATATTGATTTGTCCGTTGAGGCCAAGTCCCTGCTGATCCTGCGCCACTTTCAGATCGCCCGTCAGCCTTGCCTTCAGCCCAAACGCATCCAAACGCACGTTATTCCCCACGTGCACAATAAGATTACTATTGATCGGGATGCCAGCGCTCTTCTGTTCGACAGGTTTCAGATTTTCATTGAGCATAACTTCGTCACTTGAGACGCCCACCGCGCTTTCCGGCACCTCGTGAACCACGATACGCGCCCACGGCACGTCCACGCGTCCATCAAGCGTAAAGAGGCTTGGCGTCGCCTCAAAGACGACATCCGGCGACACGTCCAGGCGCACCATCGGTGGCACCGTAATGCGTACCCGGCTGCCCTTCGCCGCGACGCGGGCGCGCCAGTTATCCAGCTGGCTCCAGTCCGCATCACCGCTCAGGTTGATTTCCCCCTGCTGCGTGCGCACAACCCCGGCCAGGGTCGAACTCCTGCCGTTAAAGTTCATTGAAAGCTGGCTCGGCTGCATATCAAACGGCATGAAGTTCCCGTCAATATCAATGCCGTTCAGCTGCATCTGGCCGAACAGCTGCGGCCCCTGGGCGTCTCCCGCCAGACGCAGGTTAGCGTTCAGGGTTCCCGCCGCTTTCTCTCCGCGAGAGAAAATCGGGTTGACCATCGCCAGATTGAAGTTGCGGATATTGACGTTGCCGCCGAGATTACGCCGCCCCTGCGGATCGGTGATTTGCACCTGCCCGTCAAACTGGCCGTTGTTGGTCAGGCGGATGAGCCATCCCAGCTCTGCGCGGTTGTTACGCAGCTCCGCGTTGACGTTCAGGGTGTCGAACGCGACCGGTAGCGATGCGTCATTAACCTCCTGCGTTACCTTCACGTTGCGCCCGGAGAGCTTCACGCTGCCCTCCGGCAAGCCCTCTTTGGTGGTGTCCCACGCCACGTCGGCCTTGCCGGTGAATACGCCGCTGGCCTGCGTGGTGTCAGGCATGAAGGGTTTAAGCATCGCCAGGTCGAAGCGGTTGAGATTGACCTGCGCGCGCCCTTCTGCACCGGCATCAATGGTTTGCGGTACGCACAGTTCGGCATTCGGGTTGGTCCAGCAGTGTGGCCCAATGCTGATCTTCTGCTCGGCGTTGCGGTAGTCCAGCGCGATTGAGCGCGACAGCGCCAGCGGCCCGACCGGCGTACTGAAACGGGTGTTATCCAGCGTCCCTTTCCAGCGCGCCGCTTTGCGATCGAAGCTGCCCGCCAGATGAAGCTGCCCTGAAACCGGCTCGCCCTGCACCCGTAGCTGCAGATCGTGCTGCTTCTCGTTGCCTTTGGCGTCGAGCGTGACCAGGTTGATGTTCACGCCGGGCTGGGAGATGCGCTCCACGCGCAGGTTCAGGTTACCGCCAATCTGGTCCGTGGATTTCACATCCCCGTCCACGCGAACGCGCGCAACGGACAGCTCCTGCCAGCGCAGGTTATTGGCGGTGATATCCGCCAGCAGCTGCGGTGCATCCACCGTCCCGCGCACCTTCACCAGACCTTTTGCCGTGCCGCCAAGGCCCGGCAGGGCGTTATCGAGATTTGGCGCATCGATGGTGGCGTCCAGTTCGAGGTCTTTCACCCCCAGCTCGCCTTTGATATCCGCGGTGTTACGCCCCAGCGCCACGTGCAGGCCGGGAATCGTCCATTGCAGGTAGCTGTTGCCCTTCACCGCGCCTTCTACGTTGACCTTGTTCTGCTTCACGTTACCGGTGAGCTTGATTTCCGGCACGTCCATCTGCCACGTACCGCCGTACAGGCTGCCCCGGGTTTTGATCAGGCCATCAAGTTTCGACGGCCAGTCCGGCACCTCTTTGGCGGTGTTGATCCCCTTGAGCTTAAGCTCGCCCCGCCAGCTGATGGCCTGCTGCCAGTCCAACAGCGCGGTCAGCTCGGTGGTACCTTCCAGTGCCGCCACGGTGAGCTTGTCGAGGTTAACCTGCTGCTCGTTCCCCTTCGCATCCAGCGTAATCGTCGCGGGCGGCACGCCCTGGCCTTTCACCGCCGTGCGGAACGACAGCGTATAGTCGGTCATTTTGCCGCTCAGCTTCAGCTTCAGATCGTCGGCCTGGAACTGTTTTTCGCCGGTAAACGGCCAGTAAAGCTGCTGGCTGACAATCTCCAGGTTGATCGGTAATCCGGCCTGCGCCAGTTGCGTTTGCCCGCGCAGCACCATGTCCACCGGCCCGGAGAGGTTAACGCCAAACTCCAGCTTCTCGCGTAGCGCACCGCCAACCTTCAGCTTCACCTTCTCGCCTTTCAGCGGGTCGATGTTGAGCGCGCTGTTCAGGGTGATATCCACCGGCCAGTTATCGCGCAGCAGCGCATTGCCCGTGGCGTTGACCGAACCCTGGTTGGTGTCGATATCCAGCGCATCGAGCTTCATGTTGCCGTCGATACTGCTGACCTTGAGCAGCATGTTAAAGACGGTTAAATCGGTGTCGCCGGTCAGGCGCAACTGCTCGCCTTTAAACTCTTCGATATTAAGGTTCAGCGGCAGATGAACGTCGGTCATCTCCGGCAGGACCGGTTTCGAGAACAGATCCTTCAGCGTTTCGCCCAGCGGTTTTTCATCCGGCTGCGGGTTCTGGATCTTCGGTTCAACCACCTCTTCCTGCGCCACCTCGGCCACCTTCGGCAGGGCAATCAGCAGCCCCTGCAGGGAGGTGGGCGTCAGGGTGAGGTTTTTCTCCTGCCAGCGCAGGCCGGAGGTGAAATCCATTACCGACACGGTGGTGTCGTCAATTTTGACATTGACGTTGTCCAGCGCCACCCGGTAGAGCGCAATCGGGTACGGCGTGGAGAGGTTAAGCGGACCGCTGTCCTCTTCCTGCACCGGCTCGGACTTCGGCATTTTTTTCGAATCTATCGCCACGTTCACATCTTTTAGCGACAGATCGTTTACGCAGAGCTTGCTGTCCCGCAGGCAGCCCAGCTTCACCGCCAGATGGAATTCACCGGCGTTAACCGCCACGCCCGGCTGCTCATAACGAATGTTTTTCAGACGCAGATCGCGCCAGCCGCCGGTGACCTGGCCTATCTCCAGCCCCGGCACCCAGCGGTTAGCCGCGTTAAACAGCAGGTGTAAACCCGTGGTCGTTCCGACCAGAAACGCCACCGTACCAAGCAACAGCACGATAAATATCAGCACCCCGAGGCTTATCTTCTTCCATAAACTCATAATTCAGGCCCCAGACCGATGTAAAACTGTAAACCGTGTTCGTCTTTGTCACCCACCGGCACGGCAAAGTCGAGCTTGATAGGCCCGACGGGCGACTGCCAGCGCACGCCTACGCCCGCGCCGGTTTTGAAATCGCTTCTGCGGATGTCGTTAACTGCTTCACCGCCGTCAACGAACATCGCGCCCCACCACTTGCCGCTGACGTTGTATTGATACTCCAGCGATCCGGTTGCCAGCTTGGATGCCCCGGTGAGCTGGCCTTTGTCGTTTTCCGGCGAGATTGATTTGTACTTATAGCCACGAATGCTGCGGTCGCCCCCGGCGAAGAAGCGCAGATCCGGCGGAACGCGCTCAAAATCATCGGTTTCGATCCAGCCAAGGTTGCCGCGCATCACGAAGCGGTGTTTATCCAGCAGCGTTCGGATCCAGACGTTTTGCGCCTGCACGACCGTGAAGTCCACGTCGGACCCCCACATCGTGTTGGAGTAATCGATGGAGTAGCGCTGGGAATCACCCCAGGTTGGCATCAGGCCACCGCGCGAGCGGGTTCGGCTGATCATCACGCCCGGATAAAGCAGCATGGTGGTATTGGTGACGTTGGCCTGAGTAAAGTGGTCGAGACTCCAGCGCAGGTTGATGGCGCGCTGCCAGCCGCTGGAGAGATCCCAGAAGCGTGAGACCGCAAGCGTGGTGGAGTCCTGCTCGGTATCGTTCAAATCGGTGCGCTTGAAGCCGCCCTGCAGCAAATAGTATTGCTCAAGCGGGTTCTTCAGCAGCGGCATCTTGTAGCTGAAATCGAGCTGCTGCTCGGGCGCGGAGATACTGGCGCTGGTGGTCAGGCTGTGGCCGTAGGAGTTCATCCACGGCTTTTTCCACGTCGCCTTCACCCGCGGCCCCACATCCGTGGAATAACCTACCCCGGTTTCGATGGTGTTTTCCGTACGCGGCGAAACCACGCCGTGCAGCGGCAGAACTTTCGTTTTGCGCGATTTATCAAATTCCGGCGCAACGACCACCGAGTTAAACCAGCCGGTAGCCGACAGACGACGGTTCAGCTCGGCCAGATCGCTCGACTGGTAATAATCGCCCGTTTTGAACGGCACCAGGTTTTGCAGGTACTCTTCGCGAATTTGCGAACCTTCAAAGGTCACCGCCCCAAAGCGGTAGCGCTCGCCGCTGTCATAATCGATATCCCAGAAGGCCTGGTGTCTGTCGAGCGCCACGCCCAGCTGGCTTTTATTGAACTGGCTGTCAAAGTAACCTTTGCGCAGCGACACGCTGGTTAATGACCTTTTGAAACGATCGTAGTCGCCGTGGTTAAGCACGGTGCCAACGCGCGGGCGCGTGCTCAGCAGATCGAGATAATCCCGGTCGGTACGCGCGTCGCCGCGCAGCACCACGTTGGTGCCGCCTATTTTTACCGGATCTCCGGGCGAGACGCGGGCAATGAGTACCTGCCGCCCTTTAGCCGGAGGCGGACGCAGGTCGAAATCGATGGTCGGTTCGTAATACCCCAGCGCCTTTAGCCCGTCGCGGATCGCATCATCCACGCGCGCGCGAAATCGCCGGTCCGGCGTCACTTCGTCACTCTGGATCGTTGACAGTTGCGCACGAACGTTTTTTTCCAGCGCCCCGGATAACCCTTCAACCTGCAAACGGACATTCGCCGCGCTGGCAACCCCGCTTGTCAGCAACAGGCTGACGAAACATAACTGGCGGATCTTTGTCACGTTTTCTCCTGAATATCCCTGTATCCACCCCTGGAAGCAAAATGAAGTGCCGTTCCACGGCTTCTCACGGCTTTACAGCCCAAAACCCAATTCGTGGGTTGAAAAAGGGTTTAACACCCAAATATTTCTTATGATTAAATCTAGACTCATTCAGCGCGTTTATTGTGTTCAATTAAACGCGCCGTGACAACCTTAACCGAAACATCGCTACCCCGGAGGCCCCACCGTGAGTTTATTCGACAAAAAGCATCTGGTTTCGCAAGCCGATGCATTACCGGGACGCAATACCCCCATGCCAGTGGCGACGTTACACGCCGTAAATCACCATTCAATGACAAACGTTCCTGATGGAATGGAGATCGCCCTGTTCGCGATGGGCTGCTTCTGGGGCGTGGAACGTCTGTTCTGGCAGCTTCCCGGCGTTTACAGTACCGCCGCAGGCTATACCGGGGGCTACACGCCAAACCCAACCTACCGCGAAGTGTGCTCCGGTGATACCGGCCACGCGGAAGCGGTGCGCGTGGTATATGACCCGGCCATCATCAGCTATGAACAGCTTCTGCAGGTGTTCTGGGAAAATCACGATCCGGCGCAGGGTATGCAGCAGGGTAACGACCACGGTACGCAGTATCGCTCCGCCATTTATCCGCTGACCCCCGAGCAGGATGCCGCCGCGCGCGCCAGCCTGGAACGCTTCCAGCAGGCCATGCATGACGCGGGCGATAAACGCCAGGTGACCACCGAAATCGCTACGGCGAAGCCGTTTTACTATGCAGAGGACGACCACCAGCAATATTTGCATAAAAATCCGTACGGCTACTGCGGGATCGGGGGCATCGGCGTGTGCCTGCCGCCACAGCTGGCCTGATTACTGCTTCAGCGCCACGCGAGCTGCGTGGCGCGTGACGTTACTCACCGACCCGTAATCAACCGCTTTTCCCTGCAGCAGCAGGTTATAGACCGGCGCCTGTGGCCGGTTCAGGCGCGTCTGCAGCAGATGCACCGCTTCAATGCCAAGATCGCGACAGGGCACCGTTATCCCGGTGACTGGTTTATCCAGCCGGTGTTCAAGGTTCCACGCAAAATCGGTCGTAATAAGGGAGATATCTTCCGGTATCCGCAGCCCACGGCGCGCCAGCACCCTGAGTACGCCCTCCGTCATGCTGGTGCTGTTGGGGAAAATCACCTCCGGCCACTGCGCTCGGTCATGACCCGACAACCACTCGTCCAGCGCGCGCTCGGCCTCCTCTGCGGTAAACCACTCCGTCACCAGCAGGTCGCGCTTGGGCTCAAAGTTGACGTGAAAATGACGATACGCCTCTTTGATGCCGTCCAGCCGCGCGTAGAGCGTTTCCCGCCGCAGGCAGGTCAGGGTTAATACCCGACGATGCCCCTGCTCAAAAAGATACTGCATGGCGGTAAACCCGATGGCGCGATGGTCGGGCGAAACGGAATCGAGCAGGCGATCCCTGTCGACCGAATTAATTAACACACAGGGTTTATTCAGCGTCCCGGCCAGTTTAAAAATGGTGGAATCATCAGTTCCAATGATAATTACCGCGTTAATATTTTTATGGCTCGCCTTTTCGAGGAATAATTTTACGTCGGCATTCTGTTCTTCTAATCCGCAATAGCTCACCCAGACATTATGCGGTGCGCTGGCCTCTGCAATACCTTTGGTCACTTCCAGATAAAATATATCGCCGCGCCCCTGAAAGGTTCTTTCCGGAGCAAACACCGCAATGCCGTTAATCAGCAGACGCCCGCTGGCCATCGACTCCAGCACGCCCAGCTCCCGCGCGGTGCTGACAATGGCCTCCCGGGCCTTGTCGCTGGTATAGGATTTACCGCTTAACACCCTGGAAACGGTACTGACGGAATATCCCGTCAGGGCGGCGATCTCCTCCATTTTTAATTTTCCCGGCATTGCGTGACCTCGCTCACATTCGGTTTTTGCAAATATTTGCAGAAACAGCGCATTGATTTTAAAACCAAATTTCAATGTCGTTAGAGATTACTTAAGGAGGTTGCGAGTATTCTCACAAAAACACATTGTCGCTGCGTCATCCCTTTCTTATTTTCCGGTCATCACTCTTTTCGACTGAAATTAAGGTGTGACATGGAAAAGGTACGTTTTGGCATTATTGGAATCGGTAATATTGGTACGGTTCACGCGCGCTATTTACTGGCGGGCACCGTCAGCGACGCCTGTCTGACGGCGGTTTGCGACAATGCGCCGGAAAAGCATCCGGCGATTCGCCAGCTGACAGGCGATATTCCTCTGTTCAGCGACGCGCAGGAGATGCTCCAGAGTGGGCTTATTGACGCGGTTATCGTCGCCACTCCGCATTACGACCATCCGCGCCTGTCGATGCTGGCGATGCGCAGCGGCATTCATACCCTGTGCGAGAAACCGGCGGGGGTTTATACCGCACAGGTGCAGGAGATGAACGCCTGCGCCCGCGAGTGCGACGTGACCTTTGGCATCATGTATAACCAGCGCCCTAACCCGCTCTATCAGAAGGTTAAAGACCTGATCGACAGCGGCGAGCTGGGCGAAATCCGCCGCTCCAACTGGATAATCACCAATTGGTATCGCTCGCAGAGCTACTACAACTCCGGCGGCTGGCGCGCCACCTGGAAGGGTGAAGGCGGCGGCGTGCTGCTCAACCAGGACCCGCATCAGCTCGATCTCTGGCAGTGGCTGGTGGGCATGCCGGTGCGTCTGCGCGCGTTTTGCCAGTTCGGCAAACACCGCGATATCGAGGTTGAAGACGAAGTTACGGCCTACGCCGAATACGCCAACGGAGCCACCGGGGTGTTTATCACCACCGTCGCCGAAACGCCGGGCACCAACCGCCTGGAGATTGCAGGCGACCGCGGCAAAGTGGTCGTGGAAGAAGGCAAACTGCGCTTCTGGCGGCTGCGCGAATCCGAAACCGCATTTAACGCCCGCTGGCAGAACGGCTTCGGCGAGCCGGAGTGCTGGGAAGTCACGATCCCCGTGGCCCCGGAATACAGCGAACATCACGTCATTACCGCTAACTTCTGCGCGGCGATCCTGCGCGGCGAGCCGCTGATTGCCCCCGGTCTGGAAGGCATTCGCGGGCTGACGCTCTCCAACGCGATGCACCTTTCCACCTGGACCGACGACTGGGTGGAACTGCCGCTCAACGAAAAACAGTATCTGCGCCTGTTTCAGCAGCGCATCGCCACCTCTGCCGACAAAGAGGCCACCAGCATCACCCTGGATGCCTCTGGCACCTGGTAAAGACCGAGGAGAGAGCATGATCAATGTCGCCATCGTGGGAACAGGCAATATCTCCCATAACCATATTCAGGGCTATTTACAGTTTGGATCGCGCTGCCGGATTGTGGCGCTGGTCGATATCTACCCGGACAAGGCGCACGAGAAAAAAGTGCGCTACGGCCTGACGGACGCCCGGGTGTACGAAAGCCACCGGCAGATGCTGGAATCTGAACCCAATCTCGATATCGTTGACGTGTGTACCCCGCCCTACGTGCATGCCGGGATTAGCATTGACGCGCTTCATGCCGGTTGCAACGTGCTGTGTGAAAAACCGATGGCCGCCTCGCTGGAGGAGTGCGACGCGATGATCGCCGCCCAACAGTCGAGCGGCAAAATCCTCTCGGTAATTGCCCAGAACCGGTTTACCGACGCCTTCTGGCGGCTGAAGGCGGCGCTGGACTCGGGCCTTGCGGGGACTGTCTGCCACGCTCAGGTGGACTCCTTCTGGTGGCGCGGCCACTGCTACTACGACCTGTGGTGGCGCGGCACCTGGGAGAAAGAGGGCGGCGGCTGCACGCTTAATCACGCCGTACACCACATCGACGCCGTTCAGTGGATGCTCGGCTTCCCGTCCGAGGTGGTGGCGATGATGACCAACGTGGCGCACGACAACGCCGAGGTGGAGGATCTCAGCGCCGCCATTTTCAAATACCCCAGCGGCGCGCTCGCGCAGATCACCGCGTCGGTGGTCCATCACGGGGAAGATCAAAAAATCATTATTCAGGGCGATAAGGCGCGTATCTCCGCGCCGTGGCAGGCCTATGCCAGCGTCAGCGCCGACAACGGTTTCCCGCAGGAGGTACAGGATCGGCAGCGGGAAGCGCGGCTTAATGCCGTGTTTCAGGAGACGCCAACGCTTAAATGGACGCTGCACACCGGGCAGATCAACGACCTGCTTGATGCCATTGAGCAAGGCACGGCTCCGCTGGTCGACGGCGTGCAGGGCAAGCGTGCCCTGGAGCTGATTACGGCGATCTATAAATCGTCGATTACGCGCGCGGTGGTGTCGCTGCCAATCCTTCGCGACGATCCGTTTTACCGCACCGGCGGGACCAACGCGCTCGCCCCCCGCTTTTACGAGAAATCCGCCAGCGTCGCTAACTTCAGCGAAGTGGGCGCTATCCCTCTGGGCAAAGATCTGGATCGAGGAGTCTGACAATGAATAAAAATGACGGAATGAACTACGCGCCGGTCGGCAAGCCACAGCCGGTCTTGCAGGAAGGCGAGTTTGTCTTTGCCGCCGCCGCGCTCGATCACGGGCATATCTACGGCATGTGCAACGGGCTGATTGAGGCGGGTGCGACGCTGAAATGGGTTTACGATCCCGATCCAGTGAAGGTGGATGCGTTTGTGCAGCAGTATCCGCAGGTGCAAGTGGCCCGTTCGCTGGAGGTTATTCTCAGCGATGACGCGGTGCGCCTGGTGGCCGGGGCCGCCATTCCCTCCGGGCGCTGCGCGCTGGGGCTGAAAGCCATGGCCGCCGGTAAGGACTATTTTACCGACAAAGCGCCGCTGACCACCCTTGAACAGCTGGCCGACGCCAAAGCAATGGTGGAGAAGACCGGTAAAAAATACGCGGTTTACTACAGCGAACGCCTGCACGTAGAAAGCGCCGTGTTCGCCGGACAGTTGGTGCAGCAGGGGGCGATTGGCCGCGTGGTGCAGACGCTGGGCATGGGGCCACACCGTGAGGGACAGGGCCGCCCGGCGTGGTTCTACGATCGCCGCGACTTCGGCGGCATCCTCTGCGACATCGGCAGCCACCAGATCGAGCAGTTCCTGTTTTACACCGGCAACCACGAGGCGCACATCGTTGCCAGCCAGGTGCGCAACGTGAACCATCCGCAGTACCCGGCGTTTGAAGATTTCGGTGACGCGATGATCAAAGGTGAGAACGGCGCGAGCGGCTATTTCCGCTGCGACTGGTTCACCCCAGACGGGCTGTCGACCTGGGGTGACGGACGGCTGACGCTGCTGGGTACCGAGGGGTATATCGAGATCCGCAAGTACGTCGATTTGACCCGCGGCGAGCAGGACGTGGTGTATCTCGTCAACAAGGAGGGTGAGTTCCGCTACCCCGTTGCCGGGCAGGTCGGGTTCCCGTTCTTTGGCGAACTGATCCTCGACTGCCTGCACCGCACGGAAAACGCCATGACCCAGGCGCACGCCTTTAAGGCCGCCGAGCTGTGCGTGAAGGCGCAAATGCTCGCGAACGCGGCAGGATAAGGGAGACGCCGATGGACATCCTTAACAGCGCCATTATCGGCTGCGGGGCCATTCACAGCTGCCATGTGAACGCCCTGCGTCAGATCCCCAACGTCGCGCTGCGCGCGCTGGCCGATACCGACAGCGTGAAAGGGCTGAAGCTGGGAATGGCCTATCAGTGCCGCTTTTATCAGGATTACCGGGAGATGCTGCTTGATGACACCCTTGACGTGGTGCATATCTGCACGCCCCATTTCGAGCATAAAAACATGATCCTGGCGGCGCTTAACGCCGGTAAGCACGTATTTTGCGAAAAACCGGTGGTGATGAACAGCAGCGAACTGGCCGACATCATGGCGGCCGCCGCACAGGCGACCGGCAAGCTCGGCGTGTGCTACCAGAACCGGCTCAACCCGACCAGCCTGCGCATCCGTAAAGAGCTGGAGGACGGCGGGCTGGGGAGAATGCTGAGCATCCGGGCGGTGCTCACCTGGTCCCGGTCGGGGGCGTATTACACCGACAGTCCCTGGCGCGGTCGCCTGGCAACGGAGGGCGGCAGCCTGCTGATTAACCAGGCCATTCACACCCTCGACCTGATGCAGTGGTTCGCAGGTGGCGTCACCCGGCTAAAAGGGGTGGTCGACAGCGGCGAGCTGGCCGACGTGACCGAAGGAGAGGACAGCGCTATGGCCACGCTGCACTTTGCCAACGGCGCGCGCGGGCTGTTTTACGCCAGCAACTGCAATACCACGGACTCGCCCCTGCTGCTGGAGATCCACTGCGAGCACGGCACGCTGCAGCTTAATGACAACACCCTCTGGCGGATCGCGTCCGGGGAGCGCATCCGGCTGGCGAGCGACGCTGCCCCGGACGGCACGGCCAAAAGCTACTGGGGGCTGGGCCACCAGCAGGCGATCCGCCGCTTTTATCACGCCCTTCTGCACCCGGAGGTGACGGACTACACCGATATCCGCGCCGCCGGACACTCACTCAGGCTTGTGGAGGCAATTTATAGGTCATCTCAACTACGGCAATGGATAGATATCACCCACTAAATCGTAATTTGCATTCCAGAACTTAATAAAAATACGACCCGAAAACGGGTCATTCATTACCCTACACTGGACAATATTATGGTCAAACCAACTGAACGTAGAGTTGGTTATGGCGTGGCGCTTGGCTACGGCATAACCGATCTGTTTGGCGGAGGCGCTTTCGCCATTATCGGCACCTGGCTGTTATTTTTTTACACTACCTATTGCGGGTTGTCGGTCGTCGAGGCCGGCTCCATCTTTGCCATCGCCCGCGTCATTGATGCCCTCTTAAGCCCGATTATGGGCTACGTTACCGATAATTTCGGTGATACCTGGCTCGGGCGTAAATTCGGGCGGCGGCGCTTCTTTCTATTGCTGAGTTCGCCCCTGATGTTTCTCTATGCCCTGCTGTGGCTGACGGACATGGGCTACTGGTACTACCTTGGCACCTATCTGTCCATCGAGTTGCTGTCGGCGATGGTGCTGGTGCCGTGGGAAACGCTGGCGGCAGAGATGACCAACCGCTACGAGGAGCGTAGCCGCCTCTCCGGGGTGCGGATGATCTGCTCGCAGCTGGGGGGCTTTTTAGCGGTCTCCGTTCCCGGCGTTATCATGCAATTTACCGGCAAAGATAATCCGTTTACCTATACCCTCACCGGGCTGATATTTTCCTGCGTCTTCTGTATCGCGGTCTTTATTACCTGGTTTACCACCTGGGAAGCCAAAGACGTACAGCAGGAGTCCAGCTTTAAGGTCGATAATCAGCGCAGCAGCGGTCTCGTAAACCATTTAAAATATCTGGTGCTCGATCTCTTCTCGTCCTTCCGTATTCGGGCGTTCCGGCTGCATATCATGATTTATATCTTCTCGTTTACCGCCATGGACGTGTTTGGCTCAGTCTTTACCTACTACGTGGTGTATTGCCTGAGTCAGGATGCCGCCGCCGTGTCCGGCTGGCTGAGTATTGCCGCCTTTGCTTCAGTGCCGGGAACCTATGGCTTTATGCTGCTGTTAAACCGGCTCAACATGACCCCTTCCGCCGCGCTGCGGTTCTCCTACGGCTGTATTTTCTGCGTGCTGGCGTTTCTTTTTACGGTTTATCTCACCAAAACGCAGGTGCCGACCCTGGTGTTCTCGGCGGTCTTTATCCTGCTGGGTGCCGCGCGTTCCGGGCTTTATTACATCCCCTGGAACATCTACAGCTTTATTCCCGATATTGATGAAATGGTCACACAACAGCGCCGCGAAGGAATTTTTGCAGGCGTGATGGTGCTGACGCGCAAAAGTACCGTGGCGATTGCCATCATGATTATCGGCCTGGTGTTGCAGGAGTCTGGTTTCGTGAAAGGCAGCGGCGCGCAGCCGGAAAGCGCGCTGAACGCCATCATCGGGCTGATGATCTTCGCCACGGCGGCGCTGCTGGCGGTGAGTTTCTTCACCACCTACCGGTTCAAGCTCACCCGGGAAACCCACAAAACGCTGCTCAGGGAGATTGCCCGCCGCAAGCTTGGCGGTGATTACCGCGACTGCGACGACACTACCCGCGTCGTCATCAAGCAGCTTACGGGCTATGAGTATGACGAAGTGTGGGGAGGCGATGCCACGCGTCGCACGACAGGAAACGTTAGCCTGTCAGGCGCAAAATAGGCGCTCAGGGTAGACTGCCGGGCCGCCAATGGCCCGGCTCCTGCCACAGCTGCCGTGACGAAACCGTGACCTCTGGCAGATTTACAGGTCTTTACGCTATACTACCGCTGAAATAATCGGCTCAACGCTACGAGCCGTGTTCTATGTGTCTTCACACAAACGTAACCAACTTCCCTTCCGAGGATCTGGCTGAAGCCGGATAAACTATGTTAAACAGTATTTTAGTAATACTTTGTCTTATCGCGGTCAGTGCATTTTTCTCGATATCCGAGATCTCGCTGGCCGCCTCCCGTAAAATCAAACTCAAGCTGCTTGCCGACGAGGGCAACATCAATGCATCACGCATTCTGAAGATGCAGGAAAACCCCGGCATGTTCTTTACCGTGGTGCAGATTGGCCTGAACGCGGTCGCCATTCTGGGCGGTATCGTGGGCGATGCGGCGTTCTCGCCGGTATTCCACGGCCTGTTCTCACGCTACTTTTCACCGGAACTCTCCGAGCAGCTGAGCTTCATCCTCTCCTTCTCGCTGGTGACGGGCCTGTTCATTTTGTTTGCGGATTTAACCCCGAAACGCATCGGTATGATTGCGCCTGAAGCCGTGGCTTTGCGTATCATCAACCCGATGCGCTTCTGCCTGTTCCTGTTCCGCCCGCTGGTCTGGTTCTTCAACGGTCTGGCCAACAGCATCTTCCGCCTGTTCAAAATCCCGATGGTGCGTAAAGACGACATCACCTCTGACGATATCTACGCGGTCTTCGAAGCGGGAGCCCTGGCGGGCGTGCTGCGTAAGCAGGAGCACGAGCTTATCGAGAACGTATTTGAACTGGAATCCCGTACCGTGCCGTCGTCCATGACCGGACGTGAAAACGTGATTTGGTTCGATCTGCACGAAGACGAACAGAGCCTGAAGCAAAAAGTCGCAGAACATCCGCATTCTAAGTTCCTGGTTTGTAATGAAGACATTGACCACATCATCGGTTACGTCGACTCTAAAGACCTGCTGAACCGGGTGCTGGCGAATCAGAGCCTGGCGCTCAACAGCGGCGTGCAGATCCGCAATACCCTGATTGTGCCGGACACCCTGACGCTCTCTGAAGCGCTGGAAAGTTTCAAATCCGCCGGGGAAGACTTCGCGGTGATCATGAACGAATACGCGCTGGTGGTGGGGATTATCACCCTCAACGACGTAATGACCACGCTGATGGGCGACCTGGTCGGCCAGGGGCTGGAAGAGCAAATCGTTCAGCGTGATGACAACTCATGGCTGATTGACGGCGGTACGCCAATTGAAGACGTGATGCGCGTGCTGGATATCGACGAGTTCCCGCAGTCCGGCAATTACGAGACCATCGGTGGCTTTATGATGTTCATGCTGCGCAAAATCCCGAAACGCACCGACTCGGTGAAGTTCTCCGGGTTTAAGTTTGAAGTAGTGGATATTGATAACTACCGCATTGACCAGCTGCTGGTGACGCGCATTGACAACAAACCGACCGTGCTGGTGCCAAAGCTGCCGGATGCGGAAGAGAAGGTCTCGGCATAACGTGCCTGTCCCCACAAACATCAACGGCTCCCATCGGGAGCCGTCTTTTTATCTACTACTGCTTATTTACTACTGCATAGCACGTTGGTTAAGCCATCTCAGTTTGCAGACGCATAACCTGACGGTTGACTTCGGACATCACAGAAAAATGCTGTTTGTCCTTCACTTTTGGGATAAGGATTTTGCCCTTATCGAACTCAAAAGCGCCAACATCCTTGATGTACAACCGTCCACGGAACAGGATCTTCACGTACTTCGCCACCTGAAGCGGGTTGTAGCGTTGGAAAATTTTCATTCTTGTCTCTCCTGCGAATCATACGCTCTTGCGGCGCCACAATCGGCCCGACTGTCCGGAGCGCAAATTTTATTGCCCAATGACTATAGACCAGAACCTCGTTGTTACCCAGTGTGCATAAGTTTATTTACCGTATGATTACAATTAATCAGAATAATCTATGCAAACCGTGACTGAGCGCAGTATAAGCCGTCGTTTTTTCATGGATATGTGCGTTCACCCGCAAACTGGCATCGGGATTGCGGGAAAACCTCATTGATCGCACTTATGATTAAAAGTGCATGACCAAGTGGTCGGATCACCTGCAAATAATAAGGAAACACCATGACCCTACGTAGCATCCTGGGAGCAGCATGCCTGCTTCTGCCCCTGTGGGCTTGCGCGCACAACATTGAAAAAGGACAACGCGTACCGCCAGTCGGTATTGCAGACCGGGGAGAATTGATTCTCGACAATGATAAGTTTAGCTACAAACCCTGGAATAGCGCGCAGCTCGCAGGGAAAGTGAGAGTTGTACAACATATTGCTGGCCGTACATCGGCAAAAGAGAAAAACGCAACCCTGGTGGAAGCGATCAAGACCGCAAAACTGCCGCATGACCGCTACCAGACCACCACGATTGTGAACACCGACGATGCCATTCCCGGCTCCGGGATGTTTGTGCGCTCAAGCCTTGAGAGCAATAAAAAGCTCTACCCCTGGTCGCAGTTTATCGTCGACAGCAACGGTGTGACGCGTAAAGCCTGGGCGCTGGATGAAGAAAGCTCGGCGATTATGGTGCTGGATAAAGAGGGCCGCGTGCAGTGGGTGAAAGACGGGGCGCTGACGCAGGATGAGGTGCAGCAGGTCGTCGCCCTGCTGCATAAGCTGCTGGATTAGTACAGCGAAACGCGAAAGCCGGGATTGAGGAAAGACTCGCGCGGGGTGTAGTCCAGCGGCTTGCCCTGCCAGTCGTGGACATGTGCCCCGGCCGCCGCGGCAACCGCGTGGCCTGCCGCCGTGTCCCAGACGTTGGTTGGCCCGAAACGCGGATAAAGCTGCGCCTGCCCTTCTGCCACCAGGCAGAACTTCAGCGAAGAGCCAATCGAGGTGGTCTGGTGCTCACCCAACTGTTGCAGATATTCCTGCAGCTCGCTGTCGCTGTGCGAACGGCTGATGACCACCAGCGGCGGACGCGCATCGCGGACCTGGATCTGCTTGCGCACGCCGCACTCCTCTTTCCAGGCCTTACCTTCTGCCGCGCTGTACATCACGTTCATGACCGGCGCGTAGACCACCCCCAGTACCGCTTTGCCTTTTTCAATCAGAGCGATATTGACCGTGAATTCTCCGTTACGCTTAATAAACTCTTTGGTGCCGTCCAGCGGGTCCACCAGCCAGTAACGCTGCCAGTGCTGGCGCTCATCCCAGCTTTGCGGGGCTTCTTCTGATAACACGGGGATATCTGGCGTTAGCGCCTGCAGGCCTTTCAAAATAATGCCATGCGCCGCGATATCCGCCGCCGTCACCGGGGAGTCGTCCGCTTTGCTGACCACGTCCATCGGCGTTGTACCGTCGTAAACCTGCATGATGGCATCACCCGCATCCCGTGCGAGCTGACAAATTTTATCTAACATTCTCCACCTCTTCGTTAACGCAGTGGGCATAACTTATTGTTTTAGTTATATCGTAATGTGAACAATTCCGCTATCTGTGAAGCAATCCCGGTTAAATCATCCTCATTTCTGGCAGGATTCACACTTCTGTAAGCAACGCACTATAGATACATATTCTTTTGTGGCCTGGATCGAAAAAAGGACTCCTGTGATGATTAAGTTTAGCGCAACCCTTCTGGCAACGCTGATTGCAGCAAGCGTACAGGCGGCGACGGTGGATCTTCGGATCCTGGAAACGACCGACCTGCACAGCAACATGATGGACTTCGATTACTACAAAGATACGCCTACTGAAAAATTTGGACTGGTACGCACCGCAAGTTTGATCAACGCCGCCCGGGGCGAAGTGAAAAACAGCGTGCTGGTCGATAACGGAGATGTGATCCAGGGCAGCCCGCTCGGGGATTACATGGCGGCGAAAGGGATAAAAAAAGGGGAGATCCACCCGGTCTATAAAGCGATGAACACCCTGGATTATACCGTCGGTAACCTCGGCAACCACGAGTTCAACTACGGCCTTACGTACCTTCACGATGCGCTCGCTGGCGCGAAATTTCCGTACGTTAACGCCAATATCGTCGATGTTAAGACCCAAAAGCCCCTGTTCACCCCTTACCTGATTAAAGAGACCCAGGTGGTCGATAAAGACGGTAACACCCAGACGCTGAAAATTGGCTATATCGGTTTTGTCCCGCCGCAAATCATGACGTGGGATAAAGCGAACCTCGACGGGAAAGTGACGGTGAACGACATCACCGAGACCGCGCGCAAATACGTACCGGAAATGCGCGAGAAAGGGGCAGATGTGGTGGTCGTTGTCGCCCACTCTGGCCTGTCAGCCGATCCGTATCAGGTCATGGCGGAAAACTCGGTCTACTACCTGAGTGAAGTGAAAGGCGTGGATGCGATTCTGTTTGGTCACGCCCACGCGGTCTTCCCGGGGAAAGATTTCGCCAGTATCAAAGGCGCGGATATCGACAAGGGCACGCTCAACGGCGTGCCGTCGGTGATGCCGGGCATGTGGGGAGACCATCTTGGCGTGGTGGATCTGGTTCTTAATAACGACAGCGGCAGCTGGAAGGTGATTCAGTCGAAAGCCGAAGCGCGCCCGATCTACGACGCAGCCGCCAAAAAATCGCTGGCGGGTGAAGATAAAAAGCTGGTCGAGGTGCTGAAGCATGACCATGACGCTACGCGTGAATTCGTCAGCAAGCCGATTGGTAAATCAGCCGATAACATGTACAGCTTCCTGGCGCTGGTGCAGGACGACCCGACCGTTCAGGTGGTGAACATGGCGCAGAAAGCCTACGCCGAACACTATATTCAGGGCGATCCGGACCTGGCAAAACTGCCGGTACTCTCCGCTGCCGCGCCGTTCAAGGTGGGCGGGCGCAAGAACGATCCGGCCAGCTACGTTGAGGTTGAAAAAGGCCAGCTCACCTTCCGTAACGCCGCCGATCTTTATCTCTACCCGAACACGCTGGTCGTGGTGAAAGCGACGGGCAGCGAGGTGAAGGAGTGGCTGGAGTGCTCCGCCGGGCAGTTTAACCAGATTGACCCGAACAGCAGCAAGCCGCAGTCGCTGATCAACTGGGACGGGTTCCGCACCTACAATTTCGACGTAATCGACGGCGTGAAATACCAGATTGATGTCACCCAGCCCGCAAAATATGACGGCGAGTGCCAGGCCATTCATCCGCAGGCGGAGCGCATCAAGAACCTGACCTTCAACGGCAAGGCTATCGATCCGAATGCGACCTTCCTCGTCGTGACCAATAACTATCGCGCCTACGGCGGGAAGTTTGCCGGCACGGGTGACGACCACATCGCCTTTGCCTCACCGGACGAGAACCGATCGGTGCTGGCGGCGTGGATCGGCGCAGAATCGAAGAAAACGGGCGCAATTCATCCGGCGGTCGACAACAACTGGCGTCTGGCACCGATCCACAGCGATACGCCGCTGGATATCCGCTTTGAAACCTCTCCGTCTGATAAGGCGGCCACGTTTATCAAGGACAAGGCGCAGTATCCGATGAAAAAGGTGGCGACCGATGATATCGGGTTCGCGATTTATCAGGTAGACCTGAGCAAGTAGCGGTGATTGTGTCGGGTGGCGCTTCGCTTACCCGACCTACGCGATCGTGTAGGCCGGGTAAGGCGAAGCCGCCACCCGGCTTTTACGCCGCACGCTCATCCCGGTTCGCCAGCACCTGCGGCGTGTTCAGTTCTATCCAGTCGGCCAGTGCGGCCACCTTCTCGCTCACCTCAATGCCTAACGGCGTGAGGCTATATTCCACGTGCGGCGGTACGACCGGATACGAAACCCGGTCGACAAACCCGTCCTGTTCCAGCGCCTGCAGCGACTGGGCCAGCATCTTTTCGCTCACCCCGCCCATCTTGCGCCGCAGATCGCTGAAGCGATGCGTCCCCTGGCGTAGCGCCACGAGGATCAGCACGCCCCAGCGGCTGGTGACATGCTTGAGCACGTCACGGGAAGGGCACTGCTCGGCAAAGAGATTTCCGTCGCGCATTTGCTCGCTGAGCGTCGGTATCGTCATTTTCATACTTACCTTTTTGTGCGTACTTACTAAAAGTTAGTGATGATGCTAGTGTGCCATAACACCAGACAAACACGAAGGAGAATGATCATGATCGCGATTACCGGCGCAACCGGCCAGCTTGGCCACCTCGTTATTGAACAGCTGTTAAAAACCGTTCCGGCGAACCAGATTGTCGCCATTGTGCGTAACCCGGCGAAAGCCGACGCGCTGAGCCAGCAGGGAGTGGTGGTTCGCCAGGCGGATTACGCTGACGCAGCCGCGTTCACCGCCGCGCTGGGCGGCGTGGATAAACTGCTTTTAATCTCCTCCAGCGAAGTGGGCCAGCGCGCCGCGCAGCATCAGAACGTGATTAACGCCGCCAAAGCCGCCGGAGTGAAATTTATCGCCTACACCAGCCTGTTGCATGCGGACACCTCGCCGCTGGGCCTGCACGTTGAGCACGTACAAACCGAAAAAGCGCTGGCAGAGTCCGGCGTGCCTTACGCTCTGCTGCGCAACGGCTGGTATACCGAAAACTATCTGGCAAGCGTGCCACCTGCCCTTGAGCACGGCGTGTTTATCGGCGCGGCGGGTGAAGGCAAAATTGCCTCTGCGACCCGCGCGGATTACGCCGCGGCCGCCGCAAAAGTGATTTCAGAAGAGGGCCACGCTGGCAAGGTTTATGAGCTGGCGGGCGATAACGCCTGGACGCTGAGCGAGCTGGCGGCTGAGCTGAGCAAACAGAGCGGGAAAAAGGTGGCCTATCAAAACCTGAGCGAAGCAGATTTTGCCGCCGCACTGAAAGGCGCAGGCTTGCCTGCCGGTCTCGCGGATATGCTGGCTGACTCCGACACTGGCGCATCGAAAGGCGGTCTGTTCGACGACAGCCGTACGCTCAGTAACCTGATTGGTCGCCCGACAACACCGCTGGCGCAGAGCATCAGCGCCATCCTGTAATTGTTACGGCCTGGTTATTTTTTGTGGCATCCCCACGGGTCATCTCTGATAATAACGAGATGACCCACAAGGAGGCTCACCGTGCAAGGCGTACCCGATCAGTTCACCGATGAGAGAGACAGCGCGCGCTTTCGCCATCTGGCGCAGCTGCCGGGCCTCGAGCTTTATCACGCGCATATCTCCGGCTACGCCTTTGAGCCTCACACCCACGAAGCCTTCGGCATCGGCACTATCGAGACCGGTGCCGAGCGCTTTCGCTACCGCGGCACGCAGCACCTTGCACCGGAAAAATCCGTTGTCACCATGAACCCGGACGAGATCCACACCGGCGAGTCCGCCACGGAAGATGGCTGGCGCTACCGGATGGTCTATATCGAACCCGGGCTACTGGAAGAGGTGACCGGCCTGCGCCACTGGTGGTTTAGCGACGTGACCCGCTACGACCCCGTGCGCTCGCAGCGAATTGGCCAGCTGATCTACAGCCTGTGGCATACGCAGGATCCGCTGGCGCAAAAAGGCCTGCTGCTGACGTTGATTGAGAGCTTCCAGCCCCTCGCCCGCCACGCGCCAGTGGTTCAGGAAGGCGCGCACCGCTTCGAGCGCGTGCGCGAGTATCTGCACGACAACTACATGCACTCCCTGACGCTCGACGAGCTGGCAAACGTGGTCTCGCTTAGCCCTTACCATTTTCAGCGCCAGTTCAAAGCCCATTTTCACGTGACGCCGCACCAGATGCTGATGGCTATCCGCCTGTGGCGCGCCAAGGCATTTCTCACCCAGGGCATGCCCGCCGCCGACGTGGCTGCCGCAACCGGGCTGACCGATCAGTCGCATTTAACCCGCGCCTTTACCCACCGCTACGGCATTACGCCCGTGCGTTACCAGAAGCAGGTTACGTCGCGTTAATGCGCAACCTCATACAATACGCACACATTTTCCCCTCCTACACTGGATGTTGAACAATTCAATGTGGATGGAAAAATGATTAGCGGCGTGTTGTATGCCCTGCTTGCAGGTCTGATGTGGGGGCTGATTTTTGTCGGCCCTCTGATCGTGCCGGAGTACCCGGCCATTTTACAGTCCACCGGACGCTACCTGGCGCTGGGGCTGATCGCTATCCCGCTGGCGTGGCTGGGCCGTGCGCGGCTCCGGCAGTTGAGCCGCCAGGACTGGTGGACGGCGCTGGGGTTAACCATGATGGGTAACCTTATCTATTACGCCTGCCTGGCAAGCGCCATCCAGCGCACCGGCGCGCCCGTTTCGACCATGATTATCGGCACGCTGCCGGTCGTTATTCCTGTGTTCGCGAATCTGCTTTACAGCCAGCGGGATGGCAAACTGGCGTGGTCGAAGATGCTGCCCGCCCTGGTGTGCATTGCCGTGGGGCTGATATGCGTGAATGTTGCCGAGCTGCGTCACGGGCTGGCCGACTTCAGCTTATGGCGCTACGGTTCGGGAATTTTTTTAGCCTTCATTTCTGTCGTGTGCTGGGCGTGGTATGCCCTGCGCAACGCGCGCTGGCTGCGGGAAAATCCTGACAAACATCCGATGATGTGGGCGACAGCGCAGGCGCTGGTGACGTTCCCTGTCTCGTTGGTGGGCTATGCCGGGGCGTGTCTCTGGCTGGGGAGCCAGCAGTCGGCATTCGCTCTGCCCCTAGGGCCGCGCCCGTGGGTATTCGTCGGGCTGATGATTGCCATTGCGGTGCTGTGTTCATGGGTGGGTGCGCTGTGCTGGAATATCGCCAGCCAGAAGTTGCCGACGGTGATCTTAGGGCCGCTGATTGTCTTTGAAACCCTCGCCGGGCTGCTCTACACCTTCCTGATGCGCCAGAGCGTGCCGCCGCTGTTAACGGCCTGCGGGATCGCGTTGCTGGTGATTGGGGTGGTGATAGCGGTGAGGGCGAAGCCGGAAAAACCGAGGGTTGTTCCGGCGTCGGAGGTATGAGCTTTTCGCCGGGTGGCGGCTGGCCTTACCCGGCCTGTAATGTTCTCGAACGTAGGCCGGGTAAGCGGCATGATGTTAAAACGTTTCCCAGTTCGCTTCAGATGCCGTCGCGACAGGCTGCGCTTTTGGTGCGTAGGTTTTCACCGGAGCCGCTTTCACCGCCTGGCTGCGGGTAATCTTAAACACCGCCACCGCGTCGTTCAGGCGAGCGGCCTGATCTTCCAGCGCCGCCGCTGCTGCCGCAGACTCCTCCACCAGCGAGGCGTTCTGCTGCGTCACGCGGTCCATCTCGGCTACCGCCTGGCCGACCTGATCAATACCGCGGCTCTGCTCGTCAGACGCCGAGGCGATTTCACCCATGATGTCGGTGACGCGGGTTACCGCGCTGACGATCTCCGCCATGGTCGCACCGGCCTCATTGACCAGCTGTGAACCTGCGCTGACGCGCTCGCCGGAATCATCGATCAATCCTTTGATCTCTTTTGCCGCCTGCGCGCTGCGCTGGGCAAGCGTACGAACTTCGCCCGCAACGACCGCAAAGCCGCGGCCCTGCTCGCCCGCACGTGCCGCTTCAACTGCCGCATTCAGCGCCAGAATGTTGGTCTGGAAGGCAATACCGTCAATCACGTTGGTAATCTGCGCGATTTTGCTGGAACTGGTGGCGATCTCGTCCATCGTGCGCACCACACCCTCTACCACGTTGCCGCCCTTCTTCGCGGTGGAGGACGCATCCAGCGCCAGACGGGACGCCTGACGGGCGTTATCGGCGTTTTGCTTCACGGTCGCGGTGAGCTGTTCCATGCTGGCGGCGGTCTCTTCCAGCGACGCGGCCTGCTGCTCGGTACGGGAAGAGAGATCGTTGCTGCCCGCAGAGATTTCACCCGCGCCAGTATAGATTGTGTCTGCGCCTTCACGCACCACCCCGACCGTGTTCGCCAGCGACGTTTGCATCTCCTGAACGTTGCGCGCCAGTACGGCCATCTCATTCTTACCCTGCGCCTGAATCGGCTGGGTTAAATCCCCTGCGGCGATAGCGCGGATATGCTGAATCACCTCGTCCAGCGGCAGCAGCAGCACGCGACGCATCGCTACCCAGCTGGAGATAATCACCGCAATCACCAGAAGCATCACCGCCGAGAGGATCCACAGAATGCGCTTATAGTCGCTTTCATTATCCTGGATACCTTTACTGGTCAGCGCAGCCTGCGCCTCACGCCACTCGCGATACACCTTTTGCATCGCCGTCTGCTTCTGTTCAGCATTTTGCTTGAACATATCTTCCAGATTGCCCTGGGCCAGCAGAACGTTCATTTGCGTCAGCGTGGCGGAGTAAATGCGATACTGCTCTTCCAGCCGGTCGGCCAGTTTTTCATCCATACCCGGCGTTTCAGGCAGCGCGTAATATTTGTCGTAATGCGCCTGCGCATCGGCCAGCAGGTTTTTCGCGGTGGTCACCAGCTCGTTCAGCTGCCCGCCGTTAATTTGATTCGCCATGCTGCTTTGCAGACGCAGCATGCCGCGGTTCAGGGTCACGCGTGCCTGGTTCAGGCTGATCCACGCGTCGGTAAACTCCGCCACGTTCTGGCTGGAAAGCTGAGAAACGGTGAAGTTCTCTTTATCGTTATTCAGCGCATTAATGAAAATGCCCGCAGAGATCAGTTGCATGATGCCGAGCACCAGCAGCACCGAAATCAGAAGGGTTATGACTTTTATACGTTTAAACATGCGTTGCCTTTTTATATGCAGGTATTGTCCGACGTGTATCTATCGGCAGGCGCGGCAGGTTGTTTACTGTTTCTCCACCTTTAAAAACTTTCGAAAGCCATTTCCTGCATTCATTCAGCAAGTTAACTAAGAGGATTTTTTTGTGATCGCCGTCGTGTTTTACCTTTGCCCCTAAAGGGTTATAGCTTCGCCTTAAAGATGCATTTAAAATGCATCTTATATTATTGATGATGAGGTAACTGCTATGGCCTTCCGCGACCAACCCCTCGGCGAGCTGGCGCTCTCCATCCCACGCGCTTCTGCGCTATTTCGTAAATACGACATGGATTACTGCTGCGGCGGTAAGCAAACGCTGGCGCGTGCCGCAGCGCGCAAAGAGCTGGATGTCGGGGTTATCGAAGCCGAGCTGGCAAAACTGGCCGAGCAGCCTGTCGAAAAAGACTGGCGTACAACCGCGCTGGCCGACATCATCGACCACATCATCGTGCGTTACCACGACCGTCACCGCGAACAACTGCCAGAGCTGATCCTGCAGGCGACCAAGGTTGAGCGTGTACATGCCGACAAACCGTCCGTCCCGCGCGGGCTGGCGAAATACCTCTCCATACTGCACGAAGAGTTGTCCAGCCATATGATGAAAGAAGAGCAGATCCTCTTCCCGATGATCAAACAGGGAATGGGCAGCCAGGCCATGGGGCCCATCAGCGTGATGGAAAGCGAACATGACGACGCGGGCGAACTGCTGGAAGTGATTAAACACACCACCAACAACGTCACCCCGCCGCCGGAAGCCTGTACGACGTGGAAAGCGATGTACAACGGCATTAATGAAATGATCGACGACCTGATGGAACACATCAGTCTTGAGAACAACGTTCTGTTCCCGCGTGCCCTCGCAGGCGAATAAAAAAAGGCGCCCGAGAGCGCCTTCATGAAGTCCGAATTCGGCCACACCTGGTGTGGCCTTTTTTTACTTACGCATGCCAGCCATACGTTTTTTGCCGATAAACAGCCAGCCCAGCCCCAGCGCGATAAACCACAGCGGCGTGACGATCAACGCCTGACGGGTATCATCTTCCAGCGTCAGCAGCACCAGCACGAACACGAAGAAGGCCATGCATACCCAGCACATCAGCTTGCCCAGCGGCATCTTGTAGATTGATTTCTCATGCAGATGAGGACGCTGTTTGCGGTACACCAGATAGGAGCACAGGATGATGGTCCAGACGAACATGAACAGGATCGCCGAGACCGTGGTGATCATCGTGAACGCCCCGATCACGCTTGGGTTAACGTAGAGCATCACCACGCCGCCCAGCAGGCAGATACAGGAGAAGGTCAGCCCTTTCGCCGGTACCGCGCGCTTAGAGAGTTTGGCAAACGCGCTCGGCGCGACGCCTTCCTGCGCCAGACCAAACAGCATACGGCTGGTCGAGAACACGCCGCTGTTGGCAGACGAGGCCGCTGAGGTCAGTACCACGAAGTTAATCAGGCTCGCTGCCGCAGGCAGCCCCACCAGCACGAACAGCTCTACGAACGGGCTCTTGGTTGGCACCACCGAGCTCCACGGCGTGACGGACATGATAATAATCAGCGCGAACACGTAGAACATGATGATACGAATCGGAATCGAGTTGATGGCGCGCGGCAGGGATTTCTCCGGATCTTTAGTTTCCGCCGCCGTGGTCCCGACCAGCTCAATCCCCACGAACGCGAATACCGCAATCTGGAAACCAGCAAAGAAGCCGCTGATGCCTTTCGGGAACCAGCCGCCGTCATTCCACAGGTGAGCAAATGACGCCTGAACGCCGGTTGGTGACTGGAAGTGTGTCAGTACCATCACCAGGCCGACCACGATCAGCGCGACGATAGCGACGATTTTGATCATCGCGAACCAGAACTCCATCTCACCGAACATTTTTACGGTGGCCAGGTTCAGGCTCAGCAGCAGGACAATCACCGCCAGCGAGGCCACCCAGTCCGACAGACCGGGGAACCAAAATTGTGCATACGCCGTGATGGCAACGACGTCCGCCATGCCGGTCACTACCCAGCAGAACCAGTAGGTCCAGCCGGTGAAATAGCCTGCCCAGGGGCCGAGCAGATCGGAAGCAAAGTCGCTAAAGGATTTGTATTCGAGGTTCGAGAGCAGCAATTCACCCATTGCACGCATCACGAAAAAGAGCATAAAACCGATGATCATATAAACGAAGATGATCGACGGCCCGGCAAGGCTAATGGTTTTGCCCGACCCCATAAACAGCCCGGTACCGATGGCACCCCCAATGGCAATAAGCTGGATATGACGGTTTGTGAGATTTCGCCGTAGCGACTGTTCAGACGCCGCCTCTTCAGCGGCGGCGACTTTAACCTGATCTACCATGTGATATTTTCCTGTATATGCCTGTCTGTGTTGTTAAGGCTCTTCTGGCCTTTAAATACGTCAAAAAATGACGGTCCCTGCGTAAGGACTCATCGATATTAGGTAAGAATCGGCGGGATGAATACTATGATTTGGATATTATGTTAATAATATGTTTAAAGTGAGTGTCATATCACTCATACAACGCGAAACAGCTCACAAAAATACACGCAACTGTTTTGTTTGCAAGATAAAATGTTGATTCCGGCGTAACTATAGGTTTTCTCGCTATTTTCCTCTCCCCGGGCGGAGAGAGGAAAATAAGAAAAGCCGATTACAGGATTTCCAGCAGCTCGACTTCAAAGACCAGGGTGCTGAATGGCGGGATGGATGCGCCTGCACCACGTTCACCATAGGCCAGGTTCTGAGGGATAGTCAGTTCCCATTTAGAACCCACTGGCATCAGGGTCAGCGCTTCGATCCAGCCTGCGATAACGCCGTTGACCGGGAATTCAGCCGGTTCACCGCGCTGTACGGAGCTGTCGAACACGGTGCCGTCGATAAGCTTACCGGTATAATGTACGCGAACGTGGTCGGTACGCGCCGGGATAGCGCCGTCGCCCTGCTTGATCACGCGGAACTGCAGGCCAGACTCGGTGCTGTTCACGCCTTCACGCTCACGGTTTTCTTCCAGATATTTCACGCCATCTGCTGCCATCTCTTCGAAGCGCGCGCGACGCACGGCGTCAGCACGTTCATGAATTTCACGCAGCGCGCGGTGAACAACGTCAACCGGAACGGCCGGGTGATTGCCTTCCAGCGCGTCAGCGATACCCGCCACCAGCGCTTCCGGTAACAGACCTTCCAGGCCGGATTCGCTCAGCTGCTGTCCTACCTGCAAGCCGATGCCGTAGCTTGCCTGCGCTTCGATAGTGTCAAAAGTCGGGGTGGTCATGGGTTTTCCTTCCATCACATTTAAAGTAGCGGGCAGCATATCAGCCATGCTCTTATGGGTAAAACTTTGTCTTAAGTAAAGGTGACAAACCGCAGCGAAACAGAAACAATAGAGGGGACCAGGATTAATCCCGAACTGATGTCACGGATGTCGGGTTTGCCACGCCGTTCAGGCAGTTAGCGAACTATACTTCGGAGCACAGGATAAAAAGACGCGGAGCAGGAGGAGAGCCATGCCCGGGCGATTTGAACTGAAACCTACCCTGGCGAAAATCTGGCATGCGCCGGACAATTTTCGCCTCATGGACCCGCTGCCTCCTCTGCACCGCAGAGGGATCATTATTGGCGCGCTGCTGGTCATCATTGGCTTCCTGCTTCCTTCGGGGGGCGACGACGCCGACACGGCACCCGTTACCCGCAATGCGCAGCTGGATATCCAGTCCCAGACCCGGCCGCAGCCAGACTCGCAGCCGATGCAAACTCAGCTTGTTACGCCGTCCAACGATCCGGGTCAGATGGCACCGGTCGAACCTGAACCTGTTCAGGAAGAGCAGCCCCAGGATCAGGCCGCTGCGCCCGTTGAACCTCAGGCTCAGCAGCCAACCGGCATTGAGCAGCAGTGGCGCTCTTATCGCGTAGAGCCGGGTAAAACGCTGGCCCAACTGTTCCGCGACCACAACCTGCCAGCGACAGACGTTTACGCCATGGCGCAGGTAGAAGGCGCGGGTAAACCGCTCAGCAACCTGCAAAACGGCCAGATGGTGCAGATCCGCCAGAACGCCAGCGGGGTGGTCACCGGCTTAACGATTGATACAGGAAATGGTCAGCAGGTGCTGTTTACCCGCCAGACGGACGGCAGTTTTATCAGAGCACGTTAATTCCGCAGGCCGGGTAAGGCGAAGCCGCCGCCCGGCATTCTGTTCTCAGGCACGCCGCTTATTCACCCACCAAATCCCCGAACAGACCAGCACCAGCGCAATCGCATATTTGATATCAAGAATGTTTTCACCGAGGAAGATAGCGGACAGCACAGTGCCCGCCACCGGCACCACAAAGTTGAACGGGGCAATCATGCTCACGCGGTTCACCTTAAGCAGCACGCTCCACAGGGCAAATGCCACGGATGACAGCAACGTCAAATACCCCAGCACCGCCGCGGCGGTGAAGCTGTGCACCTCCAGCGTGCCGCCCGTTACATATCCGCCGATTACCAGCACAAGGCCGCCAATCGCCAACTGCCAGCCCGTCATCACCGTGGGGTCGACGGTCTGGGAGATGCGTTTCCCGTAGAGCGTCGCCGCCGACAGAATAAAGGCGGCCAGCACCACGAACCCGTCGCCGTTCCAGACAAAGTGGAACTCACTTAGCCCGCTGTGAAAATTCACCAGCATTACGCCGGCAAACCCGAGAATACAGCCAAGCGTTTTGTTATAGCTCAGCTTGTCGTTGTGGTAGATAAAGTGCGCCAGAAGCACGCTGAAAAACGTCCCGGTCGCATTCATGATCGAACCGTTAACGCCCGTGGTATAAGCCAGGCCGATATAAAAGAAGGTGTACTGAATCGAGGTCTGGGTCAGGCCAAGGATCGTAAGCTGACCAAACTGTGCAGGCGTAAGCCTGGCAATGGGCTTTCGCTGTGCCAGCGCAAAGAGCAGCAGCAACGCACCGGCAAACAGGAAACGGTATCCGGCAAAGACCACTTTTGACGGGATATCATCTGTCGCAATCTGGAAAAGTTCGTAGCCGCTTTTAATCGCCGGGTAGGAGCTCCCCCAAAGCAGACAGCAGAGCGTGGCGCAGGCATAGGCTACGTGTCGACGGGCAAAGACGGGCACAGGCAGAGCGGTATCCATGGCAAATCTCAAAGATAAAATGGCGTTTCAATTTATTATCAAGAATGCGCCAGGAATGGCTGCCCTACAAGGATAAAAGCGAAATTCTGAGAGGTCTGAAAAGCAAAACGCCGGCACAAGGCCGGCGATTTGACGTGAGCAGAGTAAAAAATTACTCAGCTACAACGTTAACAACCAGTTTAGCGAACACTTCGCTGTGAACCTGGAAGTCAACTTCGTGCTCACCAGTGGTACGCAGAACGCCGTTCGGCATACGAACTTCGCTCTTAGCCACTTTCACGCCTGCTGCAGTTACTGCATCAGCGATGTCGCGGGTACCGATGGAACCGAACAGTTTACCTTCGTCGCCAGCTTTAGACGCGATGGTAACGGTGCCCAGTGCGTTGATTGACTCAGCGCGAGCGTTAGCAGCCGCCAGAACGTCAGCCAGTTTGGCTTCCAGTTCAGCACGACGTGCTTCGAAAAACTCTACGTTTTTCTTGGTAGCTGGAACAGCTTTACCCTGTGGTACCAGGAAGTTACGAGCGTAGCCCGCTTTAACGTTAACCTGATCACCCAGGCTACCCAGGTTTGCTACTTTATCAAGCAGAATAACTTGCATTACCTTATCCTCTTAAAGTCGTTAATAGACAGCGGCCGATTACTGATGACGATCGGTATACGGCAGCAGGGACAGGTAGCGAGCGCGCTTGATGCAGCGAGCCAGCTGACGCTGGTATTTTGCACGAGTACCGGTGATACGGCTCGGGACAATTTTACCGCTTTCGGTAATGTAGTTTTTCAACGTTGCGATGTCTTTGTAATCAATCTCAACAACGCCTTCCGCGGTGAAACGGCAGAACTTGCGACGACGGAAATAACGTGCCATTTGGCTAGTCTCCAGAATCTATCAAATCAATCTGCTCGGCATGCAGAACCATTTTGCTCAGGCCGTTCTTTGCCTTGTGGCATGAAATGAACCCCTGAACCGTTACTGCGCTACCGACCGTTATACTGTGAGTAATGGCCTGGTTTTCGTGTCCGCTAATGATAACGGGCATTTGGCACCACGCCTGCCGGTGAAACCCGGCTTCCTCTTGCACAGAACGATGCTCAAGCACGAACTGGCAATGCGGAATTCCTGATGGGCTGACCTTTCGAAGGGGGGTCCTGCACACGGTACCGGACAACACCAGACGGTTGGTCATCAGAAATTACTCTTCAGAATCCCCAGCATCAGAATCATCTGCGGTTTCGTTTGCGAAATCATCGCGACGCTCACGGCGCTCGTCTTTCGCTTTAACCATCGGAGATGCTTCGGTCACTGCGTGTTTGGTACGCATAACCATGCTGCGGATAACGGCATCGTTGAAGCGGAAGTTAGTTTCCAGCTCATCGATCGCTTCCTGCGGCGCTTCAACGTTCATCAGAACGTAGTGAGCTTTGTGCAGTTTGTTGATCGGATAAGCCAGCTGACGGCGGCCCCAGTCTTCCAGACGGTGGATCGTGCCTTCTGCTGCAGTGATTGCACCAGTGTAGCGCTCGATCATGCCCGGAACCTGTTCGCTCTGGTCAGGATGGACCATAAAAACGATTTCGTAATGACGCATCGAATTGCTCCTTACGGATTATTCAGCCTCCTGTCTGGGTCAGCCGAGGCCCGGGGAGGCAAGGAACGTGTTAAAGGTCGGCTGAAAAATTGACGCGTCATAATACTTGCGTGCCCCGGGAAACTCAAGCGAGTTGCACAAATAATTCGCACTAAGCGTAAAGCGGGGTTAAGTGGATGATTTAAAATTAATCACATTCATAAGCGCTGTTTTTTTGAACAAGTGCATCAGAAATGGTCACGCATCCCCGTCACAGAAGCGATTACACTTTAATCAACGCCAATCCAAAGACAAAAGGAGAGCACTCACCGTCACACAGCACGCAGTCGTGGAGCGCATATCATGAAAAAGATCGCAATTGCCGTAATGGCTGCGCTTTTGCTCAGTGCAAACGCGATGGCAGCCATCAAGATAGATGGCCGACAGGCCAAAAACATGGATGATGTGCAGAGCTTAGGCGTAATCTACATCAATCATAATTTCGCCACAGAAAGCGAAGCAGATCAGGCACTTAATCAAGAGACCGATGCACAGGGGGCCACCTACTATCACGTCATACTGACGCGTGAGCCCGGCAGCAACGGCAATATGCACGCCAGTGCAGATATCTACCGATAACGCTAGCACCAGGAAAGCCAACAACGAGACATAGCCATGCTTTTATTTGCCCCCTGCCCGGGGGCTTTTTTTGTGAATGGCTCCGGAATACCGCCGGTTACAACTGTTTTGGTATTCCAGAGCACTTATTTACTTCTGCCCGTAATAGGCATTCGGGCCGTGCTTGCGCATGAAATGCTTATTCATCAGGTAATCATCGATGTCGCGCAGCTGCGGGTTAATGCCGCGGGCAATCCACGCCATCTTTGCGACCTCTTCCATCACCACCGCGTTATGCACTGCGTCGTGGGCGTCTTTACCCCATGCGAACGGGCCGTGCTGATAGACCACAATCCCCGGCGTATGCAGGGGCTCACACTCGCCCAACGTGTCGATAATCACCTTCCCGGTATTGAGCTCGTACTCGCCTTCCACTTCGGCCTGCGTTAATGCACGCGTGCACGGAATGTCGCCAAAAAAGTAGTCGGCATGCGTCGTGCCCAGCGCCGGGATCGCCAGCCCCGCCTGTGCCCATGCGGTGGCGTGCGTGGAGTGGGTATGCACCACACCGCCCAGGGAGGGATAACGCCGGTACAGCGCCAGGTGCGTGGCCGTATCCGACGAGGGACGCCAGCTGCCGTCGACGACGTTTCCGTCGAGATCCACCACCACCATGTCGTCAGCCTTCATGACCTCATACGCTACGCCGCTGGGCTTAATCACTATCAGCCCCCGCTCGCGATCGATGGCGCTGACGTTACCCCAGGTGAACGTCACCAGGCCATAGCGCGGGAGATCCATATTGGCTTCAAACACCTGCTGCTTAAGCCTCTGCATGTTCAGCCTCCAGCAACCCTGCCCGGGCCATGCGCTCGCGCACCCAGTCGCGCGCTTTCGCCACTTCAGCCGCCGGGTCTTCCGACGTTTCGCTCCACATCTCAATCAGGTAGGGTCCGCAATAGCCGGTCTGTTTGAGCGTTTCGAAGCAGCGCTCGAAATCCACCACCCCGGTGCCGAACGGCACGTTTTTGAACACACCAGGGCGGGTGTCTTTAACATGCACCGCCACGATATGCCCGATGCCCGCCTGCAGCTCCATCTGTACGTCGTTATCCCACGCCGATAAATTGCCGATGTCCGGGTAGAGCTGGAACCATGGATTGTTCAGATAATGGGCGTAACCAAGCGCTTTGCTGATGGAGTTCATGAGCGGGTAGTCCATGATCTCCATAGCCAGCGTCACCTGCGCGCGGCTTGCCATCTCAACGCTCTCTTTCAGGCCGTCCCGAAAGCGTCGGCGCGTTTCGTCGTTGGCTTCCTGATAGTAAACATCGTAACCCGCCAGCTGGATCACGCGGATACCGACATCCTGCGCGAAACGAATGGCTTTCCGCATAATCGCCAGACCTTCAGCGCGTACCGCATCATCTTCGCTGCCAAGCGGAAAACGGCGGTGGGCGCTAAGGCACATGGACGGCACGCGTACGCCGGTTTCCGCAACCGCGTTCACCAGCGCCAGGCGCTGCTCGCGGCTCCAGTCGAGGCGTGCCAGACGCGCGTCCGTCTCGTCCACAGACATTTCGACAAAATCAAATCCCAGCTGTTTTGCCAGCTGCAGCCGCTCCAGCCAGCACTCCCCCGCAGGGAGTGCCTTTTCATAAATGCCAAGCGGGACCTGTTTAGACAACATATCCGCTCCTTAGCCCCAAAGCTGAGCGATTGAACGTTTGAACTGGCGCGCGGCTTCTACCGGAGACGCCGCATCACGGATGCTACGGCCCGCAATAAAGACGTGAATCGGAATGCCCTTGAACAGCGGCAGATCTTCCAGCGCCAGGCCACCGGTCACGGTGACTTTAAAGCCCATGTCCGCCAGTCGTTTAATCGCGCTGATGTCGGCCTCGCCCCAGGCAACGCCCGCAGCCTGCGCATCGCGGCTGCGGTGATACACCACCTGTTGAATACCGGCATCGCGCCACTCCTGCGCCTGTTCCCAGGTCCAGAAGCCGGTTAGCTCAATCTGCACGTCGCCATTAAACTCTTTCGCCACGTCCAGCGCCCCTTTGGCGGTGTTGATATCCGCACAGCAGATCACGGTGACCCAGTCCGCGTTGGCTTCAAAACACATACGGGAGAGAATTTTGCCCGCATCGGCAATTTTGGCATCGGCCAGCACGATTTTGTGCGGATAAAGCGCTTTCAGGTCACGAACGGCGCGGACACCTTCGCCCACGCACAAAATGGTGCCCACTTCGATAATGTCCACTTCTTCCGCAATCAGGCGGGTCGTTTCATAAGCGTGAGAGAGCGTCTGGTTGTCCAGCGCAACCTGCAACATCGGTAATGCCATGATAAATTCCTCTTAAACGGCCGCCGCAGTGGCGTGATCAATTAAATCCAGGACGTCCTGCGCGGTACGGCAGGCACGTAAACGGTCAAAATTCGCTTCGTCATCAAACAGGTTGACGATCTGCATGATGCCGACCTCCTGATGGGTGTTGGCATCGACAGCCGCCATGGTGATCAGGATGTCGACCGGGTCGTTATCTTCATGGTTGAACGCCAGCGGCGTTTTCAGTGTTACCAGCGCAAAACCGGTTTTTTTGACGCCCTCTTCCGGACGTCCATGCGGCATCGCCAGCCCTGGCGCAATGACGAAATAGGGACCATGCTGCTCAACCCCGTCGAGGATCGCCTGGTAGTACCGCGGTTCGACAACGTCGGCGTTAACCAACAGATCCACACCAAGCTTCACCGCCTCTTGCCATGTGCTGGCCTCGGCCTGTAAAAGAATGGAATTATTCTCTGCCAGCGAATCACGTAGTTTCATGTGGCGTCCTTACTTCACGTCTTGAGGGAAGTGTTCTTTGATTACGTCCAGCAGCTTTGGACCGAAATCAGCCGGCGAGAGCATGTTGCGCACGCCCACCACATGCTTGTTGCCCGTCACGGTGATTTCACCGGCGATATGGGTAGAGGCGATGATGATGTCCGCGCCGTTCAGTTCACTTTTGTATTCACCCACCGCGCAGCTGTTCACCGTGTGGTCAATGTTTGACTGGGTTAAAAACTGATCCACTTTCATCTTCATGATCATGGAGCTACCTTGCCCATTGCCACACACAGCCAGGATACGTACGGTCATAATCGAAACTCCTTAGTGAGCAGAAACTTCTGCTGTTTGTTTTTCCGCATCTTCTTCAGCTCGCAGCGTACGGCCAGCGAAGAACATATAAACCAGTGCAATCAGGATGATGACGGCCATAAAGACCAGCCCAACGGAGGCGAAGCCCTGCATCATTGGCGGCGCCAGAATTGACCAGTCGGCCATACCCATCCAGGCGCTCATGCCGGTGAGCTTGACCGCCCACACGCAGCCGAAGATCTCAACCATGCCCATCACCAGACAGATCTTGAGCGCCGCGCGCCAGCCGCCGAAGTGGTTCGCAAAGACGCCGATCGTGGCGTTGGAGAAGAACATCGGGATAAAGCCAGGAATGATCAGAATGGACGAGCCGCAACCCACCAGGATACCCACCGCAATCAACTGACCGATGGTGCCCCACATAAAGCCCCAGACCACGGCGTTTGGCGCGAAGCTATAGATAGCTGCACAGTCAATTGCCAGCACTGCGCCAGGGATCAGCCGCTGAGAGATACCGTTAAAGGCCTCTGACAGTTCAGCGACGAACATGCGCACGCCCTGGGTGATGATGAAAATGGCGACGGCGAAGGAGAAACCGGTCTGCAGGATATAGACCGTCCAGTGGGTTTTGCCCGCCATCGCCTGCACCACGTCAATGCCAAAGGAGAGCAGAATGGCACCGAAGAAGATCGTCATTACAATCGCCGTCGAGACGATGTTGTCGTGGAAAATATTAAGCCAGCCGGGCAGCTTGAGGTCTTCGACGCTCTCCTCTTTTTTGCCCAGGTACGGCGCAACTTTATAGGCGATCCATGAGGCAAACTGCTGCTGGTGGCCGATGGAGAAGCCGCAGCCGTCGGTCACTTCCTGGGTCGGCTTGTACATCATGTTGGAGGTGATGCCCCAGTAGAGTGACACCATCACCGCCGTGAAGATGATGGTGGTCCACATTGGGTAGCCGAAAATATAGAGGGAAACCGCAATCAGCCCCGCCTGCTGAAACATGATGTGGCCCGTCAGCATGATGGTGCGAATGCCCGTTATCCGGCGTAGCAGCACATAAATGATGTTCAGCGCCAGCGCGAGCAGAACCGCATAGCCCACCCAACTGTAGGCATCACCCATACGATCAATGGTGGCCATCATGGAAGCGTAAGTATCTGAGATCGCACCGTTAATGCCGTACACTTCCGACATTTTGGCCACCACCGGTTTAAAGGTGCCGGTCAAAATGCCCGACCCTGCCTGCAGCAGCATGAAACCGATAATGGTTTTGATGGTGCCTTTGATGATGACGCTAACGCTTTTACGCAGAAGGATGTAGCCCAGGCACGTCACGATACCCAGCAGCAGCGGGGCGTTGGTCATTACCTGATTAAAGAACACGGTAAAGACGTTGTAGAGGATCTCCATAACTCTCTCCAGAAAAGGGTAACACGAGGGGCAAACCCCGGGTGGTTGGTGCCATCACTCTATTAATCACAAATAATCACCACAAGATTGCATTTGATTATTTGTGACGCATCACGCAATTTATTTCCACATCAGCAGTAATGATTTTCACTTCCAATTCTCAAGAATAATTTTATTCTTATATTTCATTGAATTAACCATAAATACTTGATGCTTTAACAACTCAAAAACGGATGTGCAGTGGAATTCACCGGAAAAATAGCTGCAATTTAGCCATTGCAAACCGAATCAAAGAGTGCCAGCATTAATCATATCAAATCACAATATGATTACTTTTGATTGAACGCAGGAGTCGAACGATGAGTAAAGTGAACACCATCACCCGTGAATCATGGATTCTGAGCACCTTCCCGGAATGGGGTTGCTGGCTGAATGAAGAGATTGAGCAGGAACAGGTTGCGCCTGGCACCTTTGCAATGTGGTGGCTCGGCTGCACGGGGATTTGGCTGAAATCTGAAGGCGGCGCCAACATTTGCGTCGATTTCTGGTGTGGGACGGGCAAACAGAGCCACGGCAACCCGCTGATGAAAAAGGGCCATCAGATGCAGCGCATGGCAGGCGTCGAAAAACTTCAGCCGAACCTGCGCACCACGCCGTTTGTGCTTGATCCTTTCGCCATTCGCCAGATCGACGCCGTGCTCTCCACCCACGATCATAACGATCACATCGACGTCAACGTCGCTGCCGCAGTGATGCAAAACTGTGCCGATGATGTTCCTTTCATCGGGCCACAGACCTGCGTCGATTTATGGATCGGCTGGGGCGTGCCAAAAGAGCGCTGCATCGTCATGAAACCGGGCGACGTGGTGAAAATCAAAGATACGGAGATCCACGCGCTGGATGCCTTTGACCGCACGGCGCTTATCACGCTGCCTGCCGACCAGAAAGCCGAAGGCGTGCTGCCGGACGGCATGGACGAACGTGCGGTGAACTACCTGTTCAAAACACCGGGCGGTTCGCTGTACCACAGCGGCGATTCACACTACTCCAACTACTACGCGAAGCACGGTAACGAGCATCAGATTGACGTTGCGCTCGGCTCCTACGGCGAAAACCCGCGCGGCATTACCGATAAAATGACCAGCGCCGATATGCTGCGCATGGCGGAAGCGCTGAATACCAAAGTGGTGATCCCGTTCCACCACGATATCTGGTCAAACTTCCAGGCCGATCCGCAGGAGATCCGCGTGCTGTGGGAGATGAAAAAAGATCGTCTGAAGTACGGCTTTAAGCCGTTCATCTGGCAGGTTGGCGGCAAGTTCACCTGGCCGCTGGATAAAGACAATCTTGAATATCACTATCCGCGCGGATTCGATGATTGCTTCACCATTGAACCAGACCTGCCGTTCAAATCATTCCTTTGATTGATGCGCCCCGTCGCCAGGCCCAAAGCCTGGCGATTTTCCATTTATCTTAGTAATTTCATGCTATTTCAAATATCATCTTTTCAAATCAATACTTATCGGAATAGCTCATGACGGAAGCGCAACGACATCAAATATTACTGGAACTCCTGGCGCAAACGGGGTTTATCACCGTCGAAAAAGTGATTGAACGTTTAGGGATTTCCCCCGCAACGGCACGGCGAGATATCAACAAGCTGGATGAGAGCGGCAAGCTCAAGAAAGTCCGTAACGGTGCAGAAGCCATCAGCCAACAGCGCCCGCGCTGGACGCCGATGAATATTCATCAGGCGTTGAATCATGATGAGAAAGTGCGTATCGCCAGAGCGGCGTCGCAGCTGGTTAACCCGGGCGAAAGCGTGGTGATTAACTGCGGTTCAACGGCGTTTCTGCTGGGCAGGGAAATGTGCGGTAAGCCGGTGCAGATCATCACCAACTATCTGCCGCTGGCCAACTACCTTATCGATCAGGAGCACGAAAGCGTGGTGATCATGGGCGGCCAGTATAATAAGAGCCAGTCGATCACGCTGAGCCCGCAGGACAGTGAAAACAGCCTCTACGCCGGGCACTGGATGTTTACCAGCGGTAAAGGGCTAACCACCGACGGCTTGTATAAAACCGATATGCTGACCGCCATGGCAGAACAGAACATGCTTAACGTGGTCGGTAAGCTCGTTGTTCTGGTCGACAGCAGCAAAGTGGGCGAGCGCGCAGGTATGCTGTTCAGCCGGGCTGAGCAGATTGACATGGTGATCACCGGAAAAAGCGCTAACCCTGAGATCCTCCAGAAGCTGGAAGACCAGGGCGTAACGGTGCTGCGCGTTTAAAGATGCTGGCGGAAAAATGCCACGGTCGCGTCCAGCGCCGTCGGCGTAATGCGGTGCCGCACACCGGCTTCCCACAAACAGGTGAGATTGCTGTCCAGCCCTTCACGCTGTAACGCCTGCTGCAGACGGAACGTTTCGCCGGGCGGCACGACGTCGTCCGCATCGCCATGCCATAACAGCAGCGGACGATCGGCCAGCTGCGCCAGCGCATGGCTGACGTCCCATTCCGCCAGCAACCCTTCAATTTCCTTGGGTGCCTGCGGCGGGAAAAGCGTTTTCGCCAGCGTGGTAAAGTAACCCGATCCCATCAGGCAGGCCACGGCCCTCACCTCCGGATGGTGGGCCATAATGCCCAACGCCGTCATCCCGCCCATGGAGGCTCCCGCGACCGCCAGGCGGTCATCCGCCACCAGCCCTGACTGACGAAGCGCATCACGCAGCCCGGCGAATTCCGTGAGATTGCCGTGCAGGATGTGCCAGAACTGACCAAGCCGGGCCGCCTCGTTACCTGTGAATCGCGCGCCGTGGTCGGGGGCATCCGGCATCACGACGCGAAAACCCGCCTGCGCCAGCGCCACGGCAAAATAGCTGTATACCAGCTTCGATGAGGTAAACCCATGGTAAAAAACCACGGTGGGCAGCGGGTGTTCACCTTTTCCGGCGGGAAAAGCGTGTAATATTTCATTATCGCCGAGGCGTCGTGTTTCAAGTTCAATCATTGTCACTTCTGGGCTACCGGATGATTCATAATGTTGAGAACTGGGTTACGGTTTCACGATATTTTCATTCGAAAATTACGCCCCAGCTAACACTTCGGGAACATTCCCCCAAAACTAAATTTACAGACAACTACACTATGGCTATCAGGAAACGAGATATGGTTATGCGCAGGTTTGCTGCTTTATTGCTGGTCTCTCTGCTTGGCGGCTGTAGCGCGCTGCAGGGCACACCACAACCCGCTCCGCCGGTCACCGATCGCCCGCAGGAAATTCGTCGTAATCAGACGGAAGGATTACAACGAATGGGCACCGTCTCTGCGATGGTGCGCGGTTCCCCGGACGACGCGGAGGAGGCAATCAGAGCACAAGCCGTCGCCGCCAAAGCAGATTATTACGTCATCATTATGGTCGACGAAACCATTATTACGGGACAGTGGTACTCGCAGGCCATTTTATACCGTAAATAACGGCGATCATTTGAACGACATTTACACTGCTTTGCGTCCATAGACATTTTCCTGTCCACAATAAACTCCATGCCAGCAACAATGGAAGTGAGTTTATTCGCGAAGGATTGCCCGGCGGATACCGGAGACATGTGAAATGGAGCTGACAATGAAACGAACTCTTGCTTTAACCTCTCTGTTGCTCTCAGCGGGCCTTGTAAGCACGACCGCGCAGTCGGCGGAATTCGCCAGCGCAGATTGCGTAACGGGTCTGAATGAGATTGGTCATATCTCCGTAAATAATATTTCGGGAAGTCCACAAGACGTTGAACGTGTCGTTGCATTAAAAGCCGATGAGCAGGGTGCGTCGTGGTATCGCATTATCCAGATGCAGGAAGACCATCATGTCGATCACTGGCGAGTACAGGCCATTCTCTATGCATAATCCCTCCCAGTAAAAGCCACTTACTTTTAGTGGCTTTTCATTTTTGCAAATCTTTCATCACCTTATAAGCCGTTAATAAAACAAATAAATAACATCCAGTTACATTTATAGAGTAAATGTTAGCCCTGCTCTGCCGTTGAAAAGCCATACCTTTTTAATAATGAGCAATTTATGATCAGTTTTTTCCGCCGTGCAGGCCTGGGCACTAAGCTATCGCTGCTGACCGGCGTGAGCGTCGCCATTCTGTTTCTGCTGTTCACTTTTCTTCTCAGCCATAAGGCCAGCCAGCAGCTGGAATCACTGGCCGTTGAGGATCTGCATAATCAGTCCACCGGCATGGTGGATATGGTCGAGATGTTCAACACCAGCCTGAGCGAAGAGGTCGAAAGTTATACCCGGCTTTTCACCACCTTTCTTCCGCAACCGTTACATGTCGATTCCGCCGAGAGCAGGACGATCAATGGTTTAACCGTTCCCCTGCTGAAAGGCGGCGAGACCGGGCTGCATGATAACAATGCCCTTTCCGACGACTTCCTCAATCGAACCGGTGCGATTTCGACGCTGTTTGTCCGCAGCGGTAATGACTTTATCCGTGTCGCCACGTCCCTGCGCAAAGAGAATGGCGAACGCGCAATGGGTACCGTGCTGGATACCACCAGCCCGGCGTTTGCCGCCGTCACCAAAGGGGAAGTGTACCGTGGGCTGGCGCTGCTTTTCGGCAAGCGTTATATCACCCAGTATCAGCCCGTCAAAAGCAGTGACGGCCAGGTGATCGGCATTATTTTTGTCGGGGTGGATATCACCCACTCCTGGAACGTCATGCGCGAGAAAATCCTTAACCGTCGCCTCGGTGAAAGTGGACACTTTTTCGTTCTCGATCGCAGCACCGGGAAGACCCGCGGGCACTACCTGTTCCACAACAGCGAAGAGGGACAATTGCCCAAATGGGATAGCGCCACGCAACAGCAGTTGCTGAGCGATACCGCCGGTACGCTGGAGCGGATCAGTGATGATGGCCGCACGCTCAAAATGGCCTACACCCCGCTTCCGGGCTGGAACTGGACCATCGTGGGCGAGGTGGATAAAGCAGTACTGCTCTCAAACGTGAATCACCTGCGCGATCGCTTCTTGCTGGCGGGCGTGGCGTTATCGGTGCTGTTTGCAGGGCTGTTCGTCATGATTATCCGTCGCATGCTTACGCGCCCGTTACGTAATGTGATCCACCTTGCCCGCCTGTACGCAGCAGGCGATCTGCGGGCAAACCTGCCGGTGACGCGCCAGGATGAGGTCGGGCAGCTGATCGCGGCGATCAACGGTATCGGGGATGGCCTGCAAAAGATCGTTATTCAGGTCCGTGAGGCTGCAGGCGACATTCGGACCGGAACCAACGCGCTGGCCAACGATAGCGGCGAAATTTCAGAGCAGATCAACAAGCAGGCCAGCAGCGTAGAAGAGACCTCCGCCAGCATGGAGCAGCTGGCCGCGACGGTGCAGCAAAATGCGGCCAACATGGAGCAAACGCAGCAGCTCGTCGCAGAGACGTCACGCGCGGTGTATCAGGGCGGTGAAACGGTCACCCACGCCGTCGCCACTATGGATGATATTCGTGATGCGTCGAAACGCATTGAAGATATCACGCGTGTGATCGAGTCAATCGCTTTCCAGACCAACATCCTGGCCCTCAATGCGGCAGTCGAAGCGGCGAGGGCGGGCGAGCATGGCAAAGGTTTCGCGGTGGTCGCGCAGGAGGTCCGCGCCCTGGCAGCACGCAGCGCCAACGCGGTGAAAGAGATTGAGCAGCTGATTGGCGACACGCTGAAAAAAGTGGGCGAGGGGCACGCGCTTTCCGAGCAGACTCGCCTGGCGATGGATGCCATCATCGTTCACATCGATAACATCAGCCAGCTGGTGACTGAAATTAACCAAGCCTCCCGCGAACAGTCCGCCGGGATTGGCCAGGTTAACCTGGCCATGACCCACATTGGCGAAGCGTCGCACATCAACGCCGATCGCGTTTCACGCAGCGAGCAAACCGCACACGCGCTGCGCGAGCAAGGGTCGCACCTCACCCGGCTGGTAAGCCTGTTCCAGCTGAAAGATTAACCCACCCTGCCCGTGGCGCGCAGCAGCAGGTCATTTTGCACCTGTTCGCTCATCAGCGTTCCGCCACGGGTATCCAGCATCATGCGACACCACGCCTGCGCCATCGGCGGCGAGGCGTGCCGCAGCATCTGGCTTCCCGCGCCCAGCAAACTGAGCTGGCGGGCAATCTCCCTGCCCTGCGCCTCCTGAGGCTTACGCAGCTTCTGCTGTAGCTGCCGCCAGCTGCGATCGAAGTGGCGATCCTGCCCTTTTACCTGGGCGAAGTCGTCGCTGAGCAGGTCGAGCATTCCCGGCTGCTTCGTCAGGACCCGCAGCACGTCCAGGCACATAATGTTCCCGGAGCCTTCCCAGATGCTGTTCACCGGCATTTCCCGGTACAGGCGTGGCAGTTCGTTATCTTCGCAGTAGCCTGTCCCCCCCAGCACTTCCATCGCTTCCGCCACAAAGGGAATGCCTGCCTTGCATACGCTGAATTTCGCGGCCGGAGTGAAAAGCCGCGCCCAGGCCATCTCCTGCGGATCGGCGCGCTTATCCCATGCGCGGGCAAGACGAAACAGCAGCGCGGTTTGCCCCTCCAGCACCAGCGCCATCCGGCTAAGCACCTCGCGCATCAGAGGCTGGTCGATCAGGTTTTTTCCAAACGTCTGCCGCTGATGGGCATGATACAGCGCCACCGAAAGCGCCCTGCGCATAAGCCCGTGGCTGCCGAGCGCGCAGTCGAAGCGCGTGAGCCCGCCCATTTTGAGGATTTGCCGAACCCCTTCCCCCTCCTCGCCCAGCAGCCAGCCGGAGGCATCCAGAAACTCGGCCTCGCTGCTGGCGTTAGAGCGGTTACCCAGCTTGTCCTTCAGGCGCTCCAGGCGCACGGCGTTGCGCTGTCCGTCAGGCAAGAAACGCGGAACAAAAAAGCAGGATAAACCGCCCTTCGCCTGCGCCAGCACCAGATGAGCATCGCTTTGTGGGACGGAGAAAAACCATTTGTGACCCACCAGACGGTAGCTGCCGTCACTGCATTTTTCCGCCTTCGTGGTATTGCTCAGCACGTCGGAGCCGCCCTGTTTTTCCGTCATCCCCATACCAATAAGCAGCCCTCGTTTCTGCCCACCGGGGGCCAGATGCGGATCGTAGCGGTCACCGAGCAGCGGGTTTCGCCAGCTTTCGAAGGGCTTGGGCAGCGCCTGCAGCAGCAGCGGCATGGCGGCAAAGGTCATGGTGATGGGGCAAAGCGTGCCCGCTTCCACCTGCGCATGCAGCACAAAGCGCGCAGCCCGGGCGACGAAAGAGCCTTTACGCGCCTCCTCTTCCCACGCCAGGTTATGCACCCGGTTGGCGCACAGCCCCTGCATCAGCAGGTGCCACGCGGGGTGGAAACGGACGTCGTCAAGCCGCTCGCCCATCGCATCATAACGCAGCAGTTCGGGCGGGTTCACGTTGGCCAGCCTGCCCAGCTCCAGCGATTCCGCCGTGCCCAGCTGCTGCCCAATGCTGGCGAGAAGATCCATGTCCCATTCGGCACCTTCGCGCGCCACCGCGTCGCGCAGGGCGCAGTCCGAGAGGAAAAGATTGCTGTTAGAGAGCGGGGAAGGTTGATTGAAAACGGTGTGAGTCTGCCAGTGCATACTGTCTCCCTCCTTCAGTGGCAATGAAGATAAGTATGGACAGAGCGCCTGCGGGCTGCATGGGAGTCGGGTCACATGCTGGCGATCGCATTGAAAGGCTTCGTGAAATAGCTCACAGAACATAAGAATAAACTATTTCATGTTAGCGATTTTGTTGAATAATTTATTCTTACTCTTTTCTGCGAGGATCGTTATGCAACCGGATGCGCACAAGCGTGCATTAATTGCAGGCTCCATTGGTAACTTCATCGAGTGGTACGAGTTTGCGGTCTACGGTTTCCTGGCGACCGTGATTGCGAAGAATTTTTTCCAGCTCGACGGTGAAACGGGGCTAACCAGCCTGATCCTCACCTACGCCTCGTTTGCCATCGCCTTCTTCTTTCGCCCGCTGGGCGCGGTGGTGTTTGGCCGTATTGGCGACAAGATTGGCCGTAAACCGACGCTGATTATCGTGCTGGTCCTGATGACGCTCGCCACCGCCGCCATCGGTATTGTGCCGGACTATGCCAGCATCGGGATTGCCGCACCGCTGATCATCACCCTGCTTCGCATCCTGCAGGGGCTGTTTGCCGGAGGGGAATATGGCGGGGCCGTGTCACTGATGACCGAGTTCGCACCACGCGGCAAGCGCGGCCTGTACGGCGCGTGGCAGTCCTTCACCGTGGCGCTGGGGCTGTTAGCGGGTGCGGGCATTGTGGCGCTGCTCTCCGTACTGCTCACTCCCGAGGCGCTCCACGACTGGGGATGGCGCATTCCGTTCTTCCTCGCGCTGCCTATGGGCGCGGTCGCGCTGTGGCTGCGGGTCAGCATGGAAGAGACGCCAAGTTTTGTGCAGCAAAAAGAGAAACCGGCTGTCGCTCAGGCCGACACTGCGGCTACGCTTCGGGCCATCGTGACGGGCATTGGCCGGGTCATGGTGTGGTCCGCAGCGGGCTATACCTACCTGGTGATCATGCCAACCTATCTGCAGTCGGCCCTGCATACCGGATTCAACCAGGCGCTGCTGATTGCGGTGATTTCAAATATTGGCTTTGCGCTCACCATCATTCCGTCGGGGATCCTGAGCGATAAGATAGGACGCCGCACAGTGATGATTATCGCCGCCGCGCTGCTGCTGATCCTCGCCCTTCCGCTGCTCAACATCCTGCAGGCGGAGTCGAGCACGCTGGCCGTCAAAGCCATCGTGGTGCTGATTGCAGGGGGTCTGGTAGGGATGCTGGCGGGGCCAGGTCCGGCCATGCTCTCGGAGATGTTTCCGACGCGCGTGCGCTATACCGGGCTTGGGCTGGCCTATTCCCTGTCGAATGCGATTTTCTCGGGCTGTGCGGGCTTAATCATTACCAGTCTGATTAAAGAGACGGGCAATCTTGATATTCCGGCCTATTACGTAATGGCAACGGCGGTGGTGAGCATTGTGGCGCTGATGACATTGAGGAAGGATGACCATTTGCGGTCGCTGGAGGAGTGAGGTTGTTTTGCCGGGTGGCGGCTTCGCCTTACCCGGCCTACAAAACCGTAGGCCCGGTAAGCGAAGCGCCACCGGGCGAAAATCAACTACGCTGACGCACCGCTTCAAACAGGCAGATGCCCGTCGCGACGGAGACGTTCAGCGACGACACGCTACCTGCCATCGGAATGCTGATCAGCTCGTCACAATGCTCGCGCGTCAGGCGACGCATGCCTTCCCCTTCTGCGCCCATCACCAGCGCCATGCGGCCGGTCATCTTGCTTTGGTACAGGGTGTGATCCGCTTCGCCAGCCGTACCGACGATCCAGATATTCTCTTCCTGCAGCAGACGCATGGTGCGCGCCAGGTTGGTCACGCGGATCAGCGGTACGTTTTCCGCCGCGCCGCAGGCCACTTTTTTGGCCGTCGCGTTCAGCTGCGCTGAGCGGTCTCTTGGTACGATCACCGCGTGGACGCCCGCCGCATCGGCGCTGCGCAGGCACGCGCCGAGGTTGTGCGGATCGGTCACGCCATCAAGGATCAGGAAGAACGGGTTATCCAGCCCGGCAATCAGATCCGGCAGATCGTTTTCCTGGTACTGACGGCCCGGCTTCACGCGCGCAATAATGCCCTGGTGAACCGCGCCTTCACTTTTCTCATCCAGGTACTGACGGTTCGCCAGCTGGATCACCACGCCCTGCGCTTCCAGCGCGTGGATTAGCGGCATCAGACGTTTATCTTCACGCCCTTTCAGAATAAACACTTCCTGAAAACGCTCCGGCGCGCGCTCCAGCAGGGCCTGCACCGCGTGGATGCCGTAAATCATTTCACTCATTGATGGTTCTCATTATGACAATGCTTGTCCCCCTCCCTTTTCGGGAGAGGGTCAGATTAGCAGAGTAGTTTACTCCGCCTGCTGTTTCTTCGCAGCGCGTTTCGCTTTGGTAGCGGCTGCGATTTTCTGGGTCTTGGTGGAAGGCTTCTTCGCTTTCCGGGCATCTTTCTTCGCTGCCTTCGGCTTCTGTTTCTTCTCGCCACGGAAGGCGCTGTCCGGCTCAAAGTTTACCTTTTTACCGGCCTGACGGCGTTTACCGCCCGCGTTGCCGTTGCCGCCTTTCTTCGCTCTTTCACGCTCGGTTTTGCCGACGTTACGCGGCGCACGCTCGCTGGAGATCAGGCTAAAGTCGATTTTACGGTCGTCCATATTGACGGCTTCAACTTTCACTTCCACGCGGTCGCCCAGGCGATAAGTCTGGCCACCGGATTCGCCAATCAGGCGCTGGCCCACCTGGTCGAAGCGGTAGTAGTCGTTATCCAGGCTGGAAACGTGCACCAGACCGTCGATAAACAGCTCATCCAGACGCACGAAGAACCCAAAGCCGGTCACGCTGGCAATCACGCCTTTAAAGACGTTGCCGACCTGATCCAGCATAAAGTCACACTTCAGCCAGTCAGCCACATCACGCGTGGCTTCGTCGGCGCGGCGTTCAGCCATGGAGCAGTGCTGACCAAGCTGCAGCATCTCGTCCATCGAGTAGTGATAGCCGCCGGTTTCGGTGGTGTTACCTTTGTGACCCTGCTCCTGAGCCAGCAGATACTTGATGGCGCGGTGCAGAGAGAGGTCCGGATAACGACGGATCGGCGAGGTAAAGTGCGCGTAAGACTGTAGAGCCAGGCCAAAGTGGCCCCGGTTTTCCGGATCGTAAATCGCCTGCTTCATGGAGCGCAACAGCATGGTTTGCAGCATTTCTGCATCCGGGCGGTCGCCAATGGACTCCAGCAGCTCGGCGTAATCACGCGGCTCGGGCTTGTTGCCGCCAGGCAGTTCCAGTCCTAATTCGGACAGAACGGTGCGGAACGAATTCACTGCTTCCGTCGTCGGCTTATCGTGGATACGGAACAGCGCCGGCTCTTTGGCTTTCTCAACGAAACGTGCCGCTGAGATGTTCGCCAGGATCATGCACTCTTCAATCAGCTTATGCGCATCGTTGCGCTGGGTCTGCTCGATGCGCTCGATACGACGTTCGGCGTTGAAGATAAACTTCGCCTCTTCGCTCTCAAACGAAATCCCGCCGCGCTCTTCGCGCGCCTGATCCAGCGTTTTGTAGAGGTTATGCAGCTCTTCGATGTGCTTGACCAGCGGCGCGTACTGTTCGCGCAGATCCTGGTCGCCCTGCAGCATATGCCAGACCTTGGTATAGGTCAGGCGCGCGTGCGAGCTCATCACCGCTTCGTAGAATTTGTAGCCGGTTAAGCGGCCCTTGGTCGAGATGGTCATTTCGCAGACCATACACAGACGGTCAACCTGCGGGTTCAGCGAGCAGAGGCCGTTGGAGAGCACTTCCGGCAGCATCGGCACAACCTGTGACGGGAAGTAGACCGAAGTTCCACGGCTGCGCGCTTCGTTGTCCAGCGGGGTATTCGGACGCACATAGTAACTGACGTCTGCAATCGCAACCCACAGACGCCAGCCACCACCGCGTTTCTTCTCGCAGTATACGGCATCATCGAAGTCGCGGGCGTCTTCGCCATCGATGGTCACCAGCGGCAGGGAGCGCAGATCCACGCGGCCCACTTTGGACTCTTCCGGCACTTCTTCACGCAGGTTTTCGATTTGCTCTTCAACCGCTTTCGGCCAGACGTACGGGATCTCATGGGTACGCAGCGCCATATCGACGGCCATACCGGTGCCCATGTTATCGCCCAGCACTTCGACGATTTTACCTACCGCTTTGGTACGGCGGGTTGGACGCTGGGTGAGTTCAACCACCACCACAAAGCCCATGCGCGCGCCCATCACCTCTTCGGGCGGAATAAGGATGTCGAAGCTCAGACGGCTGTCGTCCGGCACCACAAAGCCCACGCCCGCATCGGTAAAGTAGCGACCCACAATCTGGCTGGTTTTCGGTACCAGCACGCGCACCACGCGCGCCTCACGGCGGCCTTTACGATCGGCCCCCAGCGGCTGCGCCAGGATCTGATCGCCGTGAATACACATCTTCATCTGTTCGGATGAGAGATAGAGATCGTCTTTACGGCCTTCCACGCGCAGGAAGCCAAAGCCATCGCGGTGCCCAATGACCGTGCCTTTCAGCAGATCGAGACGTTCAGGCAGGGCGTAGCACTGGCGGCGGGTAAAGACCAGCTGCCCGTCGCGCTCCATGGCGCGCAGGCGGCGGCGAAGGGCTTCGGTTTGCTCTTCACCTTCAATGTTTAATTCAACGGCAAGTTCTTCACGATTGGCGGGTTTTTCGCGTTTGGTTAAGTGTTCAATGATGAACTCGCGGCTGGGGATAGGATTCGCGTATTTTTCGGCTTCGCGTTCCTGGAAAGGATCATGTGACATGTCGGTTCCTCCGTTGTCAGCTCCGGTGGAAATTTTCTTCATTCCACCAGCAATAATTTATAAAGCGGTTGATTCTCTTCAACCAAATCGGCCAGCGTGTAGTTATCCAGTTCCTTGAGAAAACTTTGCACGGCCTGAGAAAGCGCCTGTTTCAGGCGACAAGCGGGGGTAATGTGGCAAAATGCGCTGCTGCAGTTCACCAGAGACAAGGGCTCCAGTTCACGTACCACATCCCCAACACGAATACTCTGCGCCGGTTTACCCAGGCGGATCCCGCCATTCTTCCCGCGGACGGCAGCAACGTATCCGGCACGACTAAGTTGATTGATTATTTTGACCATATGATTACGGGACACGCCGTATACCTCTGTGACTTCAGAGATACTTGTCATTTTCCCGGCGGGTAACGACGCCATGTAAATGAGCGCGCGTAAGCCGTAATCGGTGAAACTTGTTAACTGCACATCAACCTCAGGAAATAAGGAAAAACGCGGTCAAACCGCAGAGATATTCATTAATGATGATAAACCAGCCAGCCAGGTAGCGGCTAATTTATTTGACAGACGGGGCGAAAAAGCGGATATCCAGGAGCGGTCGCCGGATGGCGCTACGCTTATCCGGCCTACGGGTCACCCCGCAGGCCAGCAGTCACGAAGATTATGCGTCGAACGGATCGCGCAGGATCATCGTTTCAGTACGATCCGGGCCGGTAGAAATAATATCGATCGGCACTTCGGTCAGTTCTTCAATACGCTTGATGTAATCCAGCGCCGCCTGCGGCAGGCCGCTACGCTCTTTCACACCGAAAGTGGTCTCAGACCAGCCCCGCATGGTTTCGTAGATTGGCTCGATGCCTTCCCAGTCGTCAGCAGCCAGCGGCGTGGTGGTTACTTCGCGGCCATCTGGCATACGGTAACCTACGCAGATTTTCACCTCTTTCAGGCCGTCCAGCACGTCCAGCTTGGTCAGGCAGAAGCCAGACAGGGAGTTGATCTGCACGGCACGACGCACGGCAACCGCGTCCAGCCAGCCGGTACGACGACGACGACCGGTGGTCGCGCCAAACTCGTTACCCTGCTTGCACAGGAACTCGCCGGTCTCATCAAACAGCTCGGTCGGGAATGGACCTGCACCCACACGCGTGGAGTACGCTTTGATGATACCCAGAACGTAATCCACATAACGTGGACCCAGACCAGAGCCGGTCGCCACGCCACCAGCGGTGGTGTTAGAGGAGGTAACGTACGGATAGGTACCGTGGTCGATGTCCAGCAGCGTACCCTGCGCACCCTCGAACATGACGAAATCGCCACGCTTGCGCGCCTGGTCCAGCAGATCGGAAACATCAACAACCATACCGGTCAGGATGTCAGCAATCGCCATGACGTCATCCAGCACTTTCTGGTAGTCAACGGCGTCAGCTTTATAGAAGTTAACCAGCTGGAAGTTGTGATATTCCATCACTTCTTTCAGTTTTTCAGCAAAGGTCGCTTTATCGAAGAGGTCGCCGACGCGCAGACCGCGACGTGCTACTTTGTCTTCGTAAGCCGGGCCGATACCACGACCGGTCGTCCCGATCGCTTTCGCGCCACGCGCTTTTTCACGTGCAACGTCCAGCGCCACATGATAATCCAGAATCAGCGGGCAGGCTTCGGAGAGCAGCAGACGCTCGCGAACAGGAATACCACGGTCTTCCAGGCCTTTCATCTCTTTCATCAGGGCAGCAGGAGACAGCACGACGCCGTTACCGATGATGCTGGTGACGTTTTCGCGAAGAATGCCTGATGGAATAAGATGGAGGACGGTTTTTTCACCGTTGATTACGAGAGTATGGCCTGCGTTGTGACCGCCCTGGTAGCGTACAACATATTTAGCCCGTTCAGTCAGAAGATCAACGATCTTCCCTTTACCTTCGTCACCCCATTGGGTGCCCAGTACGACGACGTTGTTACCCATTTTTTCAAAATCACCGATTGCTTAAAAATGGATTCTACCATCGCTTTTTCAGATATACAGCACTTTTTGACCCTAAAACATGCCAAATCCGACCACTTTTTGATCAGCCAATCGTTTTCCTCAACATGTAGTAGATAACGATCCCGGCAACCACAAGAGCACCGCCAAATCGACGCAACGTATTTTCTGGCAAGTGTGTCATCGCCAGAATCATCTTCTTCCACGCACGGGGATAGAGCATCGGCCCGAGACCTTCCAACACTAAAACCAAAGCAAGCGCCAGCAAGATGTGTGAGTTCACGCGACTATCCTTCTTACTATTATCGAATCGTATCCGTTGTCATGCCAGTGACTGTAACATACCTTGGCCCTCATTTTTCCTGCGCTTTTTTCGTTTAAAATATGAACAACCCGAAAGATACACTTAAATAATAAATATAAAAGGCAAGTTATATTTATTTAACAAATATACTCCTGGAATATTATTTAAAGGCAGGTAATCATGAGTAAAATCATAAAGTATGTCAGACTTAACCCATAGCATGCTCCCCACTTTGAATATTATCTAATGTTCAAAATCCATAAAGATTACTTAAAATACATGTAAGCAATTGTTGATTGTAACAATCAATGATTCAGATTATTCTTGTAAAACAATATTAAATACACTTAGTTCATGAGTTTACATTACCTAAGTTATTTGTCTCTTTTTAAAGTGTTCCCCTCCCCTTCCTCCGATCGGGTTATGAATTGCTTTCAAAGATGCTGGAGATCGAGGCATACCTCCGCTTGGTTATCAATAACCGCATATTTATTAATGCCTGTTTTTTAATACATTAAGGATGAAAAATGAAAAACGTTGTTAAAACGACGCTCGCTGCTGCGTTGGTTTTGGGTAGTGCAATGTCTGTCGCTCAGGCAGAGGAAACTACAACCGGCGCCAACGATGGTACCGTGACGTTTGTCGGCAAAATCGTAGAATCTCCATGCTCTATTAAGATTGGAGACGAAAACCAGACCATCAGTTTGGGCGAAAACCTGGGTACTGCATCACTGAAAGCAGGCCTGACACAGAAAGTTGATTTTGACATTGAACTCGTAAACTGCGTATTCGACGCTCAGACAAATATGTCCATTGTCTTCAACGCAAATGGTAACGAATCGACTACCCACGCCGGTAACCTGGCTTTAATGGGTGCTGGCGGTGAAATGAAAGGCGCCTACATTGTGATGGCTGACAGTAAAGGTACCGAACTGCGTATGGGTACAGCCTCAACCCAGCTAATGACAAAAGATACAGCGGGTAAAGCTATGGCCGATCAAACCCTGCGTTTCAAAGCTTGGGTTCAGGGCGATACTGCTGCGGCAACTGTCGACACGGGTGAATTTTCTAGCATGACCAGTTTCCAGATTACGTATCTGTAATAAATATATTCCCCTGCTGCATGATGCGGCAGGGGAAAATGAAACAACATGACATCGGAATGTCGAAGGAATAATTCATACTATGCCGCCCGGTCCTCATTTCAGCCTCAAAAGTTTGACAAATGTCATAGCGTTTACGCTTGCCTGTCAATCATATATTGGCCTGGCGGAAGAAAACGTAGAATTCAATACCCAATTCCTGGAGTCTCAGGAAGGGGCGAGTTATGACATTAGTCGTTTTTCTCGCAAAGGATATGTATTACCGGGTTCTTACGATCTCCAGGTTTTTATAAATAATAGCGCCTTGCCAGATGAGCATACCATTATCTGGTACGCTACGGATGATGCATCAAAAACTAGCTTTGCGTGTTTGTCACCTCAGCTGGTCTCCTTATTAGGTATTCAACCCGCACTGACAGAAAAATTCATTTGGATTAAAGATGGCTCCTGCCTGAAACCCGGGCAGTTAGACGGCATGGAAATTGAAGCCGATCTCAGCCATTCCGCATTAAATATCACGCTTCCTCAGGCTTACCTGGAATACACCGATAAAAATTGGGATCCCCCGTCGCGCTGGGATAACGGCGTCTCAGGTATTCTTTTTGACTATAACGTTAACGCTGACCATGAACATCGCATGGATGGCAGCGGTAATGAGCATGATATTAGCGGTAACGGGACAGTAGGCGCGAATATCGGCGCATGGCGTTTACGCGCCGACTGGCAAGGAAACTATCAGCGCCTGGATGACCAAACATACCAACAGTGGAACTGGAATCGCTACTATGCGTATCGTGCTCTGCCCAGTCTTAGCGCGCAGCTGACGCTGGGTGAAGATTATCTGCAGTCAGATATCTTTGACAGTTTCAACTATGCTGGCGCCAGCATACGTACAGACGACCAGATGCTCCCCCCCAATCTTCGAGGCTATGCGCCGGACATCATTGGCGTCGCCAGGAGTGTCGCTAAGGTCATTGTTAGCCAACAAAATCGCGTTCTGTATGAGAAGCAGGTACCGGCAGGGCCTTTCCATATCCAGGATATCAGCCAGTCGACCACGGGCGATCTGCACGTACGCGTCGAAGAACAAGACGGCAACGTTCAGGAATATGATGTCACCACGGCCTCTATCCCGTTCCTGACCCGCCTGGATCAGGTTCGCTATAAGGCGGCAGTGGGTCGACCACAAAGCTGGGACCTTCATATGGAAGGATCCCCCTTTGGCGTTGGAGAAGCGTCCTGGGGGATCGCTAACGGATGGTCGTTATACGGTGGAATGATTGGCGAACAAGATTATCAGGCACTGGCATTGGGTGTGGGCCGCGATCTGGCTATCCTCGGTGCACTCGCCGTTGATGTGACAAACTCCCGTACACACCTGACCGAAGACACCGGTTATGGGACCGGGACGTTGCAGGGCAATTCTTTCCGCATCAGCTATGCCAAAAACTTCGACGAACTGCACAGCCGTCTCTCCTTTGCGGGTTACCGCTTTTCTGAAGAAAAGTTCATGACGATGAATGAGTCTCTTGACGCTCGCAATGGCGAAAACATTCGCGCGGGCCACGATAAAGAGATGTTCACCATGAGTTACAACCAGAATTTCATCGGACCTGGGCTGAACATGTATTTCAACTGGACGCAACGAACCTATTGGGATCGTCAGGACCAGAATAACTACAACGTTATGGTTTCTAAATATTTTGATATCAGCCGTATCCGGAATATCAGCCTGTCGCTCAACGCTTTTCGCAATGAGTTCGATAATGAAAAAGATGACGGTCTCTATTTATCGCTGAGTGTACCTTTGGGTGATAACCGCACGCTAAGCTACAGCGGTTCATTCGACGATAACACTACCTCGAACCGGGTTGGCTATTATGAGCAACTTGATAACCATAACAACTACCAGGTTAATGTTGGTCAGTCAGAACATGCCACATCGGTGGATGGTTACTATCGCCACACAGGGAGCTATGCCGATGTGGATATGAATGCCAGCTATGTGGATGGAGACTATTCATCGGTGGGATTATCCCTAACCGGCGGGGCAACGTTAACCACCCAGGGCGGCGCGCTGCACCGTACGTCAATCCCCGGCGGTACGCGCCTGCTTGTGGACACCAGCGGCGTCCCGGATATCCCGGTTGGCGGTTACAGCGATCCGGTTTACACCAACCGCTTTGGCAAGGCCATTATATCCGATGTTAACGACTACAATCGGAACGATATCCGCATCGACATTGATCACCTCCCGGAGAATGCTGAGGCCTTGCGTTCAATTGCTCAGGCAACGCTCACGTCCGGCGCAATTGGCTATCGTCAGTTTGATGTGATCAGCGGCGTGAAAGCCATGGCGGTACTGCGCATGAGTAATGGTAGCCACCCACCGCTTGGTGCAGAGGTAAAAAACCATCGCCAACAGCAGGTAGGGCTGGTTGATGAAAATGGCAGCGTGTATCTGGTGGGCGTTAACCCCGGCGAGAAAATGCAGGTTTCATGGAATGGCGACGATCATTGCGAGATCGCGCTTCCATCCCCACTACCGAATGACCTGTTTAATGGCGTGTTTTTACCCTGCCGCAACGATAAACCCGTCGGTCCAAACACGCCGGTGCAAACCATTCCGGCCATTCAGCAACAAACCAATCGGCTTGAGCTGCCCCCTACACCCGAAAATATTTCCGGGATACCCGCTCTCGCCACCTCCTCAGGAAAAGCACTATGAAGATTTTTCATTCACATACCGTAAAACTCATCGCAGGTTGCCTGCTGATGTCCACACTTGCGGCTCATGCCGCCGTCGTTCCTGACAGAACGCGCGTGATTTTCCGCGGCGATCAAAAATCGGTCAGCATCACGCTCAGAAACGACAACCAATCGCTGCCGTATCTGGCGCAGGCATGGATCGAGACCAGTACAGGACAAAAGATCACCTCGCCACTGACGGTACTGCCGCCCGTTCAACGAATTGAACCCACGGCCACCGGTCAGGTAAAAGTACAGGGAATGCCTGGACTGGCCTCTTTGCCGCAGGATCGCGAGACGATGTTCTATTTCAACATCCGCGAAATCCCGCCGAAAAGCAGCAAACCTAACGTATTGCAAATCGCTCTTCAAACGCGGATTAAGCTGTTTTATCGTCCCGCGGCGCTGCCTGCGCTGGATCCCCAGCATCCGTGGCAACATAAGCTGACGCTTACCCGAACCAGCGACAGCTATACGGTGAAGAACCCCACGCCATATTTTGTGATCATCAGCAGTGCCGGTCCCAGCAAGGATAAAACTGCCGCTGGCTTTGAGCCCATTATACTCGCCCCCTTCGCCAGCCAGCCGCTGAAGGTGAAATCTGCCGATCTCGGCAGCGAACCTGTTCTGGGATACGTCAATGACTACGGCGGACGTCCCCCTTTGTACTTCACATGCGCAGCGAATACGTGCAGCGTAAATGAAGAAAAGAGTCTGAAGAAATAGTCGCAGGAGAAAAATGAAATGCTGCGCACTGTCCTCTGGAGTCTGATCATCGTGTTCATCAGCGCAAACACAGCATGTTTTGCCGGCAGTAAATCCGTCGATATGTCGCTTACGGTATTGATTAATGTTCCAATTCCCTGCGTCATCAACGGCGGAACGGTGGAGTTTGGTACCGTTGTCACCACCAAAGTGAACGGTGAGCACTATACACAGCCCGTGAACTACGCAATGGATTGTCAGACGAGGATAAGTGATTATCTCAAGCTACAGTTACAGGGCGAGACGACCGTCATTAATGGCGAACAGGTGCTCAAAACCAACATTGAGGGTTTTGGGCTGCGCTTACAGAATAAAGCGGATAAAACACTGATCAAGCCAGGAACAACCGACTGGCTTAACTTTACTTATACCCAGGCCGCTCCCGAACTGGAAGTCGTACCAGTAAAAGAAGCATCGGCATCACTTCAGGCGGCTGAGTTTAATGCCACCGCAACAATGGTGGTCGATTACCAATGAAACCATTGATGCTTGTATTACTCCTCGTTTTCACGCATGACGCCATGGCCAGTGCCGATGTCAACTTTCACGGTTATCTTGTGAACCCGCCACAATGCGTCATTAGCAACAATGAAACCATTGAAGTTCCCTTCGCTGAAATGCAGATCGATGATATCAACGGCATTAACTATATGAAGGAAATCCCTTATACCATCGACTGTGATTCGACGGTCCGTGATGCATACATGACCATGACGTTAACGCTAATGGCGACGCAGTCCGACTTTAACGATGCCGCCGTCAACACCGATATTAACGGTCTTGGGATAAAAATAACCCATGATGATCAACCTTTTACCATCGGCACAGCGCTCACTATTAATCCAGCGACGCAACCGGTGCTAAAAGCTGTGCCGATTAAAAAGGATGGCGTTACGCTTCCTGAGGGCACGTTTGAAGCATGGGCAACGCTTCAGGTGGACTATCAATGATACATCGAAAAACAGCGCGACTCCTGATAGGCGGGCTATTGCTGTGTGGGGGGCTTCAGCCCCTGTTTGCCGCGACGGATAACCTTCATTTTAGTGGAACCTTGCTGACCACCTTCTGTAAACCCGTGATACAGGGGGGCACGTTGGATGAGGTCGTGTTTCCAGAAATGGCTGCGCCGGATTTAATGTTGCGCGGTCAATCAGCACGCGCAAAGCTGGTTATTTCGCTTAAAGACTGCAGCGGACCAACGCTAAAAAACGGCCTGCGGGTGACATTTTCAGGCTCAGAAGAACAGACGCTGCCGGGGTTTCTGGCCCTGGATAGCGGATCGACCGCCAGTGGTTTTGCGATTGGGCTTGAAACATTGGCAGGCACGCAAGTGATGTTCAATCATCCGACGGGGGCAACGTTCGCGTTAAATCCGGGCAGTAACGAGCTGATCCTGAACGCATGGCTACAAACCGTTGCCGGGACTCGGGTGATGCCAGGTACTTTTATCGCAACGGCAACCGCCACGTTTGAGTATTTATAAATGAAAAAATTGCCTGCATTATTTATTCTTTTTTCGCTTATGTTGGCGATGTTATTTACATCATCAGCAATGGCGGCTACCGATAACCTGAAAAGCCAAACGCACTTTCTCGTTTATTTTGCTTATCTTAAAAACCCCAGTGTTCAAGCTAATATTCAGCTTCACGTGTCTTTCCCATCCTCTAATTCCACTGAAAACGGTATTTACGATGCAACCGATGCTGTAGAGAACGGATTAGGCACGCCCACTTTAATTTCCTGGAGCACCTCTCATCTCCCCAGAATAGAAATACTCCATGCTCAAAAGAATGACATTGCCTCATCGCACTGCCCTGGAATTGATACCACCCTGTGGGCATGCGGGAGTTTAGATGTTTCGTACACCGTACACTTTGAGGGTCAGGATTGCCCGTGGAATATCGCGCAATATACCATGAGTGTCGATCCCTCTACCGGTAAATCGTGGACATCTCCCCCAACACGCGAAACGGCTTGCCCGACCGTACCTGTCGCCACCTACGATATTTCCTGGAGTAAAGACCAGGTTCAACATGAAAAACAACTGATTCTAACCCCCAATGGCGGCAGGGTAGAAACGATATTACAAACCTATTTAATGGAAGGGGGTCAGTTGTGCGATGGTAGCCAGATGAACGATCGTGGCGTCTATTGTCGCTACGTTTCCACCGGTGTTTCCGTCAGTGTGTTGGGTTGCGACGATCCCCGCGTCACCACCAGTATTTCTAAACACCCCATGACCGACACTGAGCTTTATGATATTCATGTTCAGGCAGACACCCAGCACCTTGGCGCGGGTTTATTCAGTACGACCTGTAATTTTCGTTATCTGATCGATGAATTGTAACCAGACGCAGACCTTACACTTAACGTAAAAAGGGTGGCCCATTGGCCACCCTTTCGCTTTACGACTTACCTAATGTGAATTAATTAGCGTGTCGCGTTACTCGGCGTCTTCATATAACGGAAGAAATCGCTGTCCGGGCTGAGCACCATCACATCCTGGTTGCTCTGGAAGCTATTCTCGTAAGCACGCAGGCTACGGATGAAGGCGTAGAAGTCAGGATCCTGGCTGAAGGCATCAGCAAACAGTTTCGCCGCTTCGGCATCACCTTCACCGCGCAGGATACGGCCCTGACGCTCAGATTCCGCCAGCGTCTTGGTCACTTCGTAGTCCGCCGCTGCACGCAGCTTCTCAGCCTCTTCCTGGCCCTGTGAACGGTGACGACGGGCTACCGCTTCACGCTCGGCGCGCATACGGTTGTAAATCGCCTCAGACACTTCTGCAGGCAGGTTGATCTGCTTGATACGCACATCGACCACTTCGATACCCAGCGCCGCCATACTGTTCGGATTGATCACCGGCACGTTGCCGTTGGTTTCCGTCTGAACACGCTCAGCCGCTTTGGCAATGGCGTCATCCGCTGCCGGGGTTTCCACTTCGTCTTCCGTACCCGCAGAACCGGAGTTCAGCGCATCACGCACTTCGAGAGTCAGACGACCACGGGAGTCGGTAACGATGTCTTTCACGTCCAGACGACCAATTTCAGAACGCAGACGGTCAGAGAACTTACGTTTCAGCAGCACTTCTGCCTGAGAAACGTCACCACCGCCTGTTGCCAGGAAGTAGCGGCTGAAATCACTGATGCGCCATTTGATGTAGGAATCAACGATCAGGTCTTTTTTCTCTTTGGTCACAAAACGGTCGGCCTGGTTATCCATGGTCTGAATACGCGCATCGAGCGTTTTCACCGACTGAATAAACGGAACCTTGAAGTGCAGGCCCGGCTCATAGATCACCGGACGCTTGTCGCCATCACGCACGACGCTGCTGAACTGGAATTTGATCCCACGCTCGCCCTCTTTCACCACAAAGATCGAGGTGTAAAGCACGACCAGTACGATGATGATGATCGCAATAACTGACTTACGCATCCTTATTCCCCCTGACGCTGGTAGTCGTTACGCTGCGCGTTAGCACGGCGTTGGTCCATAATGTCACCATCGTTCGAAGAAGGCGTTGTGTTCGCGCTGGAGCCGCCCTTTGAGGCTGGCGGCAGACGCAGCAGGTTGTTTGCGCCGCTGGTGTCTTTCGCAGCCGGTGCAGAACCGCCTTTCAGCATCTGATCCAGCGGCAGAACCATCAGGTTCCCGCCCTTGCTGTCGTTAACCAGCACTTTACGCGTGTGGCTCAGCACTTTTTCCATGGTTTCGATATACAGACGCTCACGGGTAATTTCCGGAGCCGCTTTATATTCCGGTAGGATCTTCGCGAAACGCGCCACCTCACCCTGTGCTTCCAGGATGGTCTGCGTCTTATACGCACGCGCTTCTTCCAGAATACGCTGCGCCTGACCGTTAGCACGCGGCTGAACTTCGTTGGTGTACGCTTCCGCTTCACGGATGTACTGCTGCTCGTTTTCACGCGCGGCAATCGCATCGTCAAATGCGGCTTTCACCTCTTCCGGCGGACGTGCAGCCTGGAAGTTGACGTCCAGCAGGGTGATACCCATGTTGTACGGGCGAATGGTCTCTTCCAGCTCGCGCTGGGTATCGCTACGAATAACGGTACGACCTTCCGTCAGGATGCGGTCCATGGTGTACTTGCCGATCACGCCGCGCAGGGCGCTGTCGGTTGCCTGACGCAGGCTGTCGTCCGCGCTGGTCACGCTAAACAGATAACGTTCTGGATCGGTCACGCGGTACTGCACGTTCATTTCAACGCGCACGACGTTTTCGTCAGAAGTCAGCATTACGCCAGAGGCGGCCAGTTCACGGACGGATTCCACGTTTACCGCGGTCACGTCGTCAATGAAGGTCGGTTTCCAGTTCAGGCCCGGCTCAACCAGATGGCTGAACTTACCAAAACGGGTAACCACGCCGCGCTCCGCTTCTTTAATGGTGTAGAACCCGCTGGCCGCCCAGATGATCACCACGGCAGCAGCAACAATGCCCACGATGCGGCCACCCATTTGCGGGCGAGGTCCCTGAGTGGAATTTCCACCCGTGCCAGAACCTTTACCCCCACCTAACCCACCCAGCTTTTTGCTGAGCTTACGGAAGATGTCATCCAGATCCGGCGGCCCCTGCTCGCGACCACCTTTGTTGCCATTTCCCCCAGAGTTGCCGCCTTGATTATTGCTGCTTCCCCACGGGTCGCGGTCTTGTCCGTTATTACCGGGCTGATTCCACGCCATGTATATGCTCCATATTTGTTATGCAAGGGCGAATTATTCAGGCATCCCCTTTCTGATCAGACGATATAGTCGATCAGCGCAGGTTCTTGTTTACAGAGGCGACGCCAGTCAACGATCGGCATACGCACCTGCATCCCCACGCTGCCGTCATCCTCCATCCACTCTTTTTCTATCGCCTGAAGCTGATAAAACCGGCTGCGCAGCCTGCCTTCCTGTGGCGGCAGTCGCAGCGTGTGCTGAGCTACCTCACCGGAAAGACGTTCTGTCAAAGCCTGGAAAAGCAGTGGCACACCAACACCGGTCTGGGCAGAAAGCCAGACCCGAATCGGTTTGTTCTCTTCATCTCGGTCGATACGCGGCTCGAAATCCTCCAGCATATCGATTTTGTTCATCACCAGCAGCGTCGGGATTTCGTGGGCCTCGATCTCTTCGAGCACCACGTTTACCGCGTCGATGTTCTCCTGCACGCGCACGTCTGCTGCGTCAATAACGTGCAGCAGCAAGGTCGCCTGGCGCGTCTCCTGCAGGGTGGCTTTAAACGCTGCCACCAGATCGTGCGGCAGATGGCGGATAAACCCTACGGTATCCGCCAGCACCGTTTCACCGACGTCCGCAACGTCAATACGACGCAGCGTCGGGTCCAGGGTCGCAAACAGCTGGTCTGCGGCATACACCTGAGCCTCGGTTATCTGGTTAAACAGGGTGGATTTACCGGCGTTGGTATAGCCCACCAGCGACACCGTCGGGATATCGGCTTTCGTTCGCGCCCGACGTCCCTGCTCACGCTGTTTCTCTACGCGTTCCAGGCGTGAGAGGATCTGGGTAATACGGCCACGCAGCAAACGGCGGTCGGTTTCGAGCTGGGTTTCACCCGGACCGCGTAAACCAATCCCGCCCTTTTGTCTTTCAAGGTGGGTCCAGCCACGCACAAGACGCGTCGCCAGATGGCGCAGCTGCGCCAGCTCAACCTGCAGCTTCCCTTCATGGGTACGCGCACGCTGAGCAAAAATATCTAAAATTAGCCCTGTGCGATCGATAACCCGACATTCGCAAAGTGCTTCAAGATTACGCTCCTGAGCGGGAGACAGCGCGTGATCAAACAACACGAGTGATGCGCCGGTTGCTTTAACGGCATCCGCAATTTCAACTGCTTTACCTTCACCAACAAAATACTTCGGGTGCGGCGCTTTACGGCTACCGGTAATCACCTGCATTGCTTCGACGCCAGCGGAAGAGACCAGAGTTTCAAACTCCTGGAGGTCTTCCATATCTTTGTCTTGCGAAAAATAGATGTGTACCAGCACCGCCTGCTCACCGGCATCATAACGGTCAAACAAGCGTAAACCTCTCAATAAAGATCAACGGGGAACGCAGGATCCCTGGCTCCCCGTGTGGATAACAGCCGAAACCTTATTCGGTATCGTCGCTGTCCTGCGCAGGGGCAGTAGAACCCTGTGCGTTGCTACCATGATGGTAGTTACTACCTGTGCCGCCGCCAGCGTTATTGCTGTGATGAGATACCGGACGAGACGGAACAACAGTAGAAATAGCGTGCTTATAGACCATCTGGCTGACCGTGTTTTTCAACAGAATCACGAACTGATCGAAAGACTCAATCTGACCTTGCAGCTTAATACCATTCACCAAATAAATAGAAACTGGAACACGTTCCCGACGCAATGCGTTCAGGAACGGATCTTGTAAAGATTGCCCCTTAGCCATTCTATCTTTTCCTTATATGCTTGTTTTGTACTTAGAACCTTGCGATTCTGAAAAATTGCGCACGATACGGCTTAATTGTACACATTCAGTGAGCGATATCACCAATAACCTCAATCACTTCGTTTAACGCCTGTTGTGGTTTTTCACTGTCTAACCAGTGAACCCCCTCCCAACCGCGCAACCAGGTGATCTGGCGCTTCGCTAACTGCCTCGTGGCGCAAACACCTCGATAAACCATTTCATCGTATGAAATCTCACCTTCAAGATACGACCACATCTGGCGGTATCCCACACAACGAATGGAAGGCATGTCCGTATGCAAATCTCCACGGGCAAAAAGCGCCCGCACTTCTGCTTCAAAATCTGAAGCCAACATCTGATGAAAACGCTGCTCAATTCGTTGATGGAGCAGTTCACGGCTCGCCGGGGCGATGGCGAACTGATGCACCTGATACGGCAGAGCCTCTCCTGACGTTTGCGTCAGTTCCGTTAAAGTTTTACCCGAAATGAAAAAAACTTCCAGTGCCCGGGAAAGCCTTTGCGGATCATTTGGATGAATCCGTGCTGCGGCAACCGGATCGACTTGTGCCAGTTGCTTGTGCAAAACGTCCCACCCCTGCTCTGCCGCCTGCTGCTCAATCTTTGCTCTTACCTCAGGATCCGCCGATGGCAGAGGTGATAACCCCTCCAGGAGCGCCTTAAAGTAGAGCATGGTACCGCCAACCAGCAGCGGTATTCGTCCTGCCGCCGTAATGTCGGCCATTTCGGCCAGGGCATCGCGGCGAAAATCGGCTGCCGAATAAGCCTGAGCCGGGTCAAGAATATCCAGCAAACGATGCGGTGCCGCGCGCAGTTCGTCTGCGTCTGGCTTCGCCGTGCCAATGTCCATCCCCCGGTAAATGAGGGCAGAATCAACGCTAATCAACTCTACAGGCAAAACTTTACGCAGCTCAATGGCTAATGCCGTTTTACCGGAGGCCGTCGGCCCCATTAAAAAAATTGCCTTAGGCAGGCTCGCCTTGCTTACATCAATCATCTTTCAGGGCGGTCATCGCCGTTTTTAAATCAACAGGTTGTAATAATCCACCCGGTGGCGCTTTTACCAGATGCGGACAAAGGCGTTCCACCTCCGCCAGCACGGTAATGGCCTGCGCCATACTCCATGCAGCGTGTTCACTTGCCAGATGGCGAGCAATCCACTGCGCGGTATTCGCGGCATCAGACGTTGTCTGTTGCGCCAGGTAGCCTATCAGTTCAGGAATCAAGTTTTGTAAATTTTGTTGGCGTAAGGGTAAAGGCACTGCGCGAATGGTCACATGCTGCGCTTCGAGTGCGATTTCAATACCCATTTCCGCCAGTAACGGCGTTGCACGCTGCAAAACTGCTGCTTCCTGTGCGGTTATTTTCAGGCGTACGGGGATCAGGAGCGGCTGTGCGCAAGCGGCATTGATCCCCGGCGTCAGTTGCGCCTGTTTGAGCCAGCGTTCCGCCACCGGCAGCGCCAGCAGCATCAGTTGCCCTTCGCGTTCGAGCAGCGCGACATCCGGCGCGATGATGGTCAATACCCGTCCAAAGCTCTGGCTGTGGCCGTCCAGCGAAGGCGTAGAGACCGCAATGCGTTCTTTATGCTCAACGGCTGGCGTATCCAGCAGCTTGCGGTACAACGCCCCCTGCTGCTTTTGATAACCCGGCTGGGCGTTCGGGTAGTTCGCCCCCGTGGCTCGCGGCGTGCTGCCCGACGCGGCGAATCGCGGTGCCGCCGGTTCACGCGCAACGGCGGGTTCGGCAAAGTGGTTACGCCCCGCGGCGACCCGGTTTTCCGGCAGTGAACGCGCAGACGGCTCGCTGTCGTCCAGCGGTAACGTCGGCTCTGCCTGCTGCTGCAACACGCTCACCACGCCCTGATAAATAAAATCATGCACCAGGCGCGACTGATGGAAACGGACCTCATGCTTGGCCGGATGAACGTTAACGTCAACCTGGTGCGGGTCAATATCCAGATAGAGCACAAAGGCGGGCTGCTGATCCGCGCCGAGCTTCTCTTCACAGGCCTGGCGAATCGCGTGGTTGATCAAGCGGTCGCGCATCATACGGCCGTTGACGTAGCAGTACTGAACCTCAGCAAACGCGGCGCTGCTCACCTTAGGATCGGCCACCCAGCCGCGCAGGGCCAAATCGCCATGCTGCCACTCAATCGCCAGCGCGTGCTCGAGGAAGGGCGTTCCGCAGATGGCACCCAGGCGGCGCTCTTTTTGACCGCCTTCAGCGACCGCGCGGTACTGGCGCATGACTTTGCCGTTATGGCTGAGGTTGATCGTGACATCAAACCGCGCCAGCGCAATGCGGCGAATAATCTCATCGATATGGCCGAATTCGGTCTTCTCGGTGCGCATGAACTTGCGTCGGGCGGGCGTGTTGTAAAACAGATCCAGCACTTCCAGCGTGGTGCCAACCGGATGTGCGGCAGGTTTCACCGTCACGTCCATGTCGCGCCCTTCGGCGTAGGCTTGCCAGGCCTCCTGCTGTTCGGCCGTGCGGGAGGTGAGCGTAAGACGTGAAACGGAGCTAATACTGGCAAGCGCCTCGCCGCGAAAACCCAGGCTGATAATCGCTTCCAGGTCATCAAGCGAGGCGATTTTACTGGTGGCATGGCGCGCCAGAGCTAACGCCAGCTCGTCCTTTTTGATGCCGCAGCCGTTGTCCCGAATGCGGATAAGCTTCGCGCCACCGCGTTCGATATCAATATCGATGCGGGTTGCGCCCGCATCAAGGCTGTTTTCCACCAGCTCCTTCACCACCGATGCAGGGCGTTCAACCACCTCACCGGCGGCGATTTGGTTCGCGAGCTGCGGCGGGAGAATCTGAATCGGCATGACGTCTCCTTAATTGGTCGCGGTCATCTCACCCGGTAACGCAGCGCTGGCCGTCTGGCTCACGCCGCCCTGCGGTGCCGCCTGCAGCGGATGCGCGTCAAAATATTTACGCAGACCGTTATAAATCGCTTCGGCAATTTTCTGCTGGTAGCTGTCGCTTCCCAGCAAACGTTCTTCACCGTTATTACTGATAAAGCCGGTTTCCACCAGAATCGACGGGATATCCGGCGAGCGCAGAACGCCGAGGCTGGCGTGTTCAGGACGCCGCTTGTGCAGCACGCCCACGCTTTGTAACTGGTTCAGTACATTGGTGGCGACATCATACCCGACGCGCTGAGAATGACCGAACTGTAAATCCAGCACGGCCTGGCTGAGATACGGGTCAGACTGGCTGTTTGCCAGCACATCGCCCGCGCCGCCTAACAGCTCGGACTGTTTCTCATGCTGCTCCAGCCAGCCCGCCATTTCGCTGTTGGCGCGACGGTTTGAGAGCACCCAGACGGACGCTCCGGTGGCATCACGATTCGGAGCCGCATCCGCATGAATCGACACCAGGAAGTTAGCATTTTGCTTACGCGCCACGTCCGAGCGGCCCATGACCGAGATAAAGTAATCCCCGTCGCGGGTCAGCACGCCTTTAAACATCGGGTCGTCGTTGAGCAGCGTACGCAGCTTGCGGGCGATGGCGATAGTGACATTTTTCTCGCGCGTGCCGCCCGGCCCAATCGCACCGGGGTCTTGCCCACCGTGACCGGCATCAATGGCGATAATCACCTTGTCTCCGCTGACCGTCGCACGACGCGCGCTGGCCGCCGGGCGCGTCACCGTATTGCTGCTGGTTGCCACAGTGATGCGATCGTCCTGCGATTTGAACGGATTACGGGCAGGCTCAGCGGGACGCGGAGTATAAACCGGCGTTTCCACGCGTTTCGCGACCACCGGCGCAGGCGGCGGTGGAGGTGGCGGAGGCACATCGGCGTTGATGGTAAAGACCACCGTATAATTCGAGCCGTTTTGCTGCTTAACCGCCTTTGTCTTTCCTTTTTCGGTCAAATCCACCACCAGCCGTAGCGACTGGCTGTCCTTTGGCGTTCCGGATCGGATGCTTTTCACCAGGTTATTTCCGCTAAACTGCAGCGGCAGCCCCTGGATCACGCCGGTTTGTTTGATATCGAGCGCCACGCTGTGGCTGTCGATTTGTGAGAAGGCATACTCAGGATCACCCATAAAGCTGAAGGTGATGCGGGCCTGGCTATCGCCATTGGAGACCTGAATATCCGAAAGATTCGCCGCCCCGGCTTGCGTGCACAGCAGCACCGTTGCAGCTAACAACCAACCTTTAACGCGATTAATCATCCCGTCATTCCTACGCTTAACCGGCCAGACGGGCCAGTAAGGAACACCCTGATGAGGAAACAGCACTGATGCGTGCCTCACGCCCTTGCGCCTGGTACTCTAAGTGAATTTCGACATCCGGGTCAGGCAGCACACCCGCACCTTGCTGCGGCCACTCCACCAGGCAAATGGCGTCGTTGGCAAAATAATCACGGATCCCCATAAACTCCAGCTCCTCCGGGTCCGCAAGGCGGTATAAATCAAAGTGATAGACCGTAACATGGTCCAGGGTATAAGGCTCAACCAGCGTGTAGGTTGGGCTTTTCACATTCCCTTTATGGCCTAACGCCTGCAGGAACCCACGGCTGAAGGTTGTTTTACCCGCGCCTAAATCTCCATACAGATAAATGACGGTTGCCCCCTGACAGGCCTGCGCCACGCGCGTGCCGAAATCCAAAGTGGCTTGTTCATCAGGTAAAGAAATCGCTCGATTAGTCATTTTCTACGTCAATCACATCCGGGTTAACTACACGCCGCAGCGTGCAAAAAAGATCGGTGGCCAGCATACCGCGCGTGCCGTAACGCGCTGCCAGCCTGTCGGCTGCCGCCCCGTGGGCTACGCAGCCCGCGCAGGCTGCATCATATAGGGGAAGTTTCTGTCCGAGCAATGCGCCAATAATGCCGGAAAGCACATCGCCCATGCCGCCGCTGGCCATTCCCGCGTTACCGGCATCAATGATGCCCTGCAAAACGTCGCTGGCAACGACGGTCCCTGCCCCTTTGAGGACAACAACACCTCCGTAACGTTTTACCAGACGCTGGGCAGAAAGTAAGCGATCGCTTTCAATTTCTGCCACGCTGCAGTTAAGCAACCGCGCTGCTTCACCGGGGTGCGGCGTCAGAATGCGATTGTGACGCGTATCCGGGTTGATTGCCAGAAGGTTCAGCGCGTCAGCATCCCAGAGCATCGGTTTACGGAAATTCTCCACCTTTTGCAGGGCTTGTTTGCCCCAGGTTTCTTGTCCCAGCCCGGGACCAATCACCACCACATCCGCCCACTCGAGACTCTCCTCAAGCGATTTTGGGGTCAATTCATGCACCATCAGTTCCGGGCGGGCGGTGATAATCGGAACAATATTTTCGCTGCGCGTCAGCACCCGCACCAGCCCTGCTCCGCAGCGCAACGCCGCTTCGCCGGTCATGCGGATCGCGCCTGCGGTACCGGTATCGCCTCCGATAATCACCAGCCGCCCCTGGTCGCCCTTATGGGACGTTGGACGGCGCGGCGGCAACCAGTGGGCAAGCTGCGAGGCATCAAAACGTGAAAGATTTGTCTCCTGTCCGGCCAGCCAGCCGTCCAGCCCCAGCGTACTGTGGTGCAGCAGGCCGACCACATCCCGCGCTTTACCGGTGAGCAGGCCAGGTTTGAGGGCGATAAAGGTCACGGTGTGAGCGGCGTTAATCACCGCACCCGGCGTGGCTCCGGTCTGCGCGATCAATCCGGAAGGGATATCCAGCGCCACTACCGGAGCAGCATGCGCGTTGGCGCGTTCAATCAGCGCCGCAACGCTGTCGCGCGGCGCGCTATGCAGCCCGGTCCCCAGCAGCCCGTCAACGATCAGCGCGACATCATCCGGCCAGAGAATGTCCGGCGCGTGGATCATACCGCCCGCGTTAAGCCAGGCGTCCCGCGCGGCGCTGGCTTCTTCTGGCAGGGGCTTATCGCTCTCCTGCGCAAGCAGCGTGACGCGAAGACCGGCGGCAACGGCCAGACGTGCGACCACATAGCCGTCCCCGCCGTTATTGCCATGTCCGCATAAAATCAGCCAGTGCGATGCATCCGGGTAGGCCGTCCGGGCAACGTTAAATGCCGCTTCGCCCGCCCGCTGCATCAACTCATAAAGGGTAATCCCCAGGCTGTCGGCCGCCTCTTTTTCGGCATGGCGGAGGTCATCCGCATGCCAGATGGAATGTGGTATACTGGCGGGGTTTTTCTTCACAGTATGGTCCGTCATGTCACAGCCCCTCGATCTCAATCAGTTAGCGCAAAAAATTAAACAGTGGGGTGCTGAACTTGGCTTCCAGAAAGTGGGTATCACCGATACCGATCTCTCTGCCAGCGAGCCAAAATTGCAGGCCTGGCTGGACAAACAGTACCACGGCGAGATGGAGTGGATGGCGCGTCACGGCATGATGCGCGCCCGTCCACACGAGCTTTTGCCGGGCACGTTACGCGTCATCAGCGTGCGCATGAACTACCTGCCAGCCAACGCGGCATTTGCGCGCACGCTAAAAAATCCCTCGTTGGGCTACGTCAGCCGGTATGCCCTCGGGCGTGATTACCATAAGCTTCTGCGTAACCGCTTAAAAAAACTTGGGGAAACTATTCAGCAGCACTGTGTTTCGCTGAATTTTAGACCGTTTGTTGACTCCGCGCCTATTCTTGAGCGTCCGATTGCCGAAAAAGCCGGGCTTGGCTGGACAGGTAAGCACTCACTTATCCTGAGCCGTGACGCCGGCTCCTTCTTTTTCCTCGGGGAGTTGCTCATTGATTTACCACTGCCCATTGACGGGCCGGTAGAAGAAGGCTGTGGACGCTGTGTGGCCTGTATGACCATCTGCCCGACCGGGGCAATCGTCGAGCCGTATGTCGTCGACGCGCGCCGCTGCATCTCCTATCTCACGATTGAACTCGAAGGCGCAATCCCCGAAGCGTTTCGCCCGCTCATCGGCAACCGCATCTACGGCTGCGACGACTGCCAGCTGATCTGCCCGTGGAACCGCTACTCGCAACTCACCGAGGAAGAGGACTTCAGCCCGCGCAAAGCGCTTCATGCGCCACAACTCATCGAACTGTTCGCCTGGACCGAAGCCTGGTTCCTGAAAGTCACGGAAGGTTCGGCTATTCGCCGTATCGGCCACCTGCGCTGGCTGCGTAACGTCGCCGTCGCGCTGGGAAATGCCCCCTGGGCTGAAGCCAATATTCAGGCGCTTGAAAGCCGCAGAGGTGAGCACCCACTTCTCGATGAACACATAGAATGGGCGATTGCGCAGCAAATTGAGAAGCGAAATGCCTGCGTCGTTGAAGTGCAGCTGCCGAAGAAACAGCGCCTGGTGCGGGTGATTGAAAAAGGGCTGATACGGGATGCTTGATATATTCACAGCCTGTGAATAAAAATAAAAACTCAAGCGCTATCAGGGCTGACAACGAGATCAAGCGATCGCGTTAACATTTTGCAATCAAATTTTATTCATTAAAAACAGCAGGTTAAAAAGATATTATTCACCCTGCTAAGTTTTCAGCCGGTTCGGATGCGTCAGGCGTTCTGTGGATAACTCTGTTTACAAGAGTATTTCAAATGCAACGGGAAACGTCCCCAGCATGACTTTACGCTGTGGATAATTTTGACTGGAAAAAGAATTTGGAGCGGGAAACGAGACTCGAACTCGCGACCCCGACCTTGGCAAGGTCGTGCTC